>QBMO01000050.1:0-12863 GCA_003242075.1 Alphaproteobacteria bacterium
GGCGGGCGCGTCATGCGCGGCTCGGTGTTTACGGTCGTCAACTACGACATCCCGACCGCCGCCTTCGGCGAAATCGCCGCGCAAGACGATGCACGCGAGCGTGCCGCCGAAACCATGGCGCAACGCTTTCGCGCCGAACTCGCACTACGCTTGGCGCAGGCGCGCGCGGGCACGCCGTAAGGCGATGAAGATTCAGGGCGCCTCGATCCGGCGCTTTCTCGACAAGCCGGACAAAGCCGTCCGCGCTGTCCTCCTCTACGGTCCGAACGAAAGTTTCGTGCACGAAGCCGCGCAAACGCTTGCGGCCTGGGCGGTCGGCAAGTCCGACGATCCGTACGCCATCACCAAGATGGGCGACGACGAGATCAAAAAGGACAGCGCCAAGCTCGGCGACGCTTTGGCCGCGCAATCGCTGCTCGGCGGACCAACGATCGTATGGGCGCGCATCTCCGGCAAAGGCGGCGACGAGGCGATCATTGATGCGCTGGCGGCGATCGAACGCGGCGAGCCTGCGGGCTATTTGATCGTGGAAGCGGGCGATCTGGGCTCGACAGCCGCGCTCGTGAAACACTTCACCGCCGCCAAGCAGGGCGCCGTGATTGCGTTTTACGAAGAGACGGAAGCCGAGAGCGGTCAGTTTGCGCGCTCGCTGGCGAAAGACCTTGGCCTCTCCTTCGAGCGCGACGCCGAAGACGCCTTCCTCGCCGCCCTCCCCGCCGATCGCGGCTTAATGCGCCAGGAGATCGAAAAGCTCGGCCTCTACGCGCACAAGCTTGCCCGGCCGATCAACACCGACGATTTGGAAGCACTGATGGCGAGCGAAGCCGAGAGCGCGCTCGATGCAGCGAGCTTAGCGGCGGCGCAGGGCAAAGTGGCGCAAGCGGTGGAATCGCTCGCGCGGATCGACAATTTGTCTGGCGTTTCCGCGCTGCGGGCGCTGTTGCGGCGGCTGCATCAGTTGCGCGAGCTACGCGGGCATATCGATGCGGGGGCGAGTCCGTCAGATGCGGTCGGAAAGTTGCGCCCGCCTGTGTTCTGGAAAGAGCGCGACGCGGTGGCGGCGCAAGCGCGACTTTGGACGACCAAGAAACTGAGCGCCGCGTATGACGTGCTCTGGTCGGCGGAACTGCGCAGCAAGACAGCCGGCGCGCCGCAGGAACTTATCGCGGCGGACGCTTATCGCGGCGTCGCCAAGCTCGTCGGCGGCTGATCAACGCGACGCGGGGATCGCCAGCAGCAAGACGAGCGCGATGCCGTAGGGAAGAAGCCAAAGTAACGGCGAGAACTCTGCCATGGGACGTGCTCCGTATGCGTCGTGATGCAACGGGCGCGCGCAGCGGCCGTTCCGGCGCGGGCTGTTGTTCCGATGCTGCTTGATCCGACAGCCCTGCCCCGCTAGCGACGATGCAACCGATGGGAGCGACACGAGATGGCTGAGACCA
The DNA here is from genome assembly GCA_003242075.1 of Alphaproteobacteria bacterium. GTDB lineage: Bacteria > Pseudomonadota > Alphaproteobacteria > Caulobacterales > Aquidulcibacteraceae > Vitreimonas. Next base: position 1,443 of record QBMO01000050.1, read on the forward strand.
AGCGCGGCGGCATACCGTTCCATTGGCTGATGTTGGCTGGCTTCGCCATCGGCCTCCTCGCTGGGCTCTATGTGAACCTCAATCTCGGACCCGAGACGCCGTGGGTGGTGTGGGTCACGTCGAATATCACCGGCCCGCTCGGGCAAATCTTCCTGCGCTTGCTATTCATGCTGGTGCTGCCGCTACTATTCAGCGCGCTGGTCGTCGGCATCGCTGAGATGGGAGACCTCGGCGCGCTCGGCCGCGTCGGTTGGAAGACGCTGGCGCTGACGGTTGTGATTTCGACGATCGCGGTTTTGATCGGCCTCGGCTTCGTGAATTTCTTCAGACCAGGCGACGGCGTCGATCCAGCTTTGGCGCAGCAACTTTTGGCGCAGGGCGCGGAGGGCGCGGCCGGCATTGTCGAGAACGCGCCCGATAGCGTGAACCTCGGGCAATTCTTCCTCGATCTCATCCCGCAAAACGTCTTCGCCGCGGCGAGCGCCAATTTGGTTCTGCCGGTGATGGTGTTCGCGCTGTTGTTCGGCATTGGCCTGGTGCTGGTGAAGAGCCCCGCCACCGATCAGTTGCAACAGACCATCACTGGCCTGTTCGAAGTGATGATGAAGCTGATCACGCTCGTGATCAAACTGGCGCCGATCGCCATCGCCTGCCTGATGTTCAATCTGGCGGCTTTGTTTGGCTGGGACTTGCTGGTGCGGCTGGCGGCGTTCGCTGGCGTCGCCATCGGCGCGATGGCGGTGCATATGTTCGTCATCTACCCGATCATCCTGATGCTGCTGGGCGGCAAGAACCCGATCGCGTTCTTCGGCCAGGTACGTGAACCGATCGTGGTGGCGTTTTCGACCGCTTCCTCGAACGCCACACTGCCCGTCTCGCTGCGCGCTGCGGAAACCGAATTAAAGCTGCCGCGCAAGATTTCGCGCTTCGTGCTGACCGTCGGCGCCACCGCCAATCAGAACGGCACTGCGCTGTTCGAAGGCGTGACCGTGCTCTTTCTCGCGCAATTCTTCGGCATCGATCTGACGCTGACGCAGCAAGTGATTGTCATGCTGGTTTGCATCCTGGGCGGCATCGGTACGGCTGGCGTGCCGGCGGGATCGTTGCCGGTGATCGCCATGATCCTGGTGATGGTCGGCATTCCACCGGAGGGCATCGGCCTCATCCTCGGCGTCGATCGCTTCCTCGATATGTGCCGCACGACGCTCAACGTGACCGGCGATCTGGTGGTGGCGCAGGTTGTTTCACGCGGCGAGACCGATCCGGTGGATGCGCCGCGGGTCGAGCCGCTGGCCGTTACCCCGGGCTAAGCTCGTATTGGGCTCTATAGAACAGTTAGGGCTGAGGGCCCTAACTCCGCGCTAAGGACTAGTATCGGTCCCGCCGCCGAGCTTGGGCCGGCCGACGGCTGCGCCGAGGACCAGGCCAGCCAAGATGCCGATGGCGACTTGGTCGAAGATGATCCCAACGAAGAGGCAGAGCAGGAAAACCGCCCCGCCGGAAACAGGCTTGCTCATGGCGCTAAGCATGAAGCGCCGCGCGCGGCCGATCAATATCCGCTTGCCATCATCCGTTGTGCCCACCGTCACAGCGACAGGGTAAGGGGCGCATTAGGTTTGTCTGGTCGGGGCGCGGCGCCCCGAGGGAGCAAACCAAATGACCAAGTTTTACAGCCTGATGTTGGCGGCCATGATCCTGGCCCCCGTCGCGTTCGCCACGCTGAACCAAGCTGCGCAAATCGTCGCCTGAGTAGAGAGCAAGCCGATGACCAAGTTTTACGCCCTGATCGCCGCCTGCGCCGTGTTCGCGCCGATCGCCATGAGCGTCATGAACCAAGCCGCGCAGATCGTCGCTTAAGCTCCCAAGCACGACGATCAAACGGCCTGAAGAGAAGAGCGTCGCGGGTAGCTCCCCCCGCGGCGCTCTTCGCGTTTTAGAGCGCGCGTTTGGCGCGGATGAGCGCCTCGGCGCCGCGGTCCAACGTTTCGTCGCGCTTGGCGAAGCAGAGGCGCACGAGCGCCGGCGGATTGGGATTAGTGTAGAAGGCAGAGACGGGGATGGTTGCAACGCCGTGTTCGATGGCGTGTTTGGCGAAGGCCTCGTCGCTCATGGCGATGCCCGAAGCGGCCAGATCGATGCTGACGAAATACGCGCCGCACGCCGGCAGCAACACAAACCCCTCCTCTTCGAGCGCGCCAACCAGGCGATCACGCGACCGCTGAAAGCCCGCGCTCATCTGCTCGAAGTACGTTCGCGGCTTGCCGAGCGCGTAGGTGACAGCGCGCTGCAGATTTGGCGGTGTCGTGAAGGTGAGGAATGATGCGCTTTGGCGAAGACGTCCATCAGCTCCGGCGCGCCGCACGCGAAGCCAACTTTCCAACCGGTCAGCGAAAACATCTTGCCGGCCGAGCCAATCTTCAGCGTGCGCTCGCGCATAACCTCCAGCATCGAGACATGCTCGGCGCCATCGAACAGCACATGCTCCCAAACTTCGTCGCTGACACAAATGGCGTTATGCGCGCGACAAAGCTCAGCCAGCATTTCGAGTTCGGCACGGCTCATCACTGCGGCGCACGGATTGTGCGGCGTGTTGATGACGACGACGCGCGTTCTGTCGCTGAACGCGGCCGCGACTGTTTCACGTTCAAGCCGCCAATGCGGCGGATCTAAGCGAACGACGCGCGGCACGCCCCCTGCCCGGCGCACCATCGGCAAGTAGGCGTCGTACATGGGCTCGAACAGCACCACTTCATCGCCGGGTTCGATGAAGGCGAGCAGCGCGGCGGCAATCGCTTCGGTGGCGCCGGATGTGATGGTGACTTCGCGTTGCCAATCGAGCTCGACGTTCTGGTAAGCGCGATAGTGCGCCGCGACAGCCTGGCGCAATTCCGGCAGGCCGCGTGACGGCGGATACTGGTTCGGGCCTTCAAGCGTTGCGCGCGCGGCGGCTTCGAGGATGTCGCGCGGGCCGTCGTCTTCGGGAAAGCCTTGGCCAAGATTCACGGTGCCGCGTTCGGCGGCGAGGCGCGACATGGTTTCGAAGATGGTCGTGCCGAAGGATCCGTAGACGCTGTTCATGACGAACAGCGTCGCGCGATCAGAAGCCTCCGCGCAAGCGGCGGATCACATCGTCGAGCTGTTCGAGCGACTTGTAGGTGATCTTCACCTCCCCGCCGGCGCCCTTCTCCGCGATCGCGACCTCGAGGCCGAGCGCGTTCGAGAGCGATTGCTCCAGAGCGCGCGTATCGGCGCTCTTGGCTTCGGCGGCGACCACAGAGGCGCGCGGACCGTGCTTTTCGTCCTTGGCGATTTGCGCCAAGCGCTCAACTTCGCGGACGTTCAGCCCTTCGCTGATCGCTTTCTGCGCCAAGCCGCGCGGATCTGGCGCTGTGAGAATGGCGCGCGCGTGACCGGACGAGAGCCGCCCGTCACGCACCATTTCCTGAAGCTCTTCCGGCAGCGACAGCAGCCGCAGCATGTTGGCGATGTGCGGGCGCGACTTGCCAACGGCGTCGGCGATTTCTTGCTGCGTGCGGCCGAAGCGATCGATCAGCGCTTGGAAACCTTGCGCTTCTTCGATCGGGTTCAGATCCGTGCGTTGCACGTTTTCGACGATCGCGATTTCCACGACCTCGACTTCGTTCAGCTCGCGCACAACCGCCGGGATAGAGTGAAGACCCGCGCGTTGCGCAGCGCGCCAGCGGCGCTCGCCGGCAACGATCTCAAACTTACCATCGGCGATCGGGCGCACGAGGATCGGCTGCAACACGCCGTGCGAACGGATAGAGTTGGCGAGATCGTTGAGATCGCCTTCGTCGAAATGCTTGCGCGGCTGACCAGGATTGCGCTGCACGAGATCAATCGGGATCGTGCGCGGACCATCGGCGGCGGCCGTTGGCGCCGGCGCAGCAATAGGAGCGGGCGCAACCGCTTGCGGAGGCTGTTGCGCTTGCGCGTTCGTCACCGGCAATTCGAACACATTGCGCGGCGGCTCGATCGGCGCGCGCGCTTCATTCGTGGGTGCAGGCCAAGCCGGCGCATTAGCGGGCGTGGGCGGCGCATCGGTGCGCACGGGCTCGCCGAGCAACGCTGACAGTCCGCGCCCTAGGCCCCGTGGTCTCAAATCGCTCATAGCCCTCGTCTCCGTACCCGACCCGATTCGGTTTCGTGGTTAAGTTTGCGTCGGCAATTATTGCCGAGTTCCTACCAAAACAGCGTTTGCACTATGCTGCGTTCAACATTCGCTCGCGTTCGATCAGCTCTTTCGCAAGCTTAATGTAGGCTTTGCTACCAGTGGCGTTCTGATCGTAGATGATCGCGGGCAGGCCGTGGCTCGGCGCCTCGCTGATGCGCACGTTACGCGGGATCACTGTTTCATAGACTTTGTCCGGGAAGTGCGCCCTCACCTCTTGCGCCACTTGCTCGCTCAGCGTGGTGCGCTTGTCGTACATGGTGAGCACGACGCCTTGGATTTCGAGCGCCGGATTCAGATTCACTTTCACCGCGTTGATCGTCGCGATCAGTTGCGCCAGTCCTTCGAGTGCGAAGTATTCTGTTTGCAGCGGCACCAGCACGCCATCGGCTGCTGTGAGCGCATTCACTGTCAGAACGTTCAGCGATGGCGGGCAATCGATGAGCATGTAATCCACGCCCAGCTGCGATTCCGCGCGGAATTTCTCGATCGCATTGCGCAGGAAAAACTGCGGCTGCGCTTCGCCCATCAGTTCGCCTTCAACGCCCGACAAGCGCGCATCGCCGGCAGTGATGTAAAGGCCGGGCACTTTCGTCGGCATGATCGCTTTCGCGAGCGGCAGCTGGCCGACGAGCACATCGTAGCTTGTCACCGCGCGATCATGCGGATGGATGTCGAGGCCTGTGGAGGCGTTGCCTTGCGGGTCGGTGTCGAAGATCAGCACGCCCTTCCCGGCCGCAGCCAAAGCGGTGCCGAGATTGATGGCCGTCGTCGTCTTGCCTACGCCGCCCTTCTGGTTGGCGATCGCCAAAACACGCATGTCCCCGTCTCCTATTCGGAGCCCGGCGGTCAGGCGGCCTTTGTTATGCGAACAATGCGGCCGCGCGGATCGCTCAGGCTCTCCAGCACGTCTGCCCGGTACGCCCCACCATTCAGGACGTCTTTTGCGGCGGCGAGCTCAGCGTCTAGATCAGCGCCTTTATGGAAGAGCCCGATCGCGCCGCGATCGAGAATCGGCTTCGCATAGGCGATGAGTCGCGGCAAGGGAGCCAAAGCACGGGCGGTAACCACGTCGTATGGGCCTTTGCCCGCGTGGAACGCCTCGATCCGCTCGTTGAACACCTGAACCGGGAGTCCGGCTTCCTCCGCTACCGCCCGCAGAAAGGCGGCCTTTTTGCCGGTCGATTCAACAAGGTGGACGGAGGCGCCCGGCTGATCCGCCATAAAGGCTGCCACGACCAAGCCTGGGAACCCCGCCCCCGAACCTAGATCCACCCAGTTTTTCGCCTCTGGGGCGAATTTGAGCAGCTGAGCACTATCCAGAGCGTGGCGGCTCCAGAACAGCTCCAGCTCCTTGGGGCCAACGAGATTCATACGCTCGGACCACTCGGCCAGCCGACGCCGATAGGTTTCCAGGCGCTCCACTGTTTCACGGGGAACGGGGAAGCCCAGGCCTTGGACGAACTGCTCGGGACCGCAACTGGTCATAACGGCCACCAAAGGCGCCAGTTTGGAGCGCGGACCTCCTGGCCCGCCCTTCCTTTAGGCGACGTATTCGGCGGATACGAGGTGCGGACCGGAGGCCCGCGCTCCAGCCTGCAACCTGGCAGACTCACGGATGCGGCCCTGCTCCGCCATAGGCGGCGGCCAGGTAGCGGGTGATGGATTTGGGTTCATCCAGGAAGAATACGCCTTCGAACTCCTTGGCGTCGGCCGGCGGCGTCGAGCCCGCGGCGAGCACGAGAACGGGCATGGATTGGTTGCCCTCGCCGATCAGCGCGATGATGTCGTGACGCGGCCGCGGGAATGCGCTGCGCCTCACATCGATCCGCGTTTGCCAATCCGGATTGGCAAGCAGCGCGCCCTCCATAGTCGCGCACGCCGTGCAGAACCATGTGCCGTCGAGCGCCGCGTCTTCGAACGGCGCTGCAATGATGAAGAGCGTGTCGCGAGCGGGTTTCATGCACGTTTCCTCTGTTCGCGCTTTACATGCGCCAGCAATGCGGTGAGCGCACCGGCGGTGACGCCTTCAATGCGCGAAGCTTGGCCAAGCGTGACTGGGCGCGCGGCGATGAGCTTCTCGCGCACTTCGTTCGAAAGCCCGCCGACACTGGCATAGTCGAGGTCAGGCGAGAGACGCAGATCCTCGTCGCGCTTGAATGCTTCGACGTCGAGCGCCTGGCGATCGAGATAGCCTGCATACATCGCATCGATCTCGATCTGCTCGCGGGCTTGCGAGCTGAGCGAGCCAAGCTCGGGCCAGATCGCGGCGAGCTGCGCAAAGCTGATCGAAGGATACGCGAGAAGCTGCCGCGCGTCGCGGCGCTGGCCGTCTTGGTTGACTTTGAGGCCGTGCGTTTCCGCTTGCTGCGGCGTCAGATTGAGCGCGCGCGCCATTAGGCGTGCCATGTCGATTTCGCGCATTTTGGCTTCAAAAGCGACATTTCGCGTGGCGCCCACGCAGCCTAGCTCAATGCCCTTTGGCGTGAGGCGTTGGTCGGCATTGTCCGCGCGCAAGCTCAGCCGATACTCGGCGCGCGAGGTGAACATGCGATAGGGCTCGGTGACGCCTCGCGTGACGAGGTCGTCAATCATCACGCCAATGTATCCCTCCGCGCGGCTGATCTCGAACGGCCCTGCTCCAGACGCGGCGCGCGCCGCATTGAGGCCCGCGATCAAGCCTTGCGCCGCAGCTTCTTCGTAGCCGGTGGTGCCGTTGATCTGGCCGGCGAGATAGAGACCGGCGATGCGCTTCGTCTCCAACGTCGGCATCAGTTCGCGCGGATCGACGTAATCGTATTCGATCGCATAAGCGTGGCGTTTGATGACGACGTTCTCGAGCCCAGCGATGGTGCGGATGAAGCGCTCTTGCACATCTTCGGGCAGCGAAGTGCTGATGCCGTTCGGATAGACGGTGTTATCGTCCAGGCCTTCCGGCTCCAAGAAGATCTGGTGCGCCGACTTGTCGGCGAAGCGCACGACCTTGTCTTCGATTGACGGACAATAGCGCGGCCCGCGCCCGCTGATCGCGCCGGAAAACACGGCGGATTTCGAGAGCGACTCCTCGATGATCTTGTGGGTTTCAGCGTTCGTGTAGGTGACGCCGCAGGCGACCTGCTCGTTGGTGATCTTCTCGGTCAAGAACGAGAATGGCGTGGGTTCTTCGTCGCCATGCTGCTTCTCCAGCGAGGCCCAATCGATCGAACTGGACTGCAGCCGCGCAGGCGTGCCGGTCTTCAGCCGCCCCATCGCGAAACCTGCGCCGTACAAGCGGTCCGAGAGCCCAATCGCGGGCGCTTCGCCGTGGCGGCCTGCGGGGATGCGCTTGTCGCCAATGTGGATCACGCCTTTGAGGAACGTGCCAGTGGTGAGGACGATGCGGGGCGCGCGGTACTCGCGGCCCTCGGCGGTTGTCACCCCAGCAACGGTTCCGTCGATCAGGATGAGGTCTTCAACCGCGGCAGCTAGGATGGTCAGGTTCGCCTGCTCCGCCAGTGCGGCCTGCATGGCCTGGCGATAGAGCTTGCGATCGGATTGCGCCCGCGGCCCCCGGACGGCCGGGCCCTTGGAGCGGTTGAGCAGCCGGAACTGGATGCCGGCGGCGTCGGCCACCCGGCCCATGACGCCGTCGAGCGCATCGATCTCACGGACGAGGTGGCCCTTGCCCAGGCCGCCAATGGCCGGATTGCAGCTCATCTCGCCGATGGTTTCGAGCTTATGCGTCAGCAACAGCGTCCGCGCGCCCAGGCGCGCAGCCGCCGCCGCAGCTTCGCAGCCAGCGTGGCCGCCGCCGATGACGATGACGTCGAAGGAGTGCGAAGAGCTCATGTGTGGGGGTTCATATAGGAGCGGATTTACCGCGTCACTTGCTCACGCTCACACCCATTCCCGGGGCGATGCGTAGCATCGAGCCCGGGACCCATAACCGGTTCTGATAGACGTGAGAGCGCAGCCTTCGAACACGCGTGTTTATGGGTCTCGGACTGCGCTTCGTCCATCCGGGAATGGGTGAGTTTGAGTGAAGCAGTGAGCCTTCGCTTCACGTGCAACCCGCTAATTTCAGTTCATCAGTTTCGCGTGAAACTGCATATTCCATGCGGTTTTCGTGCGAGTCTCACTTGCCGATGCAAAAGCTCGAAAATATCTCGTCGAGCAAATCTTCGACATCAATGCGCCCCGTCAAACGCCCGATCGCGGTCGCGGCGCGACGCACGTCTTCGGCCGCGTATTCTGGGCCGTTGGCGATCGCCGCTTGTGCGCCGACGATCGCCAATTGGGCATCCTGAACCAGGCGCCGATGCCGCGCCCGCGTCAGCACCGGCGCTTCTTCGCGGCCGAGGGCTGCGGCGACGCGTTCAGCAAGCAGGGTCTCCAAGTCGCGTAACCCTTCGCCCGTCGTGACGCTGACATGGACCGCCAGCGTCTCGCCGGAATGCGCCCGTCCATGGAGGTCGAGCTTGGAGCGGACCAGCACGTCTCCAGCGCCGAGCATGGCGCTCACGGCGCCGGGCACATCGCCGCCCGCCCCCACGACCCCGATCCTGAGATCGGCCTCCTCGGCCCGCTCCAGCGCCCTGCGCATGCCCTCAGCTTCGATCGCGTCGGCAGCCTCCCGCAGTCCCGCCGTATCGGCGATCCAGACTGGATAGCCGGCCAGCACCAAGCGAACCTCTACGACATCCCGGGTGGTGCCTGGGATCTCGCTGACGATCGCCGCTTCACGCTGAGCCAGCGCATTCAGCAAGCTCGACTTGCCGGCATTGGGCGGGCCGATGATGGCGATGCGGAAGCCGTCGCGGATGCGCTCGCCACGATGGGCATCGTTGAGGTGCGAGCCCATGTCGGCGGCCAGCGCCTCCAGGATCGGACCAGCCCGCTGCGCCAGCGCGCCCGGCAAGTCTTCGTCCGGGAAATCGATCTCGGCTTCGATCAAGGCCGCCGCCTCGATCAGACGGCTTCGCCAGCCTTCATAGACGGCGCTCAGAGCCCCGCGGCGCTGGCGGAGGGCCTGGCGGCGCTGGCCCTCGGTTTCGGCGTCCACGAGGTCGGCTAGGCCTTCCGCTTCGGCCAGGTCGAGCTTGCCGTTCTCGAAGGCGCGGCGGGTGTATTCGCCCGGCTCGGCAACGCGGACGCCGGGTTGGCTAAGGCAGGCGTCGATAACGGCGGCGATGACCGCCGGGCCGCCATGTATGTGGAGTTCGGCGACGTCTTCGCCGGTGAAGCTGGCTGGCCCCGGAAACCAAAGCGCCAGGCCGTCATCGAGCGAAGCGCCGGTGCGTGGATCGCAAAACGCTTCGCGCGTGGCGGCGCGTGGCCTGGGCAGATCCCGCGCTGTCAGCGCTTTCAGCGTCGGGCCAGCGGCAGGGCCGGACAGCCGGATCACGGCGACGCCGGCGCGACCCGCGCCAGAAGCCAGCGCCACGATGGTGTCCGGTTTCATGTGAAAAGCGCTAAGGCCGCTTAGGGCTTTTCACGTGAAGCGGCGGCGGTCGCGCCCGAGGTCATCAGCTTCACGAACGCGTCCTGCGCTTGGGTGCCGACGCTCATCCACGAACTCATCATGGTCTCGCCGCTCATCAGCGCCAGGTTCTTCTCCATGCGCTTGCCCATCTCGGAGACCAGCGCCTCATTGATCGGCGTGACGTCCGGCAGGCCCATGAAGCGGCGGGCTTCCTCTGGCGAGCACTCGACATTGACCGTGAACTTCATGGCTCCAAATCCTTCGCGTTAGCAAGCTTCAAGCGTCTATAACGCGGCCAAGCTCTCGGAGACAGGCATTGGAGACGGTGATGGGTGAATGGGTGGAAATTGCCGGGCCGGACGGCGCGTTCAAAGCCTATGTGGCGCGGCCGAGCGGGACGCCGAAAGGCGCGATCGTGGTCGTGCAGGAGATTTTTGGCATCAACGCCGTGATGCGCGGCAAAGCGGACTGGCTGGCGCGCGAGGGCTTCCTGGCGGTGGCGCCCGATCTCTTCTGGCGCATCAAGCCGGGCATCGATCTGACCGATCAGTCCGAGGCCGAGTGGCAGGAGGCGTTCGGTTACATGAATGCGCTCGACAAGAACGCCAGCGTTACCGACGTGCAGGCGACGCTCGCGTGGGCGCGCGGCCAGAGCGTCAGCAAGGCAGGCGTCATGGGCTATTGCATGGGCGGCTACATCGCCTTCCTGGCGGCGGCACGGACCGATAGCGACGCGACCGTCGCCTATCACGGCGGCGGCATCCACACGGCGCTGGCTGAAGCGGGCGGCATCAAGAAGCCGCTCATGCTGCACAACCCGATGAAAGACAGCTTCATCCCGGTCGAGGCGCTGAACACGATCCGCGAGACACTCAGCAGCAATCCGCTCGTCACCGTCCACGAATACGCCGAGCAGGATCACGCCTTCACGCGCGAAGGCGGCAAACACTACGATGCGGACGCGACGAAGATCGCTGATGCGCGCACGGTCGCGTTCTTCGGCCAGCACCTCGCATGAAGCGCGTTCTGATAGCGACGGCTTTGGTGCTCGCGAGCTGCGGGCCGACGCCGGACGGCGCCAATCTCGACGCAGGCAGCGGCGGCGACCGCGCCGTAACCGCGCCGTCGAACCGCGCCGGCTATTTCGATTGTTTGCGCAGCGGCGGCTTCACGGCACTCTCCGCGCATCGCGGCGGGCCGGCGGCGGGCTTCGCGGAAAACGCGATCCCGACGTTTGAGAACACGCTGCGCCAAGCGCCCGGCTCGTTTCTCGAAGTCGATATCGCACGCACGGCGGATGGCGTGCTGGTGTTGATGCACGACGATCGCGTCGAGCGCACGACCTCGGGCAGCGGCGCGGTCGCAGAACTCGACATGGCGCAGTTGTTGGCGTTTTCGCTGGAAGACGATGACGGCCGCCGCGTCGATGCGCGCGTGCCAACTTTGCGCGAGGCGCTCGATTGGGCGGACGGACGAACCGTGCTCGAACTCGATATCAAGCGCGGCGTTCAGTACGAGGACGTGATCTCGGAGGTCGAACTCGCCGGCGCGATGGGTCGAGTGGTGTTCATCACCTACAGCGTCGATGGCGCAGCGCGCCTGGCCGGGCTTGCGCCGCAAGCGATGATCTACACGACGATCTCGAGCGTCCGCGAACTCGACACTTTGGAGCGTCGCGGCGTCGATCTTTCGCGCATCGTGGCGTGGGTCGGCACGAACACGCCGAACGCGAGCTTGGTGCGCGCGCTGGCGGAACGCGGTGTTGAGA
>QBMO01000050.1:13005-22729 GCA_003242075.1 Alphaproteobacteria bacterium
TCTCAACACCGCGTTCCGCCAGCGCGCCGGCATGTTCGGCGAGGGTCGCGATTTCTCCAACGCGCCGCGCAACGGCGTGCAGATCGTAGCGGTGGACGATGTGCGCGAAGCCTATCGCGATCTCGACGCAGCCGATGGCGAAGCGAGCTTCGCGGCGGCGCAGTGCGCGGTGCAGTGATCACGGAAGGATCGGCGATGAAAGCGATACGCATCGAGAGCAATGGCGGGCCGGAAGTGATGGCGCTCGCCGATGCGCCGACGCCAGAGCCGGGCGCGGGGCAAGTGCGCGTGCGCCATCATGCGATCGGCGTCAATTTCATCGACGTCTATCATCGCACCGGTTTGTACAAGACGCCGCTGCCGAGCGGATTAGGGCTCGAAGCGGCTGGCGTTGTTGAGGCAGTTGGCGCGAACGCGACGCGCTTCAAGCCGGGCGATCGCATCGCGTATGCGAGCGGGCCGATCGGCGCTTACGCGGAAACGCATGTCGTCAACGAAGCGCAAGCGGTGAAGCTGCCTGATGCGATCTCGTTCGACATCGCAGCAGCGTCATTGCTCAAAGGCATGACCGCGCGTTTTCTTTTGCGTAAGACGTTTCGCGTGGAACGCGGCCATGTTGTCGTCATCCACGCAGCCGTCGGCGGCGTTGGTCAGATTGCTGTGCAATGGGCCAAGCATCTTGGCGCAACAGTGATCGCCGCTGTTGGCAGCGATGCGAAGGCGGCGCTCGCAAAAGAGCTCGGCGCCGATCACACCATCATCAATGGCCGCGACGACATCGCCAAGCGCGTGCGCGAGATCAGCGGCGGCGCGCATGTCGTCTACGACAGCGTCGGCAAAGATACGTTCGAGGCGTCGCTCGATAGCTTGCGGCCCCTGGGCATGATGGTGTCGTTCGGCAATGCGTCCGGACCGCCAGCACCGATTGCGCCATCCGCACTGGCGCAACGCGGCTCGCTGTTTCTAACCCGACCGACGTTGTTCAATTACATCGCGACGGTCGAGCAATTGGATGAGACCGCCGCGGACTTGTTCGACGTCATCGCGCAGGGGGCCGTGAAGATCACGCCGCCAACGCGCTACGCGTTAGCGGATGCCGCGCAGGTGCATCGCGATTTGGAAGCGCGCAAGACGACAGGCAGCCTGGTGCTCGTGCCGTAACTACTTCACCGCAGCAGCGCGCTGATATGCGGGCCGCTGCCAGAGGTTTTCGATGTAGCTCTTCACTGGCACCGGGATTTCATCTTCGATGCCGGCGAACTTCGCGCCGGTGGCGATATAGGCGACCGAGATGTCGGCGGCGGTGAAGCGATCGGCGGCGACGTAGGGTTTACCGTTGAGGCGTTGGCCTACGAACTCCAAGCGCTTCAGAATCGCGTTCTTTAGATAGCCGGCTGTGTAGTTTTCCTTTTGCTCAGCGGGCGCCAGGAAGCGGGTGGCGACGAGGGGATTGCCGTAGGCCGCGAGCCCCGCTTCGCCGAACATCAGATATTGCAGAAAGTCGGCGTAGCCAGGCTCGCTCGGCTTCACTTCGAGATCGGTGGGGCCGTGCTTGGCCATGATGTAGATCATCATGGCGACGGACTCGATCATGGTGACATCGCCGTCCTGCATCGCTGGTACAGTGCGCAGCGGGTTCACGGTTTTGAACTCGTCGCTCGGTTTGAAGAAAGAAGCCTCCGCCGTCTCGTACGGCACGCCCATTTCCTCGCACAGCCACAACACGCGCAGCGAACGCGCGCCTTGCGAGTGATAGATTTTCAGCATGAGCGACCCTCCGTTTGAGTGACGCTTAGCACCCGAGCCCCAAACGCAAAAGAGGCGCGACTTACGCCGCGCCCCCTTCGATCACCGCTTGCGGGTGAGCTTACGTATTCATCGACTGGAAGAAGTCGTCATTGTTCTTCGAGCCTTTGAGCTTGTCGAGCAGGAACTCGATCGCGTCTTGCGTGCCCATCGGCGAGAGGATGCGGCGCAGGACGTACATCTTCTGCAGATGCTCTTTCGGCGTGATGAGATCGTCTTTCCGGGTGCCGGACTTGAGCACGTCAATGGCCGGGAAGATGCGGCGGTCGGCGACCTTGCGGTCGAGCTGCAGTTCGCTGTTACCGGTGCCCTTGAACTCTTCGAAGATGACTTCGTCCATGCGCGAGCCGGTATCGATGAGCGCCGTCGCGATGATGGTGAGCGAGCCGCCTTCTTCGAGATTGCGCGCCGCGCCAAAGAAGCGCTTCGGACGTTGCAACGCGTTGGCGTCGACGCCGCCGGTCAGCACCTTGCCGGAAGAGGGCACGACGGTGTTGTAGGCGCGGCCGAGCCGGGTGACGGAGTCGAGCAGGATGACGACATCCTTGCCGTGCTCAGCCAGACGCTTGGCCTTTTCGATCACCATTTCCGCGACAGCGACGTGGCGCGTGGCAGGTTCATCGAAGGTCGAGGAGATCACCTCGCCCTTCACCGTGCGGCGCATGTCGGTAACTTCTTCCGGGCGCTCGTCGATCAAGAGAACGATCAAGAACACTTCCGGGTGGTTGGCTTCGATCGCCTTGGCGATGTTTTGCAGGATGACGGTCTTACCGGTGCGCGGCTGCGCGACGATGAGCGAACGCTGACCTTTGCCGATCGGCGCTACGATATCGATGATGCGGCCGGTTTTGTCTTTGATGGTCGGATCGTCGAGCTCCATCTTCAGGCGCTCGGTCGGATAGAGCGGCGTCAGATTGTCAAAGTGGACCTTGTGGCGGACTTTGTCGGGGTCTTCGAAATTGACCGAGTTGACCTTGGTCAGGGCGAAATAGCGTTCGCCATCCTTCGGCGCTTTGATCTGGCCTTCGACCGTATCGCCGGTGCGCAGGCCGAACTTCCGGATCTGTTGCGGCGAGATGTAGATGTCGTCCGGGCCCGGCAGATAGCTCGATTGCGGCGAGCGCAGAAAGCCGAAGCCGTCTGATAGAATTTCGCAGACACCCGCGCCACCGATCTCGACGCCGCGCTCGGCGACGGACTTCAGGATCGAGAACAGCATGTCCTGGGTGCGGAGCGTGTTGGCGCCCTCGATCTCAAGCGATTCCGCGAGAGCGAGGATTTCTGCCGGCGTTTTGCGTTTGAGCTCCTGCAGCGTGAGCGAGGTGAGCCCGTCTAGTGCTTGTACTTCAGTCATGGGAATTTCGTGTCTCGGGGAATTTCAGATTTTGAGACGGGCCTCGCGCGTGAACGCGCGGGCAGGGCCGTCGATGGGAAGAGGTTCCGGCGGATAAGGAGAATTGAGCAGCGCCGCCGTCGCGCGCGTGCCGAAGCACGCAAGCTCATGCACACCACAATGGGCCTAAAGCGTCAAGCCGAGGTTACCGGCCAGGGTTGGGATTAGGGTTCCAGTGTCGCCAGCAGCACGGCGGCGATGGCGACCACAAACGGGATTTCTCCCATCAGCCGCCAGAACTTCTCGGAGCGCCGGCGTTCACCTTTGGCGATGCGCCGACCCTCTGCAGATAGGTAGCCATGGTAGCCGCTCAAGCCCAGGATCAGCAGAAACTTGAGCCAGAACCAATGCGGCACGGCGGCGAGGGTATCGCCGAGCGGCCGGGTCCAGTCGCCTGTGAGGTAGGTCCCGAACAGGAAGATGCCAAACGCCCAGGCGACGATCAAGCTGGGCGTCAGAATGATCATCCGCAGGCTGCGTGCCGCCTTGAGCATCGCCGCTTCAAGTTCGCCGCCAGGCTGGCTAACCGTGATGTAGGCGTAAAAGCGCGGCAGCATGAGCAAGCCCGCGATCCAGGCGATCACGGCGATGATGTGCAAACCTCGGGCGAGGTCGTAACCGATCACGTGATCCATCAGCGCCCGCTCCCTTGTGCGCAGAGCCCAAATTGGGCGGGGCAGATACGACCCCCATTCTCCGCCTGCACCTTACCCGGCGCCGACAAAGCGCGCTCGACCTGTTCGGCCAGCGCGTCAATGAAACGCGGGGCCGCCCCCGGCGCCGGCGCGCGCACATAAAATGGCAGAGCCAAGCTGCGCGCAAGTTGCGCGTACTCAATATCAAGCTCAACCAGCGTCTCGACGTGCTCGGAGACAAACGCGATGGGAGAAAGAATGATGCCGGCTTTGTTGTGTCCAGCGGCTTCGATCTCTTCCTCGGTGGAGGGCCCGATCCATTTCAGCGGCCCGACGCGCGACTGGTAGCAGATGCGGATTTCCCAATCCGCCGGCAACAAGCGGCGGACAGCGGCGACACTTTGCTCGACCTGCCACTGATAGGGATCGCCGCTGTCGATCACGCGCTGGGGCAAGCCGTGCGCGGAAAACAGTACGCGCGGCGTAGCGGGCGAGCCGGCTTGACGCCAAGCTTCCATGATCGCGTCAGCATGTACCTGAGCGAATGCTGCGCCGGCTGGATAGCAACAGATCGTTGAGCTGGGCAGGTCGCTATGGCGCTTCCACTCACTCAGGGATGAGGCGGTCGTCGTGGTTGAAAACTGCGGATAGAGCGGCAGCAGAATAGCATCAGTGGCGCCCCAGGCGCGCGCAGCTTTTGCCGCGTCCTTCACGAACGGCTTCCAGTAGCGCATTGCGGGGAAGCATTTGAAGGTGACGTTGGAGACGCGCTTGGCGATCTCGGCATCCAGTGCATCCGCTTGTTTCACGGTTTCCGGCAAAATGGGCGAACCGCCGCCCATGAGCGCGTAATTAGCTTTCGCCAGCTTTTCCCGCGAACGCGAAATCAATTGCGCAAGGAGAAACCGAACCGGTTGCGGTGCGCCGATAATGGCTTTGTCGTTGAACAGATTGAACAGAAATGGGCGCACCGCCTGTTGCGTATCGGGTCCGCCGAGATTGAACAGAATGATGGCCACGCGCCGCGCGGTCATAATGCGCAAGCCCGGCCCGTCTTCCGTTTCGGTTTCAAGCGCCATAGCGCTCATACTTGACCCTTCACGATCTTCACTAGGCGCTCGACGTTTTCCGGCGTCGCTTGCGGCGTGATGCCGTGGCCAAGATTGAAGATGTGCGGCACGAAGCGGAAATCGTTCAATACGTCACGCGCGGCCTTTTCCAAGGCAGCGCCACCCACAATGAGGGTGAGGGGATCGAGATTGCCTTGCAGGGCCATGCCCTGAGGCGCGGCTTCGATCACTTCCATCGCCGAAGTCTGCGTATCGACGCCAAGAGCATTCACGCCCGTCTCATGTGCGTAAGCGCCGATCCCCGAGCCCGCTCCACGCGGAAAGCCTATGATTGGTACAGTGACGCCAAGCTCCCGCACGCGCGCGATCAACTTGCGAGTCGGTCCGGCAATCACGCGCTGAAACATTAGCGGCGGCAGGCCTTCGGCCCAGCTCTCAAAAATCTGCAGACAGTCGGCGCCGGCTCTCACTTGCGCCACGAGGTGCTGTGCGGTCGTTTCAACCAGCACATCGAGCAACGCATCGACCTCCTCCGGCCGGCGATAGACCTCCATCCGCGCATCGTCTTTATCGCCGCCACGGCCCTGCAGCATGTAAGTCGCGACCGTCCACGGCGCCCCGGCAAAACCGATCAGCGCTATATCCTTCGGAATGGCGGCGCGGATACGTTCGACCGCCTCGTAAACCGGGGCCAAACGCTGAATGGCTTTCTCGGAATCGCCGAAGCTCCAAGTCTCTTGCCCGATCAGCGGCTCAAGCCGGGGGCCTTCGCCTTCAACGAACCAAACCTTTTGACCCAATGCGTCGGGGACGACGAGAATGTCGGAAAACAGGATCGCTGCATCGAGCGGGAACCGGCGCAGCGGCTGCATCACCGCTTCGGTCGCCAGAGCAGGGGAGTAGCAGAAATCCAGGAAGTTCTTCGCCCGGGTCCGGAGCTCCCGGTACTCAGGCAGATAGCGGCCGGCTTGGCGCATGATCCAAATCGGAGGAGGGTCGAGCCTCTCTCCGTTCAAGACGCGCAGAAGCGCCGGGATTTCCTGATCGGCCATTCCGTCCTCTAAACTTAAAACTTGAATCCCGATGTATGGGGGACTCGTTGTTGTAGCGACCTAGTTTCCGGGAGAAGTTCACTGCCCACAGCTTGTCCCCAGACTTGCCATTCCTGGCGCCGGGGCGAAAGCCCTTAGCAGTGAGCAGCTTGGCGCATGCGGCGACGCGTCACGATTCGTCTGCACCCAAAGTGTGCGGCTGTGGAGAGGGCGGGGAGGAATCGCCGGTTGGGTTAAGCAACAATTGCCGAACTTGGCCCCTCGGCGGATAGGCGTGGCTGAACGCGCTTCTCTTCAACAGCTTGTCCACAAGCCGCACAAGCCTGATATGTGACACCCATGCGCGAACGCTTGGCGATCTACTTCAATGTCCACCTGGTCTCGGACTCCACTGGCGAGACGCTGGCCGGGGTCATGCGCGCGACGTGCGCCCAGTTCGACAACGTCCTGCCTGTGGAACACTCCTACTTCTTGGTCCGCTCGGTGCGGCAGTTGGAACGGGTGATCAAGGAAATTGAGGATGCGCCGGGCATCGTCATGTTCACCCTCTCCAATCTCGATCACCGGGCCGTGTTGGAGGAAGCGTGCGCCAAGATGGGCATGACGTGCGTGGCCGTGCTTGATCCAGTGCTGGACGCAACCTCACGCTATCTGGGCCTGGAGCTGAACCATCGGGTAGGGGCGGCGCGCAAACTGAACGCGGAATACTTTAAGCGCATCGACGCGCTCGACTTCGCTATGGATCACGACGACGGCCAAGCCGTGGTTGAATTGAGCGATGCCGACGTGATCCTGGTGGGCGTCAGCCGCACCTCGAAAACGCCGACGAGCGTCTATCTCGCCCATCGTGGCGTCAAAGCCGCTAACGTGCCGATGGTCCCGGGGGTGCCGCTGCCGCCGGAATTGTTTGCGGAGAAACGGCCGCTGGTCGTCGGCCTGCTGATCTCCGCCGACCGCCTCATTCACATCCGCCGCAACCGCTTGGTGGCGATGAAGGAAACGCGCGCCGGCTCGTACACGGACGAAGATGAAGTGCGCCGTGAGGTTATGGAGGCACAGAAGCTGTTCGAGCGCGAGGGTTGGCCGACGATCGATGTTTCACGCCGATCGATCGAGGAAACCGCCGCCGGCGTGCTGAACCTCCTGGCGGAGCATCGCGGCCAGTGAGTTTGATCCTCGCTTCGGGAAGCGCCGCGCGCAGAGAGATGCTGGAGGCGGCGGGGCTCACTCTCACCGTGCAAACGCCGCGCGTGGATGAGGAAGCCGCGAAAGCGAGCTTGCGCGCCAATGGCATGAAGCCGCGCGATCAGGCCGACATGCTGGCCGAACTCAAGGCGCTCAGTGTTTCACGCAACTCGCCGGATTTCGTGATTGGCGCCGACCAGATGTTGGCGATCGAGGGCGAGGTGTTGGACAAGCCAAAGGATGTCGCAGAGGCGCGTGCACATTTGCTGAAGCTGCGCGGGCGTACGCATGAGCTGATCACAGCTGCCGTCATCGCCCGCGAAGGCGCGATTATCTGGCGTCACATCGATACGCCAAAGCTCAAGATGCGCGCGTTTTCTGTCGCATTTCTCGACGACTATATGGCGCGGGCAGGCGAGGCGACGTTGCGATCGGTGGGCGCCTATCAGCTGGAGGGTCTCGGCGCGCAATTGTTCGAGCGCGTTGAAGGCGACTACTTTTCAGTGCTTGGCCTGCCGCTGCTGCCGCTCTTGGCGTTCTTGCGCGAACACGGCGTGGCGCGGGCATGACAATCACCGCCGCCACCAAAGTGCTCGCCGTTATTGGCGATCCTGTCGGCCACTCGTTGTCGCCATTGATGCACAATGCCTGGATCGCCGATCATGGGTTTGATGCTGTCTACGTGGCGCTGCCGCTGAAGAGTGACGACGCAACGGCGGCCCTTCGCGCGCTGAAGGGCATGGGCTTTGCCGGGCTGAACGTCACCGTGCCTCATAAGGAAGCCGCTGCCACCGCTGCCGACCGCAGCGAAGGCCCGGTCGCCAACGTCTTACGTTGGGAGAAAGACGGCTCACTGTCCGCCTTTAACACCGACGGCGCGGGCTTTCTCAATTCACTGGATGAATCCGCGCCGGATTGGCGTGGGCGCGTCAAACGGGTGCTGATTGTCGGCGCTGGCGGCGCGGCGCAGGGGATTGGCGCGGCGCTGTCACCACACGTGGATACTATTCACTTCGCCAATCGCACACCGGAGCGCGCAAACGTTGTCGCTTCCAGGATCCGCAACGGGCGCGCGCTGCGCTGGGACGATCTTGAGCGCGGCTTCGGCGCCGCGGACTTGATTGTGCAAACCACCACGCTCGGCATGGTCGGGCAGCCCAACCCAAACTGGCCGGTACAGTTCACGCGGCCGAATGCGATCGTCGCTGACATTGTATACCGGCCGCTTGAAACAGCGCTGCTCGCATCCGCGCGTGCGCGTGGGCTCACGGCGATGGATGGCCTCGGCATGTTCATTCACCAAGGCGCGCGCTCGTTCGAACTTTGGTTCGGCGTGAAACCCGATACCGAGAAGGCGCGCGCCCGGCTTTTGGCGGCGCTCGCATGAAAGTGGTTGGCCTCACCGGATCGATTGGCATGGGCAAGTCGACGGTCGCCAAGATGTTCGCGGAGGAGGGCGCGCCGGCGTTCGATTCAGACGCGGCCGCGCATGCGCTCTATGAACCAGGCGGCGCGGCGGTCGCGCCGATCGAAGCGGCGTTTCCCGGCGTCAGCAAGGATGGCGGCGTCGACCGCACAGCGCTGTCGGCGCGCGTTGTCGGCGATGCGGAGGCGATCAAGCGGCTGGAAGCGATCGTGCACCCGCTGGTGCGGAAAGCGCAGGCGAAGTTTCTGCAAGCAAACCTTGTCGGCGGCGCTGACATCGTGGTGCTCGATATCCCACTTTTGTTCGAGTCGGCGAGTGCTGCTCTATTTGACAAAATCGTCGTCGTCTCTGCGCCGGCCGACGTGCAGCGCGAGCGGGTGCTGGCGCGTCCGGGCATGACGCCGGAAAAGTTCGAAGCGCTGCTGGCCCGCCAGGTCCCCGATGCCGAAAAGCGCGCGCGCTCTGATTTCGTGATCGATACCGGCGGCGCGCTGGAGGCGACGCGGGAGCAAGTTAGGGCGGTGCTGGACGCGCTGCGCAAACAGGATTAGCGCGTTATCCATGCGCGAAATCGTGTTCGATACGGAAACCACCGGCGTTTTTCCGGACCACCTCGAGGTCGAACTCCGCGACCGCATCGTCGAAATCGGCTGCGTCGAGCTGTTCAATCTCGAGCGCACCGGCCGCGAGTATCACGTCTATCTCAACCCCGAACGCAGTGTGCCCGATGAAGTCGTGCGCGTGCACGGGCTGACGCGTGACTTTTTGGTGCAGCATCGCAAGTTCGCGGACGTAGCCGATGAGTTCCTGGAGTTCGTCGGCGATGCGCCGCTGGTGGCGCACAATGCAGCGTTCGATCAAGGCTTCCTCAATGCCGAGCTGCGTCGCCTGCGCCGCGAGCCCCACCCAGCCGAGCGTTTCGTCGATACGCTGATGATCGCGCGCAAGCGCTTTCCTGGCGCCTCGTGCTCTCTCGACGCGCTCGCAAAACGCTTCCAACTCGATCGCTACGGGTTCGATCTCACGGCACGCAAAGGCGCGGGCGGCCACGGCGCCTTGATTGACGCGCGGATTTTGGCCGAGGTCTATTTGCAGCTCAAAGGCGGGCGCGAGCAGAGGCTGGCGTTCGATCCGGTGGAAGTGGCGACCGAGTCGAC
>QBMO01000051.1:0-10924 GCA_003242075.1 Alphaproteobacteria bacterium
CCCCGCAGACGGAACGCTTCCGCACCGCGCACGCAATCGCTTGGCCAAGGCTGACGACACCGTTCACGAACCCGCCGGTCAATCTCGCTATTCGCTATCTCGGCGTCTGGGATACGGTGGGCTCGCTCGGCATTCCGCGCCTGCTGCCGATCTCGATCGGGCTGAACAAGGAATACGAGTTTCACGACACCGCGCTGTCGCGTTCAGTCGAGTATGCGCGCCATGCCGTCGCCATCGATGAACGGCGCGCGCCGTTCAAGCCAACGCTGTGGAGCAACGTCGACGCGTTCAACTCGCCGTTCGCGCAGCCACGCGTGGCGCAAGTGTGGTTTCCCGGCGATCATGGCGGCGTCGGCGGCGGGCCCAATCGCGGGCTTTCCAATTGCGCGCTGCTCTGGGTGCTCGAAGGCGCCGAGCAGGCCGGGCTCTACCTCGACCGCGATCCGGGCTCGGTGGTGTCGAACTGCATCGCAGAGATCGATCCGATTGGCGCATCTTTGCGCTCAAGCACGCGGCCTTCGCTTGCGTACGTCGTCGGCGCGCGTTGGCGTCGCGGCATTGTGCGCTATGGCGACGTACACGAAGCCGCGCGTCTGCGCTGGATTGCCGATCCATCGTATCGCCCCGAACCGTTGATGACATTCGCGCAAGACATCGAAAGTTCCATCGACGCGTCACGTGCGGCGTAATTGCACGCGTGTGATCCGCGCCAATGCGCGCGGCGTAACTGCCTCAACGTGACCACGAGCACGTGAGGAGACATCATGAAGAAGCTTATCACCACCGCGGCAGTTGCCGCGTTCTCGCTTGCATTGGCCAGCTGCGGCGCGGCCGAAGCGCCGCCAGCTGCCCCTGAGGCGCCCGCTGCGGAACAACCCGCTGCAACCGGCACCATCGTAGACGCCGCTGTTGCGTCACCCGATTTCACGACTTTAGTCGCCGCGGTGCAAGCTGCCGGCCTGGCCGAAACGCTGTCGAGCGCTGGTCCGTTCACGGTGTTCGCGCCGACCAACGCCGCATTCGCAAAGCTTCCGGCTGGCACGGTTGAAAATCTGACCCAACCGGCGCAGCGCGAAACGCTCAGCGGCATTCTCACCTATCACGTCGTTTCCGGCCGCGTTTCAGCTGCTGATCTGATTTCGCAGATTCAAGCAGGCGGCGGCACGGCGACGGTGACGACCGTGCAAGGCGGCACGCTGACGGCACGCCTCTCGGGCTCGAGCGTTGTGTTGACCGATGCGGCCGGCGGCACGTCCACCGTGACGGCGACCGATCTGAACCAATCGAACGGCGTCATCCACGTGATCGACACCGTCCTTATGCCGGCCCAGGGCTAATCTCTCCGGCCCCGCTGGCGTGAGACGCCGCCCTCGCTACCCCGAGGGCGGCGTCTTTTCGTTCAGAGATACGAAAGCCACCAATCGCGCCGCCGCGCCTTCAGCTGCTGCCAGTAGCGGCAGAGCGGATAGAGCAGCGCCAGAACCACGATCCAGGCGACGTACACCCAAGGCAAACTGAAGCCGGTATTGGCGATGAGTTCCGGCCGGGTGAAGCCGTTGATCAGATAGTTGAAGAAGCCGCTGATATCGCGCCCTGCCGCCGCGTTCGCCGCCATGGCGAGCAGGTGGATGAGATAAATGTGCAGCAGATAGAAAAAGAACGGCACCGCGCCGAACGTGGTGAGCACCGAAGCGACGGGCCCGCGCAAGCGCGTGAGCAGCGGCCAAAGCACAAAGACGACACCCAGCGTCACCAGCACGAATTGCAGCGACGGCGGATATTTCTGCACGTCCAGAAACACCATGATCTGCGCCATCAGCGTCGGCTGATCGTGCCAATTGCGCGCGATCGCTTCCGGACCGGTCGCGAACAGCGGGTCGCCATAGCCGTTAAACCAGCGCATCACGACGAACACCGCCAGCATGGCGAGGCCCAGCAACAGCAAGGTGCGGTCGCGCTGCGCCGGCGGCTGCACAAACAGCGCGCCCGCGCCGTACCCGAACGCCGCGATGCCGAGCCATGGCAGGATGGGGTACGCCGCCAGCCCGATCGGCTGCTCACCGGCGAAGATGATGCCGCCATCGTGCAGGAAGGTCCAAATCTGCCCGGCGACGCCGCCCAATTGCTGCGCGCTGATCGGATCGAGCAAATTGTGTCCGGCGATGATGGCGACGCCAATGACCAGCACCACCATACGCGGCAGCCAAACCAGAGCCGCCAAACCGATCATCGACCAGCCGATCGCCCAGATCACTTGCATGAACAGCAAATACGGAAAACCGAACGACCAGCCGAAGCTGATCAGTGTGAGTTCAAGCACGATCAGCCAGAGCCCGCGCGTGAAGAGAAAGAGCGAGAGGTTCGGCGTCGCCTTGCCTCTGGCAAACTGAAGATAAGCCGAGACGCCGGAGAGAAAAACGAAGGTCGGCGCGCACAGGTGCGTGATCCAGCGCGTGGCGTAAAGCCAAGGCGTGGTCTGTTCAGGATCGAGCGGATTCACCGAAAAGCCGCCGCCGGTGATGAAGTAATCGCGCACGTGGTCGAGCGCCATCAGCACGATGACGAGGCCGCGCAGCATGTCGATTTCGCTGATCCGCGCGCCAGCGTTCAGCGTGGGCGCAGCGCCCATGTGTGTGCTTGTCATGGTCCCATCCCGCCTCGCCCGAGGCGGCGGGACTATGCCTCAGGTCACAAGCGGGCGTGAGCGGATTTCGACCGGTTCAGACGTCGGCGTAAGCAAATGCCAGCCGGCCGAGCAGACCTTTGGGCTTCAAGCGGCCTTCGGTGGCGAACAGGCAGACGCAATCTTCGTCGCCTTCGACCACGGGCAGGTGATCCACGTCTTCGTCGGTCGCGGCGAAATCGCCGGCGGTATAGAGCCCTGATTCATCACGAAAGGCGCCCTGCAGCACCGTGCAGAACTCCGCGCCCGTATGTTCGTGCCGCGCCGTCGGCATGCCGGGCGCGACCGAAAGTAGATAGACGCGATTATCCTGCGCATGCGGCGTCTGCACCGCCGCCACCCACACACCCGGCGCGATCCATTTGCGCTTGCCCAGCGGCAGGCGGTCCGTGAATGGACGCGTGTCGACAGCTTGCGCAGGCGCAGGCGCAGCGTCGAGACGGGACATGACACGCGTCAACGCATCCGCGGCGACATCCGTTTGCGGCAGTGCGCTAAGCGCTTCGCCGGATGCGGCCTCAAACGCCGCCGTGCTGGCGCGGCACATGGCGCACTGCTCGACGTGCGCGCCGACCACGAGGCCAAAGCCCGGTTCGAGCGTGCCGGCCGCATAGGCCGCCAAAACGTCGGCCGAAGGATGATGGCGCGGGTTCACTGTACTTGCTCCCAATGCGCGCGGAGCTTGATCAGGGCAAGCCGCAAGCGCGATTTTACAGTGCCGAGCGGCAACGACAGCCGCTCGGCTATTTCAGAATGTGGCCGGTCCTCGAAAAACGAAAGCCGCACCACTTGCCGCTGATCTTCCGACAAGGTCAGAAGCGCGGCTGCAATTTGCTCTTCGGTCTGCAGGCGGACGGCGGCTTCATCGGGCGCCTCGTCGCTGCTTTCCTCCGGTTCGTCCATGCCGGCGCGGTAGGCCAGTTCGACCTTCTCGCGGCGCAGCCGATCGATCCAGGCGTTGCGGGCGATGACGAAAATCCAGGTCGAGCCCTTCGCCTTCGCTGGATCGAACGAGCCCGCCCGGCGCCAGACCGAAACCATCGCGTCCTGCGCCAAATCTTCCGCCACCGCCCCGCGCGCGCCAAGCCGGATCAGATAGCCCTTCACCTTCGGCGCGTACTTGCCGAACAAGCGGGCAAACGCCTCCCGATCGCCCCCGGCGACACGGACCAGCAGGGCCTCGTCCGTTTCATCGGCGGGGCTATGCACAGCGACAGGCTCCTTGGCGCGCCGCGCATAAGGCGCCGTTCGAACGGGAGCGGCCGAGAGTTCCAGCGCACGCATGGGCAGTTCTACGCAGCGGCGCGGAACCTGGATCAGTGTGAACCGGAGAAGCGTTGAGACCGTATCGCTGCCTGAACTGGCCATGGTTTTCGCGGCCGGACCGGGAAACATCCATGCCCTTTAACTCTGGCGGGCCAGCGCGGCGTCGCTCCATTGCTGTGATCGGCTCAGGCATTTCGGGCATGTCCGCTGCTTGGCTACTCAGTCAGCGCCACGATGTCACGGTTTACGAGAAGAACGGCCGCCTCGGCGGGCACTCAAACACAGTGATCGTCGATACCGATCTGGGGCCTACCCCGGTCGACACCGGCTTTATCGTGTTTAACGACGCTACCTACCCGAACCTGATCGCCCTCTTCGATCATCTCGGTGTGGCGACGAAACAGTCGGATATGTCGTTCGGTGTGTCTCTGAATGGCGGGCAGACGGAATATTCCTCCGTTGGAGCGTCTGCGTTTTTGTGTGGCGGGCGCAATCTATTGAGCCCGCGCTTCTGGTCGATGACGCTCGACTTGCTGCGCTTCTACAAAAACGCTCCGCTCGATCTCTCGCGCTCGCGCGACAGCATGATTTCGCTCGGCGCGTATCTCGATGGGCGCGGCTATGGCGACGCGTTTCAGCGCGATCACTTGTTGCCGCAGGCGGCGGCCATCTGGTCTGCGTCGATGGCGGAGATCCATCACTACCCAGCTTGCGCCTTCGTGCGCTTCTTTGAAAACCATGGTCTCCTGAAGCTCCAAGGCCGGCCCAAATGGCGGACGGTCGAAGGCGGCAGCCAGGCCTACGTTCATAAGCTCACGGCCTCGTACGCGGAAAATGTGCGGCTCAATGCTGGCGCGGTTTCAGTGCGACGCGACGGCGGCGGCGTTTCCGTGCGCGATGCGAACGGACACAGCGAGCGCTTCGATGACGTCGTGATCGCCACCCATGCCGACGAAGCTTTGGCCATGCTCGATGATCCGAGCGCTGAAGAACAACGCCTGCTCGGCGCGTTCCGCTACGCCAAAAACCGCGCCATCCTACACACCGACCCAGCGCTCATGCCGCGCCGCGAACCGCTCTGGGCGAGCTGGAATTATGTCGGCGACAATCCGGAGGGCGGCTGCGTCGTCTCCTACTGGATGAACAAGTTGCAGGGCATCAAGAGCAAGCAAAACATCTTTCTCACGCTCAATCCCCGCACCATGCCGCGCGCCGACACCGTGCTTTACGACACCGAATACGATCACCCGCTCTTCAACGCCGCCGCCATCCGCGCGCAGGAGGAGGCGTGGTCGCTGCAAGGCGTGCGCAACACCTGGTTCTGCGGCGCACACTTCGGCGCCGGCTTCCACGAAGACGGCCTGCAAGCAGGTCTCGCGGTTGCTGAGCAGCTCGGCGGCCTACGCCGGCCGTGGACTGTTGCTGACGAGTCCAGCCGCATCTTCTTGCCGGCGTCGCATAACCAACAGCTGGCGGCGTGACGGGCTCTGCCATCTATCGCGGGCACGTCGCTCACACGCGGCCCGGCAAGCATCGCTTGCGCTATCCGGTGTTCATGCTGAGCGTCGATATTGACGAAGCGCCTGAGCTTGATCGGCGCCTAAAATTCTTCTCGCATAATCGCGCCGGTTTGCTGGCGCTGTTTGATCGCGATCACGCTGGCAAGATCAATGCTAGCCTGCGCCCACAGATCGAAGCCAAACTGCGCGAGGCGGGCATTGCCTGGGATGGCGGGCAGATCGTGCTGCTCTCGATGCCGCGGCTCTTCAATTACGTGTTCAATCCGCTCAGCGTCTATTTCTGCACCCGCCGCGACGGCGAACTCGCCGCGCTCGTGCATGAGGTGTCAAACACGTTCGGCGAGTCGCATTTCTATGTGCTGAAGCCCCGCGCCGGCGCCAATGGCGCGATTACGCAGGCTTGCGAGAAGGAATTCTTCGTCTCGCCCTTCCTCGAAATGGATCTCGCTTACGAATTCCAGATCACCCCGCCCGGCGAACGCACGTCGGTGGCGATGATCGTCAAGCGCGGGGCGGACGTGGCGCTGACAGCATCGTTCGCTGGCCAACGCCTGGCTCTTACTGACGCCAATATTCTCCGCGTCTGGGCCGGCAATCCGCTGATGACGCTGATGGTCATGGCCGGCATACATTGGGAAGCGCTGAAGATGTGGAGCAAGGGCATCCGCTTCCTCGGCCGTCGCGGCGGCGCCCCGGCGCACAAACAAACGGTGGCGTGATCGCTCACGCCGCCGCCTGCATTCACAGTTTCAAGCGCAATCAGCCGCCGCTGGCAGGACCAGAGACGCTCGCCACCCACTGGTTCACGAGGCTTTCCGTGACCGAAAGCGGCGTCGAGCCGTTGGTCAGCACCGTGTCGTGGAAGCCGCGAATGTCGAACGCGTCGCCCAGCGTCGTGCGCGCGCTTTCGCGCATGCGGTTGATGGCTTGGCGGCCAACCATGTAGCTGCAGGCTTGGCCCGGCCACACACAATAGCGCTCGATCTCGGTGGTGATTGAGCTCACTTGATCGCCGGTCGCTTCGACCATCGATTGGATCGCTTGCTCACGCGTCCAGCGTTTCGAGTGGATGCCAGTGTCAACGACCAAGCGCGAGGCGCGGAAGGCCGCCGATTGCAGATATCCGACGCGACCGAACGGATCGTTCGCGTACATGCCCATCTCGTCGGCCAGTTGTTCGGCATAAAGCCCCCAACCCTCGGCATAAGCGCCAAAGCCCAGCAACGCGCTGCGGATAAACGGCAGTTCGCCCGCTTCCTGCTGGATCGCGATCTGCCAATGGTGGCCCGGGACGCCTTCGTGATAGGTGAGCGTCGGCAGCGTGAACTTCGGCCACTCGGTCGCCGGATCGCGCAGGTTGATGTAGTAGGCGCCAGGGCGCGAGCCATCGAGCGCGGCCGGCTGATAATAGCCGCCCGGTGCGCCGGCTTCGGTGTATTCCGGCACGCGCTTGATCTCGAGCGCCGCACGCGCCAGCGTCCCGCACACTTCCGGCATCCGCGCCTGGATCGCCGCATTCTGCGCATTGAGCGCGGCCAGCAATTCGGTACGGCCCGCATCGGTGCTCGGATAAATCTGATCCGGACGACGGCCCAATGCAGCGACACGCTCGGCCACGGTGCCGCGCGTCAAACCCTGCGCCCGCAGGATCGCATCCATCTCGCTGTTGAACTGGGCGACGAGTTCGACGCCCATATTGTGGATTTCGTCGGCAGTCATCGACGTGGTCGTGCTGGAGCGCAGCGCGACGCCGTACATTTCCTCGCCCTGCGGCAGACGCCAGATGCCGGCGTCGTGCACGGCGCGCGCACGCACGCCTGTCAACGCTTCGATCTGGCGCTGATAGGCCGGCAGGATTTCATCGCGCAGGATGGTTTCGGCGCGCTGGGTCAAGCTGGTCTTGTCGGCATCGGCAATGTCGGCGACGCCAGCAAGGCGGCCCTGGAACGAGGTGACCAAAACATTCTGCGCCGTTGCGATGCCGGCGAAGTTGCGGAGCTGGCCGATGGCGCCATCGATGGCGAAGTCGGGCGGGATGACGTTAGCGGCCGCGTCTTCACCGACGCGCGCCGTTTCCTGATCCAGCATGCGCGCATAGCCGGAAAGGCGCGTGAGATACGCGTCGGCCTGATCGCGGTTCGTCACCGGATGCATGCTGGCGAGGAAGTCCGGGATTTGCGTGTAAGCGCCGGTCAGCTGCGTGACCGTGTAGGGCGCGCCGGCGCCGCCGCCGGTTTCAAAGGCCGCCGAAGCGATGTTGTTTTCAGCGGCGGCGACAACGACGTCATAGGTGACGGCGTCTTGGCCTTCGAGCGAGTCGCGGCTGATGGCGCGCAGATCGGTCAGGCCCTGTTCGGCGACGGCGCGTTGGCGGCGCAGCGACTCCCGCGAGACATCGCTCAAGCGATCAATGTAGCGCCCGCCTGCCTGCTCTTCCGGCACGGAGAGCATGGTGGCGTATTCCGGCGCGTCGCGCAGAACGTCAGTGACGAGCCGATCGAGCAGTGCGTGGAATTCCGTGCTGCCGCCCGCGCCCGAGCGCGCGCAACCGCCCGCCGCCAAAAGAAGACCAGCCGCCGTGCCGCCCAGAAGGGCGCGCCGTGTCGTATGCATGTGAACCTACCCCGAGTTGAAAGAGTGCCTGCTGGCGCAGTCTAGCGCGCCGGCAAGGCCGGTGGCAGCCATGTTCGACGATTGGCGCCGGTCTATACCGCGCCGGAAATCAACACCTTAGGGAGATGGATCAGCCTTCGACAGCCGCCTGCCCGGTTTCGCCGGTGCGGATGCGGGCGACGGAATCGAGCGGGGCGATCCAGATCTTGCCGTCGCCGATCTTGCCGGTCTTGGCGGCGGCGGCGATGGCGTCGGCGATTTTGTCGGCGACGTCGGCGGCCGCGACGACCTCGATCTTCACCTTGGGCAGCAGCTTCACCTCGTACTCGGCGCCGCGATAGACTTCCGTCTTGCCCTTCTGACGCCCGAAGCCGCGCACTTCTGAAACCGTCAGTCCACCTACGCCGATATCCTTCAGCGCATCGAGCACTGGATCGAGGCGGCTCGGCTTGATGATGGCGGTGATGAGTTTCATTGAACCTTCGCGTTTAACGCCAGGACTCGCGCTTGGGCAAGCCGCCCGGCGCCTCTTCGCGCGATCGCTCCGGCGCCTTGGCTAAAAGGACACGCCCTTGGGAACGCGCCGTCGTAGCGTAAAGCCGCTTCACCGCTTCCATCAGCACCAGGCCGCCTTGCGCCGGCCAGATCAGCTCACCCACCCGCTCGAACGCATCAGCCGCACGCACTAACGGCGTCCAGCTCATCGGTGGCGCGTAAAGTGCGCGCGCTGAGACAACCGGTTCGAACATCGCGTCGCCTAAAAGTGCTGCAAGTTGCGTGCGCGAGAACGGGCGGCCGGAACCAAACGGCGTGGCGTCCGATTGCGCCCACAAGCTCCAGCGATTAGCGGCGATGACGACAAGCCGCCCCTCCGGCGCCATCACCCGCCAGACCTCGCGCAACATTGTCTGCGCGGCGCTGGCCTCTTCCAGCGCGTGAACAAGCAGCACGCGGTCGAACACAGCGTCCATGAACGGCAGCCGCGTCTCTTCCGAGAGCGCGCTCAGGACCGGCCCGTCGCCCGGCCAAGGTTCCGCGCCTTGCTCGGCCGGCATCAGCGCAATGGCGCGGCGCGCCGTGCGGCGGACGCCGCCGAGATACGGGACCGGATAGCCGATGCCCAACACGTCGAGCCCGCTCACATTCGGCCACAGCGCCGCCAACCGACGCGCCGCGGCCTTGCGTGCAGCCTCGCCAAGCGGAGAGGCGTAGAAACGCTGGAGGGCAAAAACGTCGACGCGCATGAGGGTGAGAGCTAAGCTAGCAAATGCTTCAAATCCACCAATTCCCCTGCCTCTCCGACAATTACGGCTTCCTTATCCATGATGAGGCAAGCGGCGCGACGGCGGCGATCGATACGCCAGACGCCGATGAGATCATGCGCCAAGCCGACGCCAAGGGCTGGCGCATTACCGATATCTGGAACACGCACTGGCATCCCGACCACGCCGGCGGCAACGCCGCGATCAAGGCCAAAACCGGCGCGCGCGTTACTGGCCCCGCGGAGGTATCGCGCATCGGCAGCGATCCCGATCGTGTCGTCGATGACGGCGCAGTTGTGGAACTCGGCGGACTGAAAGCGCGCGTCCTCAATGTCGGCGGCCACACGCTGGGGCATATCGCGTACGTGTTCGACGATGCGCGCGTAGCCTTTGTGGGCGATGCGCTCTTCTCGATGGGCTGTGGGCGCTTGTTCGAAGGCACGCCCGAGCAGATGTGGACGAGCCTTTCCAAAATCGCCGCACTACCGCGCGAAACCACGCTCTATTGCGCGCACGAATACACGGAAGCCAACGCGCGCTTTGCGATCTACCACGACCCAATCAATCGCGACCTGCAGGCGCGGGTGGCCGAGGTGAAGCGTCTGCGCAGCGAAGGCAAACCAACAGTGCCGGTGACGCTCGATCTCGAACTGCGCACCAACCCGTTCCTCCGCGCGCCTTTGCTAAAGCAGTCGATCATGAAGCCCGACGCCACCGACGTTGAAGCCTTCGCCGACCTCCGCGCGCGCAAGGACAATTTCAAAGGCTAATGAAAAAGCCGCCCCTAAGGCGGCTGCGGCGGCGTTATTGCTGCGGTCCCTGCACCGTGCCGGTCACCACGTTGCGGATGGAGCCGGAGGATGGGCGGCCTGCGTAGCCGTATTGCGGCGCGACCTGAACAAAGAGCTGATCGCCGCGAAGCGCCACGGCTGGCGTGCGGCCGATGGTTATGATCACGCGGCGCACGTTGGTCATCGGCGCCATGGCGAGGCCCTCGGCGGCGCGCTCGGCAGCGTCCAGCACAACGCCAGCGGCGGCCGGCGGCAAGTTCGCGGGCACCGAGAAGGTGATGGTCTGGCCGACACGGCGGCGCGCCTGCGCCTGCAGCCGGCGAAAGCGCTCCTGCATGTCCGCGAACGCGATGGCCTCGGGCGTGAGGCGATCGGTGTCGCCTTCAGCTGTCGCCGCGGCGCCGGTTTGCAGATTGCGCGTATAGAGCGTGAGGCTGCCTTGCGGCGTCACGCGCAGCATGACGTTGGCGTTCTCGCTCGAATAGATGAGGCCGCCGCCCGCCGCTTGAGCGGCGCGCAGGACGTGCACTTCTGGATCGCCTTCAAACTGCAGCAGCGCCGTGCGGCCGGTGCGATCGAAGACGAAGCGGACAGCGCCGCCAGGGGTGGAATAGCGTGTGGCGCCCGATGCGACGTAGAGCCCAGGCATAGGCGGCGGCGCCGGTTGGGCGCGCTGTTCTTGTGCATGAGCGACCGCAGGCACGCCTGCCAAAGTCAGCGCCGCGGCTAATGCCGCAGCGCCACGCCCTGACAGACTCGGCCCGTAGGAATGGCTCATGGGGGACAAGG
>QBMO01000051.1:10934-22597 GCA_003242075.1 Alphaproteobacteria bacterium
CGGCAAAGCCGCACTTTTAGGCAGCCTTGATCCGGGTCAGCGCGTCGGCCGCCCAATACTGGCGCGGCTTCGGAAGGCTGACGAGAACGACCTCGTCGCCGTCATTAACCAGGTATTCCGCCGCGATCACATGGGCGCGGAGCGGCAGTACACGCCTGCGCGGCAACGGCGCGGCTTCGGCGGATGCTGTGGATAACATCGGCGGCAGCGGTGCTGCGCGGGCGCTATCGGCCGGCAAGTCCGGCGGCAAACGCAACACGACGCGCTCACCAAAGTTCGGCGGATCGGCCAAGGAGAGGTCACCAGCCACGCCCGCCGCGAACGACAGCGTGCTCAGACCGACGGCCACAGCCACCACGCGAATGAAATTGCGCATCACCACTGATGCGAATCTGTAACCGAGTCGCGCCGCAGCGTCACCTGACGCTGCGGCGCTTTTCGACTCAGCGCAGTGATTCGCGGTCGAGGTTTAGTTCCGAAGCCGGAATGCGTTCGGCGTTCGGCCGCACGCGACGCAAACCATCGTAGAACAGTTGCGCGTCACCAACGATGACGAGATCGGCGCGGTCGGGATCGTAATAGCGAGCGGCCGCATCCAGCGCCTGTTGCGGCGTCACCGCGCTCACGTCCGAGACGTACGTGCCGAGCCGTTCCGGCGGCAGGCCGTAAAGCGCCAGCGTCGAAATCTGGCCGGCGAGACCCGCCGTGGTTTCGACCGCACGGCCGAAGCCGCCGATCAGCACCGCTTTGCGCGCCGTCAGTTCGCTCTCCGGCACGATCACGTCGCCAATGCGCTCGATCTCCGCTGACATCAGCTCATAGACCTGCACCGCCGCATCGTTGCGCGTTTGCGCCGAGGCGATGATCGGCCCGGGGGCCGCGCGCGCCGAGAGCGAAGCGCCGGCGCCGTAAGAGAGGCCACGGCGAATACGGATCTCAGCATTGAGACGCGCCGAGTAGCCGCCGCCGAGCACGTTGTTGGCGACCAGCAGCGGGAAGTAGTCGGCATCCGTGCGCGACACGCCACGCAAGCCCATCAGCACCGCCGCCTGACCGGTATCGGGCAGATCGACGACGATGGTACGCGGCGCAGCAGCGTAAGCGCTTGCATCCGGACGCGCCGGCATCGGCGCGGCGGGCCGCGTCCAGCTACCGAAATAGCGTTCGGCGATGGCAAAGCCTTCGTCCGCCGATACATCGCCGGTGATGACGAGCACGGCATTATCCGGTCGCCAGTATGTCTGATGGAACGTTCCCATCGACTCGCGCGAAATGCCGGTGATCGACGTTTCCGACGCGACGCCGCCATAGGGCGTCTCGCCATAAAGGGCGCGCGTCATCGCAAAGCTGGCGATCGGGCCTGGTTCGCTCAGCGCCACTTGCAAGCCATCGAGCGCTTCCTGGCGGGCGCGGTCGAGCTCTTCCTGCGCGAAAGCCGGATTGCGCACGACATCGGCGAACACCGTGAACGCATCGGCGGCGCGATCCGAGCGCGTTTGCATCGAGACCGCCGAGCTATCGACACCAGCGCCGGAGCTGATGGCTGCGCCAAGCGACTCGATCTGACGCGCGATCTCGGTGGCGCTGCGGCTGGTGGTGCCGCGCGTCAGCAGATCGGCTGTCATGCCCGCCAGCCCCGCGCCGCCGCGCGGATCGGCAGCCGCGCCCGACGCGATGCGCAGATCGGCGCTGATCAACGGCAGAGCGCGGTTGGGCGCAACGATGACGCGCAAGCCGTTCGACAGCGTACGCTGCGAGGCGGCGGGAATGCGTGCATTGACCGGCGTGCCGGCCGCCGGCGGTTGCTCGCGCTCGCTTTCGGAGGCCAAGGTGAACAGGGTTATCTCGGATTGCGGAATATCGAGGGCCCGTGCGCGCACCAGCGGAGACGTCGTGATCGTGTCGCCGACAGCGCCTTCCTCTTCCGGCAGATAGCGCACCACGGCGCGGCGATCTTCGTTAAAGATCGAGCGCGCAACGCGCTGAATGTCGGCCGCAGTGGTGCTTTGGATCGCAGCAAGCAGACGATCGGCATAGCCTGCATCGCCATAGCGAATGACGGCATCGGCCAGTTCATCAGCCCGACCTTCCGCGGTCTCGCGGCCCTGGATGGTCGCGGTGACGATTTCGTTTTTGGCCTCGTCAAGCTCCGCTTGCGTCACCGGCGCATCGCGCAGCCGCGCGACTTCGGCGCGCAAGCTCGCCAGCCCAGCATCGGCGGTTTGGCCGCCAGAGAGAATAACGAACAGCGAGTACGCGCCGGGATCTTGCGTCGCTTCAAGATTGGTGAAGACGCTGGTGGCGATCTGCTGCTCGTAAACGAGCGACTGATAAAGCCGCGATGATTGGCCGTTCGAGAGAATGGCGTCGATCACCATCAAAGTCGGAATATCAGGGTGCGTCGATTCCGGCTGCGGATAGGACAGCATCACCGCCGGCAGCGGCACGTTCGGCGCATAAACGGTGCGCTCGATCGGTTGGGTTCGTAGCGGCTCTTCCGGATAGTCGCGCGGGATCTCGCGCGCCGGACGCTCGATATCGCCGAAATACTCATCCACCCAAGCGTCGAGTTCGGCTTGGTTGAAATTGCCGGAGACAACGAGAATGGCGTTATCCGGCCGATAATAGGTGGCGTGGAACGCGCGCACGTCTTCAACCGTGGCGGCGTCCAGATCTTCGATCGAGCCGATGCCGGGGCGCGCGTACGGGTGAACCGTGTAATTCACTTGCGGCAGGTAGAGATAGAACAGCCGGCCATAGGGCGACGCGAGCACGCGCTGGCGCAGCTCTTCCTTCACCACATCACGCTCGGACTCGAAGCTCTCTTCGTTGACGACGAGCGAGCCCATACGATCGGCCTCGGCCCACAGCACGCGGCGGAGATGGTTGGCGGGGACGACTTCA
Source organism: Alphaproteobacteria bacterium (assembly GCA_003242075.1). GTDB lineage: Bacteria > Pseudomonadota > Alphaproteobacteria > Caulobacterales > Aquidulcibacteraceae > Vitreimonas. The sequence goes on from QBMO01000051.1 coordinate 13,839, forward strand.
TAATAGTTGGTGAAGTCGTCGTAGGTGGAGGCGTTGTTATAGCCGCCGACATCTTCCGTCAGCCGGTCGAACGTTTCGCTCGGCATGTTGCGTGTCGACTTGAACATGATGTGTTCGAACAGGTGCGCGAAGCCCGAGCGGCCTTCCGGATCATCCACCGAGCCGACATCGTACCAGACCTGCACCGAAACATTGGCCGTATTAGCGTTCGGCATCGAATAGACGCGCAGGCCATTCGACAGCGTGCGCATCGTATATTGCAGCGGCGCGACTTCAAGCGCGCCCGAGCCGCTCTGCGGCGCCGACGATGTGGCGCAAGCAACGAGCGCAAGCGCCGCTGCAAGCATGGTGATGATGCGTTTCATGAAAGTCCCCGAGATTAGGGGGCCTTCCTAGCAGCGCCACCGCGACCGGGGCCACCAAATTGCGACCGATGCTGCGCTGCGCCGGACGAATGCAGGTTCCCTAGGGGCCATCCAAGAATCAGAGAGTCGGCTATCGACGCACAGCCGGGGGCTGGTCGTCCTCTGCGGGCGCCTCACCGCCTTGGCGGGAGAGCACGCGATCGAGCAAACCCAGGTCAGCGTTGGCGCGCAGCGCTGCAAAGTGAGCAATAGTTTTCCGCGCCTCGAGATGTCGCGCGATCGCTTCCTCCGCGAGCGCGTCAACGCTCACGCCCGCGCGCGCCGCTTCATCGGCCAGCGCGGCGCTCAGATCTTTTGGCAGATGGATGTCGTCAGCCATCGTCGCTCTCCAGTTCCACCAATATATCACGAGGACGCACCAGCCTCAAACCAAGTTCAGCGGCTGGTGCAAAGTCGCGTTGATTGAAGCTGACGATCGCGTCAGCGCGCCCATTGAGCGCCGCTTCGAGAATATGCTCATCGCTAGGGTCATGCAGGCGCGGGCGCCAGCTGCGATGGATAATGACAGGCTCGCATAATGCGGCGACTGCGCGCGCGAAGGTCGCGCCCTCCTCGGGCGTAAAGGGCGTGCCGGCAACGATTGTCGGGCGGCCCAGCACATCTTCGTACTCGAGCGCGTTGGCAAGGCTTGCGAGCAATGTCACACGGCCCGCACGCGCCACCCGCAGCAGCGCGGCTGAAGCGCTCTCCGGGCTCTTGAGCGCGCGCACCAAAACGTCCGTATCCAAGACGATGCGCAACAACGCTCACCCCGCCTTCGCGATCAACGGATCATAAGCCAAAATCGGCGACAGCCAGCGCTCCGCGGTCGCCAAATCCCAGCCCTTGCGCCGCGCATAATCCGCGACCTGATCGCGATCGATTTTGCCGACGCCAAAATACTCCGCCTTCGGATGCGCGAAATAGAGTCCGCTCACTGAAGACGGAGGCGTCATCGCCATGCTCTCGGTGAGATCGATGCCGGTATTCTCCGTTGCGTCGAGCAAATCGAAGATGGTCCGCTTTTCGGTGTGATCAGGCTGCGCGGGATACCCGGGCGCCGGGCGAATGCCGCGATACTTTTCCGCGATCAGATCGTCAGTGCTGAGCGCCTCATCCTTGGCGTAACCCCAAAGCTCGCGCCGCACTTTGGCGTGCATCGCTTCGGCGAACGCTTCGGCCAAACGATCACACAAAGCTTGCGCGAGAATGGCGGAGTAATCGTCATTGGCGCGCTTGAAGCGGATGGCGACCTCCTCTTCGCCAATCCCCGCGGTAACCGCAAAGGCGCCGACATAGTCCGGCGTACCCACCGGCGCAACGAAATCCGCGAGCGCGAAATTGCCTTTGCCGCCTTGCGCCGCCCCCTTGTCCATCTGCTGGCGCAGGGTGAAGAAGCGCGCCTTCTCTTTCGCGCGAGTCTCATCTTCCCACAGCACGATATCGTCGCCATCGCGGTTCGCTGGCCAAAAGCCGATCACGCCGGAGGCCTTCACCCACTTCTCTGCGACAAGCTGCTCCAGCATCGCGCGCGCATCGGCATAAAGAGAGCGCGCCGCTTCGCCGACGATCTCATCGTTCAAAATATCCGGATAGCGACCCACCAAATCCCACGACGCAAAAAACGGCGTCCAATCGATGTACGGCACAAGCTCCGCAAGCGAATATTCCGCAAAGCTCTGCACACCGAGAAAGCTCGGCTTGACCGGCGCGAACGCCAATGTCGGCGCCCGCTCGCGCGCCTTCGCCAGAGGCATGCGTGGGCGCTTGTCCTGGCCGGCGAGATAGCTCTCACGCGCCGCCGTTTGATCGGCCTTCGTCTCCGCCACCAGCGTATCGCGGTCCGCGCCCAGCAGCTTCTGCACCACTGGCACCGCGCGCGACGCATCCGACACATAAAGCGTCGGCCCCGCATAAACAGGCGCGATTTTCACGGATGTATGCGTGCGCGAGGTCGTCGCGCCACCAATCAGCAGCGGCAGCGTAAAGCCGCGCCGCTGCATTTCGCTGGCCACGAACACCATCTCATCCAGGCTCGGCGTAATCAGCCCCGACAAGCCAATTGCATCGGCGCCGATCTCGATGGCGCGATCCAAGATCTTGTCGCACGGGACCATGACCCCAAGATCGTCGATCTCGTAGCCGTTACATTGCAGCACGACGCCAACGATATTCTTGCCGATATCGTGCACGTCGCCCTTCACCGTCGCCATGACGATTTTGCCGTTCGACTTGCCCTCCATGCCGGTGAGGCGTTTTTCCTCTTCCATGTACGGAATGAGGTGCGCCACCGCCTGCTTCATCACGCGCGCCGACTTCACCACTTGCGGCAAGAACATTTTGCCGGCGCCGAAGAGATCGCCAACGATCGACATGCCGTCCATCAGCGGCCCCTCGATCACATGCAGCGGACGCGCCGCGACGAGGCGCGCCTCTTCCGTGTCAGCAACAATGAACTCGGTGATGCCGTGCACGAGCGCGTGGCTCAGCCGCTCGTTCACCGGCTTTTCGCGCCAAGCCAAATCCTTCGAGGTGTCGCGCTTCTTGCCGCCGCCTTTGACGCTTTCGGCATGCTCAAGCAAACGTTCCGTCGCGTCGGCGCGGCGATTGAGCAGCACGTCCTCGACGCGCTCGCGCAGTTCCGGCTCGACATCATCGTACAGCGTCAGCGAACCGGCATTGACGATGCCCATGTCCATGCCGGCTCGGATGGCGTGATAGAGAAACACCGCGTGCATCGCCTCGCGCACCGGCTCGTTGCCGCGGAATGAGAACGAAACGTTGGACACGCCCCCCGACACATGCGCGCCGGGCAACGTCCCGCGGATCGCGCGCGCGGCTTCGAAGAAAGCGAGCGCATAGTCGGCGTGTTCTTCAATCCCCGTAGCGACCGCGAAGATGTTGGGATCGAAAATGATGTCTTCGGGCGGGAAACCGTTATCGGTGAGCAGCGTGTAGGCGCGCGTGCAGATATCGATCTTGCGCTTGGCGGTATCGGCTTGGCCCTGTTCGTCGAACGCCATCACAACGGTCGCGGCGCCATAGCGGCGGACCTTGCGCGCGTGTTCGAGGAATTGCGCCTCGCCCTCCTTCATCGAGATCGAGTTGACGATCGATTTGCCCTGCGCGCATTTCAGTCCTGCTTCGATCACCTCCCATTTGGAGCTATCGATCATCAGCGGAATGCGCGCGATATCGGGCTCGGACGCGATCAGATTCAAGAACCGCCGCATCGCCGCCGGCCCGTCGATCATCGCCGCATCGACGTTCACGTCGAGCACATTGGCGCCGCTCTCGACTTGCTGACGCGCCACGACAAGCGCGCCGGCATAATCGTCCGCCTCGATCAGCTTACGAAATTTCGCCGAACCGGTGACGTTCGTGCGCTCGCCGACAATGACGAAGTTTGCGAAGGGGTTGGCAGTAGTCATGCCACCGCCGTAAATGGCTCAAGCCCTGCCAACTTCATCCGCTTATCCCAAGCCGGGATCGCGCGCGGCGCGACGCCTTCGACAGCATGCAGCATGTGCGTGATGTGCTCCGGCGTCGTGCCGCAGCAGCCGCCGGCAATGTTGAGCAAACCAGCGCGCGCCCATTCGGCGTAGTGCTCTTCCATCGAATGCGGCGTCTCGTCATAGCCGCCCATCGCGTTCGGCAGGCCAGCGTTCGGATACGCGCTCACCGGACATTCCGCGACACGCGCGAGATCGGCCAGGAACGCGCGCATGTCGCCCGGCCCGAGCGCACAATTGAGGCCCACGGCCCACGGCTTTGCGTGACGCACGGAATTGTAGAACGCCTCCACCGTCTGCCCTGAGAGCGTACGTCCCGAGCGATCGGTGATCGTGCCGCTGATCCAAAGCGGTAACTCAACGCCGGTTTCATCAAACGCTTCCCACGCCGCCCACAGCGCGGACTTGCAATTCAGCGTGTCGGTGATCGTCTCGATCAGCAGCAGATCGGCCCCGCCTTCGATGAGGCCGAGGATTTGTTCTTTGTAGCCCGCCGCCATGCCGTCGAAATCCGCATCGCGCCGGCCAGGATCGCCAACTTCCGGCGACATGGAGAGCAGCTTCGTCGTTGGCCCGACAGAGCCCGCGACCGCGCGTGGCTTGCCATCCTTGGCCTCGAACGCATCGCAAGCGGCCCGCGCCAGCCGCGCCGCTTCGACATTGATGTCACGCACCACGCCGTCGAGCGCATACTCGGCCTGGCTGACGGGCGTCGCCGTAAACGTGTTGGTGCTGACAATATCGGCGCCAGCGGCGAGATACGCCTCGTGCACTTCCGCAATCACCGCCGGCCGCGTCAGCGTCAGCAAATCGCTATTGCCCTTCAGCGAGGTCTTGTGCCCGGCGAAGCGCTCGCCGTGGAAATCTTCGGCGGTCAGCCCAAAACCCTGCAGATACGCGCCCATCGAGCCGTCGAGGATCAAGATGCGCTTGGCCAGTTCGGCGTTGAGCGCCGTTAATCGTTGTTCGCGGTTCATGCCGTCACCTGTTGCGCCCGCACGCCCAGAATGCGGCAGATCGCCAATGTAAGGTCGGCGCGGTTCAACGTGTAGAAGTGGAAATCCTCGATCCCCTCCGCCGCCAGCCGCGCACACAGCTGCGCCGTCGTCACCGCCGCCACCAGGCGGCGCGTTTCCGGATCGTCGTCGAGGCCTTCGCACAACTTCACCATCCAACGCGGCAAGCTCGCGCCGCAGGCGTCGACCATTTTCCGCAAGCCTTTGACGTTCGTCACCGGCATGATGCCCGGCAGCACAGGCGCATAAACGCCAGCCCGCGCCAGCCGATCGCGGAAGCGCAGGAACACGGTTTCATCGAAGAAGAACTGCGAAATACCGCGCGTCGCGCCGGCGGCGAGCTTGCGTTTGAAATTGTCGATATCGTGCTCGAACGTGGGGCTCGACGGATGCTTCTCCGGATGCACCGCCACGGAGATATCGAACGCCCCCACCCGCGATGCCGCCTCCACCAGATCGATCGCACTCGCATAGCCGCGCGGATGCTGCAGATACGGCATGCCCACGCCGCCTGGTGGATCGCCGCGCAGCGCCACAATCTTGCGCACGCCGGCGCGCCAATAATCGCGCAGCACGGCATCGACCTCGTCGCGGCTGGCGGCGACGCAGGTTAAGTGCGCGGCAGGCTTCAGCGTCGTCTCGCTGACAATGCGCGCCACCGTGCGGTGCGTGCGATCGCGCGTCGAGCCGCCGGCGCCGTAGGTGACCGAGACGAAGCTTGGGCCCAGCGCCTCGAGCTTACGGATCGATTCCCATAGCTGACCCTCGAGCGCTTCCGATTTCGGCGGAAAGAACTCGAACGACACGCGCGGGCGCCCGTTGCGCGGCGCAGCACTTGCGATGATGTCTTGCGCCAGGCTCACAGCTTCTCTCCAGCCCAAATTTTCACGGTAAGCGCGTCCTTGCGCTTGGGCGCGAGCGTCGTCGCTTTCGGCTTGCGAACGCCAGACGCTTCGCACCATTCCGCGATCTCGCGATCGGCAAAGCCCAGACGGCGATGCGCGTGTTCTTCGCGCAAGAACTCCAAATCGTGCGGCGCGAAATCGACGATGAGCAAGCGCCCGCCCGGCTTCAGCAAACGCGCGGCTTCTTTAATCGCCCGGCCTGGATCGGCGAGGAAGTGCAGCACTTGGTGGATGGTCACTAGGTCAGCCGCGCCCGCTTCGATCGGCGGCGCGTAAGCATCGCCGAAGCGCAATGCAGCCTTGGCTTTCAAATCATCCAGCGACGCGCGCGCAATCGCCAGCATCTGGCGCGAGGTGTCGAAGCCTTCAGCCCGGCGCACGCGATCGGCGAACAACTGAATCATCCGCCCTTGGCCGACGCCGACATCGACCATCAGTTCAAACGGCCCTTCGCCCGCAGCTGTAAGGATAGCGCTATCGATATCCGCTTCCGGCAGATGCAGCGCACGCACGCGATCCCAATCGGCGGCGTTGCGTTCGAAATATTCCGCCGCCGCTTCGTCACGCGACGCGCGAATGGCGCCGAGGCGCTCGGCGTCGCGCGCCAACACCGGATCGCCGGGATCGAGCATCGCAAGCGCGGCGTCCGCGAATTGGCGCTCCGTCGTCGCGGCGCGCGGCAAACGATAAAACACCCACGCGCCTTCTGGCGCGCGCTCGACCAAGCCCGCCTCCGTCAGCAACTTCAAATGCCGGCTCACGCGCGGCTGGCTTTGATCGAGCGCTTGCGCCAGTTCGCCCACCGCCAACTCGCCTTCGGTCAGCAGCGCCAGCGCGCGTAGCCGCGTCTGCTCGCCCGCCGCCTTCAGCGCCAGCACGACCCGGCTGGCGTCGCGCCGCTCCGCAACCGGCTGGATTGGAGATATAAACATATCTTTATATCACCATGGCGCGACGCTGACCGCAAGACGCCCTGCCAGAGGGCATGTGGACAAATCCGCGACCACTGTGTCGTTCGCGCACCGCGCGAATATTTATCACTATTTTCAAATACTTAACTCGAGGCGCCCGGCGCTATCGCCTTCTACCAGGGGTTTACACAGTCCGTCGGTAACTTTGTTTAACCGTATCAGGCCATTATTTCCGGCCGAATGGGGTGCTTCATGCGGGGACTAGTTTCAGTTTTGAGCTTTGCGGCGTGCTTGGCCACGCCCGCGCTGGCGTCAGCCCAAGAGCCTGCACTTGCGTCGGCCCAGGAGCCTGCGGCGACTGCGACCACGGAGCAAAGCGATCCGTGGGAAGGCTTCAACCGCAACTTGTTCGCTCTGCATGAGGGCGTCGATGAAGCCGTCGTCGAGCCAGTCGCGCGCGGCTATCGCGCGGTGACGCCGGGCGTTTTCCGTCAAGGCGTGCGCAACGTTCTGCGCAATCTGCGCGGGCCGGTGATCTTCGCCAACGATGTGCTGCAAGGCGAATTCAACCGCGCCGGCACTACCGCTGGCCGCTTCGTGATCAATTCAACCGTCGGCGTTGTCGGCGTCTTCGATCCCGCGACGCCGATGGGTTTGGAACGCCACGACGAAGATTTCGGCCAGACTCTTGCGGTATGGGGCGTCGATAGCGGGCCTTACATTTTCATCCCGCTCATGGGCCCAAGCACGGTGCGCGACACGTTCGGCAGAGTCGTTGACGCCGCTTTTGATCCGCTGAACTGGATTGACGGCGATGAAGTTGACGATGTCCGCATCGCACGCACCGTCTTCACGGCCTTGTCGGCGCGCGAGCAAGTGCTTGAAACTGTCGATGATATTCGCCGCGATTCACTCGATCCGTATGTAACGATCAGAACCTCGTATGGGTTGCTGCGCGAAAGCGCGATCCAAAACGGTCCCGCCGATGTCCAAGATTTGCCGGACTTCGAGGACATTGATGATGAACCAGCGCTCGAGGACAGCGCCGGTGGGGAAAATCCGCAACACTAGATTTCGATCCATCCCCGCCCACACGCCGTAACCTTGGCGCAACCCATTTGTGCGCCCATGTACACGGTTCAACTGTTAGGAGACTTCACGTGCCTGCTCGTTCCATTTCCCGCGCCGCTTTCTTAGCCGGCTTGGTGGGCGTGGGGCTCGTGGCCGGCGCGCCCGCCGCATACGCTGCGCGCAACGCCGATGCTGAGCGCTACGTGCAGGAAAACGCCTCCTCCGCGCTGCGCACGCTGGGCGATCGCTCGATCTCCGCCTCGCAGCGCCGCCAGACGTTCGACCGCCTGATGCAGCAATTCGCCGACATGCCGCGCATCGCCAACTTCGTGCTCGGCCGCTATAGCGGCCAGTTGCGCGCCGACGCTGCGCTGCGCACCGAATGGACGCGTGCGTTCCAGGAATACTCCATCGCCGTCTACGAAGATCGCCTCGACCGCTTCAGCGGCAGCGCCATCCGTGTGACCGGTTCGACCGAACGCGTCGCCGGCCGCGACGTGATCGTCGATACTGAAATCCAACCGCGCACAGCGGGCGGTCGCCCGATGACGGTGCAATGGCGTTTGCTGCGCTCGGGCAATGCCTGGAAGGTCGTTGACGTGTCGCTGCTGATGGACGGCAACCAGATCTGGTTGGCGCAACAACAGCAGCGCGATTTTCTGGCTCAGCTCGACGCGAACAACGGCAACATCCGCGCGTTGATGACGGAAATTCGCACCGTCACCGCCTCGATGCGTCAGCGCATCATGGCCCGCAGCTAACGCGCCTCGCGGCCTACAATCTCGGACACGGAATCGACGCCCTCGGCGGCTAACAAGCCGTCGAGTTCGTCGAGCATGCGCGCAACCAAGCCCGGCCCCTGATAGACCAGCGCCGAATAAAGCTGCACTGCACTCGCGCCTGCTCTGAGCTTTGCCAAAGCCGTCGCCCCGCTCTCGAC
>QBMO01000052.1:0-4484 GCA_003242075.1 Alphaproteobacteria bacterium
TCCATGCCCTCCCCCGTCTCGGCCGAGAGCGCAACAGCGGGCAGGGCGCCCTGCCCGGCCTGATCCGCCCCGGCCGCCGCCCGCCGCGTCCGCGCATCGTGCGTCGCCGCATCGAGCAAATCGATCTTGTTCCAGGCCTCAAGAATGGGTGGCTGTTTGCCGTCAGCGTCCTTCGCGAGTTGCGCCAGAACGGCGAGAACGTCGGCCTTCTGCTTGTCTGTTTCCGGATGAGCGATGTCGCGCAGGTGGATCAGCAAATCCGCTTCCGTCACCGCTTCCAAGGTCGCGCGGAAACTCTCGACCAGTTCGTGCGGCAGATCAGAGATGAAACCGACCGTGTCGCTCATGATCACGGCGCGGCCGCTCGGCAGCTTCACTTGACGTGCGGTTGGATCGAGCGTCGCGAACAGCATGTCTTTGGCGAGCACGCCAGCTTGTGTGAGCCGATTAAACAACGTGGATTTGCCGGCGTTGGTGTAGCCGACGAGCACAATAGCTGGCAGCCCAGCGCGAGACCGCGCACGTCGCTGCAGCCCGCGTGTGCGGCGCACGTCCTCAAGCTCACGTTTCAGCTTGATGATGCGGTCCGCGATAATGCGGCGATCGAGTTCGATCTGCGTTTCGCCAGGGCCGCCGGTTTTGCCGAGGCCGCCGCGCTGACGTTCCAAGTGCGTCCAGGTGCGCACGAGGCGTGAGCGCTCATAGCCTTGGCGCGCGAGCTCGACTTGCAGTTTGCCTTCCTTGGTGCGCGCCCGCAGGCCGAAGATTTCAAGGATAAGGCCGGTGCGGTCGATGACTTTAGAGCCGGTGTCCGTTTCCAGATTGCGCTGCTGCACTGGCGAGAGCGTAGCATCGATGACGATGACCCCAGCGCCCAGCTCTTCGCTCTGGTCCTTCATTCGCTCAACGCGGCCGGAGCCAAAATACGTGCGCGGGCTGATCTGGCGCAAAGGCGCAGCTTCTGCGCTGGCGACATCGAGCCCAAGCGCTTGCGCGAGGCCCACCGCTTCCAGCAATCGCGCTTCGCCGTCGCGCACGCTCTCCTCCGCGCTCGCGAGCGGGCGCAGGACGATGGCGCGGTTATAATCCCTGAGCGGCGTGTCAGCCGTCGGCTTCATCAGCGGCCTTGTCGATGTCGTAGAGCGCCACGGGCGCACCCGGCATGATCGTCGAGATCGCGTGTTTGTAAACCAGCTGCACTTGGCCGTCGCGGCGCAACAACACACAGAAATTGTCGAACCAGGTGACGACACCCTGAAGTTTCACGCCGTTGACGAGGAAGATCGTGAGCGGCGTTTTGGCCTTGCGGACAGCGTTGAGGAACGTGTCCTGCAGGTTTTGTTTCTTTTCCATGATGGGCAGTCCCCATGCTTTGAGTTTTATGGCGCCGCGTCGAACGCGCGGCTGGACGGGAGCTATAAGCTGCGCCGCGGCCTGCGCCAACCGCATCGCAAAACTGTCGTGGTTTCAGTGGTATTTGGCGCTCAGGCGCCCAAATAAGCGGCGCGGAGCGCCTGTGCGACTGGCCCAGGGCGACCATCGCCGATCGTTGCGCCGTCGATCGCGATCACGGGAACCGCGGGATTGCTGGCGGCGCTGATGAACGCCTCGCGCGCCGCTTTCGCCTCGGCTGGCGTGAACGCGCGTTCTTCGACCTTCATCTGACGCTCCCGCGCAATGCGGATCAGGCTCGCGCGCGTGACGCCATGCAGAAGGTCGTTGGAGAGCGCCCGCGTACGGATGACGCCGTCAGCATCAACGATCCAAGCGTTGGAGGAGGTCCCTTCGGTGACGAGGCCCTCCGCATCGACGAACCAGGCTTCGAAAGCCCCCTCCTCTTTCGCCTGCTGGCGGGCGAGGGCGTTGGGGAGGAGGTTCGTTGATTTGATGTCGCGCCGCGCCCAGCGCGTCTCGGGAAGTGTGATGACGCTCACGCCCGTTTCGGCGCGCTTCGCGATCGCGCGGTGATCGAGGTTCTTTGCTGTGACGACGAGTGTCGGTTTCGTGCCGGGCGGCGGAAAGACGTGATCGCGGTTCGCCGCGCCGCGGCTGATCTGAACATAGACGATGCCGTCGCGGACGCGGTTGCGGCGGATGGTTTCGCGGATGACGGCCCAGAGCGCGCGCTCGCTCAGTGGCGCCGCAAGCCGCATCTCTGTGAGCGAGCGCTGCAGCCGCGCCATGTGCTCAGTGGCGTCGAACAAGCGCTCGTCGCGAACGGCCCAAACTTCGTAAATTGAATCCGCGAACTGGAAGCCGCGGTCCTGGATGGACACAGTCGCCGCCGTCAGCGGCACATAGGCGCCGTTGACGTAAGCGATGCGGCTCATTCGACCTCGGCGCCGTTGCGGCCCGGCGCTTCGACGCCGAGCGATTTGAGTTTCCTGTGCAGCGCCGAGCGCTCCATGCCGATGAAGGCGGCGGTGCGCGAGATATTGCCGCCAAAGCGCGTGATCTGCACGTTGAGATACTCGCGCTCGAAGCGTTCTCGCGCGTCGCGCAGCGGCAGCCCAATCACTTCCTGCAAGCCGTCATGCTTGGAGAAGCCAGCTTGCGGCCAAGCTTCCGGCGGCAGCGAATCCACCGTGACCGGCGTGTTGATGTCCCCGGTGGCAAGAATGAGGATGCGCTCGATGACGTTGCGCAGTTGGCGAACATTGCCCGGCCATTCTGCCGCCTGCAGCGCCGCGAGCGCGTCTTCGCCGATCTGCCGTGCCGGCACGCCTGACATGCCCGCAAGGCGCCCGACGAAATAGCCGGCGAGCTCGGGAATGTCTTCGCGCCGCTCGGCCAAGCCCGGCGCACGCAGCGGCACGACGTTAAGGCGGTGGAAGAGATCTTCGCGGAAACGGCCTTGCTCAATGTCACCGCGCAGTTCGCGCGAAGTCGAGGAAACGACGCGAACGTTGACTTGCACGTCCGTTGAGCCGCCGAGGCGGCGGAAGCGTTGCTCGACCAGCACACGCAGGATTTTCGATTGCGTCTCCGGCGGCATATCGCCGACTTCGTCCAGAAAGAGCGTGCCGCCGTGGGCTTGTTCGAATACGCCGATCTTCGTCGGACGCCCGTCTGATTCTTCGCCGAAGATTTCGCTCTCCATACGGTCGGGCGCAATCGACGCGGCGTTGATCGCTACGAATGGTCCGTCGACGCGGCCGCTGCGCTCGTGCAGCAAGCGCGCAACCAGCTCCTTGCCCGAGCCCGCCGGTCCGGCGATGAGCACGCGCGAATTGGTTTGCGCCACGCGGTCAATCGCGCTGCGAAGCGCGCCCATGACAGCCGATGAGCCGATGAGGTCGTCGCCGCTGGAGGAGCGCGCTTTCAGCGCTGAGTTTTCCTTTTTGAGCCGCGTCGTTTCCATCGCGCGCTGAACGATTAACAGCAGGCGCTCCGCGGTGAACGGCTTTTCGATGAAGTCGTAGGCGCCTTTGCGGATCGCGGCGACGGCCGTCTCAATCGTGCCGTGGCCGCTAATGACGACAACCGGCAAATCGGCGTCGATCTCTTTCAGCATGCTGAGGAGTTCGAGCCCGTCGATGCGGCTGCCCTGCAGCCAGATGTCGAGAACCACAAGCGCGGGGCTACGCCGACGCAGCGCGTCGAGCGCCTCGTCGCTGTCGCGCGCGGTGCGGACTTGGTGGCCGTCATCTTCGAGGATGCCGGAGACGAGATCGCGAATGTCGGCCTCGTCGTCGATTACGAGAATATCTGACGCCATTTTATGAGGCTCCTGCGCCGTGTTCGGGCGCGTTTTCTGACGGCTCCTCGCCGCGTTTGGGTAGAACGAAACGGACGACGGCGCCTGGGTTCGGCCCCGGCGCATCGTCCAACTCAATCAGCCCCCCATGGTCTTCGACAATGCGCGCAACAATCGCCAGGCCCAGCCCCGCACCTTTGCTGCGCGTTGTAACGTACGGCTCGATCAGGCGATGGCGATCCTTGTCTGGAAAGCCCATGCCGTTATCGATCACTTCAAACTGCACGCCGAAATCGAGATCGCGTAAGCGCAGTGTGACGACGCCGTCCTTGGGCTCGCCATCGCGTGCGCGCCGCGCTTGAACGCTTTCGGCGGCGTTCTTGACCAAGTTTAGCAGCGATTGCGAAATCAACCGCTCGTCGCAAACCAGGCCGATCGGCCGATCCACGCCTTCGACTTCGACGCGCATGTCAGCAAACGCGAGGCGCTGGCCGAACACCACTTGGCGGGCAATCTCGCTCATGTCGGCGAACGCCATCCGTGGCGTCGGCATGCGGGCGAAGGACGAGAACTCGTCGACCATGCGGCCGATGTCGGCGACTTGGCGCAGGATCGTGTCGGTGCATTTGAAGAAGGTCTCGGGATCAGACTTGATCTCGTCGCCATACTTCTTGCGCAGGCGCTCGGCCGAGAGCTGGATCGGCGTCAGCGGGTTTTTGATTTCGTGCGCGATGCGGCGGGCGACGTCTTTCCAAGCTTCCTGGCGTTGCGCTGCAATCAGCTTGGT
>QBMO01000052.1:4494-22237 GCA_003242075.1 Alphaproteobacteria bacterium
GAAGGTGAGAACGAGGCCGCCATCGGCGTCCGGGCTCATGCGGACGCTCAGGTTGAACGATCCGCTCTCGCGCACGAGATCGACACGCTGCGGCGGTGTCTCGCCTGCCGGTGCGGGCTGGTTCAATAAGTCCGCAAACTCGGGCGCCATGTCGACGAGGCGGCGATCCACGAGCTGGCTCTCGCTCAAGCCCAGTTGCTGCGAAGCCGATGCGTTCACGGCGGTGATGCGGCCGTTCTTGTCGAGACCCATGACGCCGGCGCTGACGCCGCCGAGCACGGCTTCGATAAACGCCGAGCGGTTCTCTGCTTCTTCTTGCGCGGTGACCAGATCGCGCCGTTGCGTTTCGAGTTGCGCGGTCATGCGGTTGAAGGCGGCGCCGAGGGCGTCGATCTCGTCGCGCTCTTCGCCGATGGCAACGCGCGCTTTCAAATCGCCGGAGGCGACGCGGCGCGCGGCGCCCACGAGCCGCCCGATCGGCTCGGCCACGCGCGAAGCGCTGGTCAGTCCAACCCAACCTGCGGCCAGCAGCACGATCAGCGCCGTGGCGACGTAGGCTAGGCCGAACAATCCGCGCAGCGATGCTTGTTGTTCGCGGGCGGTGCGATAGTCGCTCACTGATTGGCTGAAGTCGCCCAACTGCGTCACCAAGCCCGGCGGAATGGCGCGCGACACGAACACGAACGCATTGTCGTATGCGGAGAGCCTGTAAAGGGCGAGTAGTCGGTCGTTTTCTTGATCGAATCGGGCCGAGACTTCGCCTTGGTTCGCCACCGCGAAGGCTTCGCGTGACGGCGGCGTGTAATTGTTGTCGGGGTCGTCGTCTTCCAGTTCGGCGGCGGCGAGCACGCGGCCGAGACCATCGATCACATAAGCCGAAGAGAGTTCGCGCCGTTCGGCTTGGGCGGCCAGGAACGCGACGTAGCGCTCGGGGTCATCGACCAGACCGCGACGGGCGAGGTTCAAATCCTCCGCCATCGCTTCCACTTCCCCGCCCAGATTGCCGGAGGCGAGATCGACATACGCACGGCCGACATCGGCGGCGTTCTCGATCGTGCTTTCGACACGCTGACTAAACCAGCGATCGACGCCTTGGCTGAATGTGAACCCGAGGAACGCGGCCACGATCAGGGCTGGCGCGAGCGCCGCCAAGCTAAACAGCGTCACGAAGCGCACATGCAGGCGCGCGCCTGTCGCCGCCGCACGCCAAGCACGGGCGACGCGCATCAGCCGGTGCGCAAGGATGCCGGCCAAGCCTGCTGATATGAACAGGCTGGCGATCAGGAGCGTCCGCACCGCGCCGCTCGTCTCCCCCGCGAGCCCTTCCCCGAGCAGCAGCATCACCGTGGCCACGGCTGTCAGCAGAATCGCCACCGCTAAGCCGCCGATAAAAATCAGCGCGCTGCGGCTCTGGGGCTGGTCGCTGAGGACAGCGACCTCAGCCGGTTCTTGCGCCGTGAGTGGAAGCGTCATCGACCACCATGTTGCGGGAATGCAACATAGTGTTGGACGAATATCACGCTTTCGTCAATCGCCGCGCCCAGTTCGGATGCCCAGGGTCTGGATTTTCTTCCGGAGGGTATTCCGGTTGATCCCAAGGACAGAGGCGGCCTTGATCTGGTTGCCGCGCGTCGCTGAAAGCGCCTGGGTGATGAGCGGGCGTTCGACTTCCGCAAGCAGCCGATCGTAAAGCCCCGAGGCCGGCAGTCCAGGGCTCGCCGCAGCGAACTCGCCGGCGAGGCGACGGTTCACGGCGGTCTCGAGGCCGTCGGCGGCTTCCTCCACGACGAGTTCTTCACGCGCGGCTTGCCCGAGTTCTTCGCTGATCTCACGTGCGCCGATCACTTGCGCTGGGCTCATCGTCGCCGCGCGGCGCAGCAGGTTTTCAAGCTCGCGCACATTGCCCGGGAAATTGTGCGCCTTGAGTCGTTCGATGGCGGCGTTGTCGATCGATTTTTCCGGCAGGCCTTCACGCTTGGCGCGGACGAGGAATGCGCGCGCGAGATCGTCCACGTCGTCGAGCCGGTCGCGCAGCGGCGGCAAGCGGATGGCGACCACGTTCAAGCGGTAAAACAAGTCCTGCCGGAACGAGCCTTGGCGCACGAGTGCGGCAAGGTTGCGTTGAGCGGCGGCAACGATGCGCACGTTTGGGCGCTCGTTGGGTTCGTCGGAGTGAAGCATGCCGGCCAGGCGCGTCTGTGCGTCTGTCGGCATCTCGTCCAAGTCTTCGAGAAAGAGCGTGCCGCCCTTCGCCTGCTCGAACTTGCCGCCGGGGCCGAACAGATCGCGGTCGATCTGCGCGCTGGCGACGCCGGCAAGGCTCACCGTCACGAACGGCGCCGAAGCGCGACGGCCGCTCTCGTGGATGGTGCGGGCGACGCGCTCTTTGCCGGTGCCGCTCTCCCCTTCAATCAAGACGGTGAGATCGGTGCCGGCCACGCGCGCCATGACGCGGTAAACTTCCTGCATCGCCGCAGAGCGGCCGATCAGCGGCAACTTCTCTTCTTTCGCGGCCTTGCTCGCCTGTGCTCGCGTGCGCGCATCGGGGGCGCTGTCGAGCGCGCGTTGGACGGTGGCTAACAGGATTTCGAGATCGAAGGGCTTGGGCAGATAGTCGTACGCGCCGGCGCCGCTGGCAGAGAGCGCCGTGGCGACCGTCGATTGCGCGCTCAGCACGATGATTGGCAGATTGGGCCGCGCCGCCCGCATCGCCGGCAGTGCATCGAACACGCAGTCATCGCCCATATAGACGTCGCTCAACACCAGATCGCCTTCGCCCTCGCGCACCCACTTCGACAATGTCGCCACATTGGTGGTGGCGCGCACTTCGTAACCTTCTTGCGCGAGCGCTTTGCTGAGCACCGTGCGGATGGCGTTGTCGTCGTCGGCCAGAAGAATGCGTGAGGTCATGGCGTGTCGTCCGGGTCGATGGGGAGGAGAATGCGGAACGCGGTGTTTCCAGGCGCGCTTTCGACTTCGATGCGGCCGTCGTGACGGGCGATGATGTCGGCAGCGACGGTGAGGCCGAGGCCCATGCCGCCTGGCTTGGTCGTCGCAAACGCTTCGAACAATCGGTCAGCGACGTCAGCGTGCAGGCCCGGCCCGTTGTCGGCGATGCGCACTTCGAGTTGCGCGCGCGCTGCTCCGCTCGCAGCGGAGCGGAATTTGACGCCGGAGCGATAAGCCGTCGAGATCGAGATCTCGCCGTTGTCTTGATTTTCGACCGCTTCGGCGGCGTTTTTGGCGATGTTGAGGAACGCTTGGATCAGCTGGTCGAGATCGCCGCGCAACGCAGGCAAGCTTGGATCGTAGCGCTCGATGATCATAACGTTCGGGGCGCTTGAGCCGATCAGCTTGCGCACGCGGTCGAGCGCTTCGTGGATATTCAGACGCTCGAAGCGCGGCGGCTCGATCGCGCCGAAGGGATCGATCCGATCCGTCAGGCGATGGACGCGGTCGACTTCATCGCAAATGAGCTGCGCCAGTGATTTTGACTCCGCGTCGCCGCTGCGGCTGATGAGCTGGGCGGCGGCGCGGATGCCGGCGAGCGGATTGCGCACTTCATGCGCCAGCGTGCGCACAGCGGAGTGTTCTGCTGCGGCGGGCGCGATACGCGCGCGGCCGGTGCGTGTCAGCACCAGCGCGATGTAGCCGTTCTCGCCCACCGGCGCCGCAGCGACGCTGGCGCGCCCGAGCGCGAAACCTGGACCGACCAATGCGACATCTGCCTCTGCAACGCCGCCAGTGCTTGAAAGCGCGCGTCGTGCAAGCGCCGTCATCGGCGCGTCGGGGCCAAAAATTTCATCGAGCCTGCGACCCAGCAATCCGCGCCCGACGCCGGCGAGGAGTTCAGCAGCGGCGCCGTTCACGAAGCGGATGCGCTCACCTGCATCGATGCCGATCACCGGCGCCGGCAACGCTTCCAACCAACGCTCCGCGTCTGGCTGGCCCAGTCGCGCGGCGACGGTGCGGAGCGCTGGATCGCTCATGCCGCTTCCGCCAGCTGAGGTTCGAACAGCGCCACGAGCGCCGCGCGGACGGCGGCGGGATCTTCGAGCACGCAAATTGACTTGCGCCGTTCACGCGCCGCGTCGCCGAACACGGCGTCGATCATCCAGGCGATGTGCTTGCGCGCGACACGGACACCGAGTGGGCGATCATAGAACGCCAGGGCGTCGTCGTAGAGGTCGAGCAGGCTTTGCAGCAGGCGCGATGTCGGCGGAGCGCCGACTTCATCGCCATCGCGCAACGCGCGCTCAATCTCGGCCGGCAGCCAAGGCTTGCCCTGCGCTGCGCGGCCGATCATCACGCCGGCGGCGCCGGATTGCGCCAGAGCGCGGCGCGCATCGGCAGCGGTGGCGATGTCGCCATTGGCGATCACCGGAATGCGGACTGCTTGCACGACCGGCGCGATCGCGGCCCAATCGGCTTGGCCACGGAAGAACTGCTGACGCGTGCGGCCATGGATGGTGAGCATCCGTACGCCCGCGTCTTCGGCCCGCTTGGCGAGGCGGGCGGCGTTGAGCGAAGCGTGGTCCCAGCCCAGGCGCATCTTGAGCGTCACCGGCAGCGTGGTTGCGTTCACCGTCGCTTCGATCAGGCGCAGTGCGTGATCTGGAGCGCGCATCAGCGCCGAGCCGCAGGCGCCGCTCGTCACGCTTTTCGCTGGGCAGCCCATGTTGATGTCGATGACATCGGCGCCCGCCGCTTCCGCGAGACGCGCGCCTTCGGCCATCCAGCGGCTCTCTCGCCCGGCCAGCTGGATAACCAACGGCTTCAGAGCCTCAGCGCCCATGGCCCGGCGCACCATGTCGATGCGCTGCCGGGCGAGTTGGTCCGACGCCACCATTTCAGAGACGCAGTAGCGGCCGCCAAAGCGCTTCACTTGCCGACGGAACGGGACGTCGGTCACGCCGGCCATGGGGGCCAGCGAGACAAGCGGCGGAAATTCGTTCAAATCGAACATGCTGGCCCCGTCCTGGAGCAGAGCTTAGGGCGCCTAAAAAGCGGGCGCCAAGGGTTTTATGCTGCGATGCAACATTCGCCTGAATTGCACACCCGACAATGAAGCTCGCTGCGTTGATCGTCGCCGCCGGTCGAGGCGAGCGTGCCGGTGGCGATATTCCCAAGCAATACAGCAAGTTATTGGGGCGGCCGATCTTGCGCTGGTCGATCGAAGCGCTCCAGCGCGCGGGGGTTGAGGATATCGTCGTCGCCATCGCGCCTGAGTACGCAGAAATCTTCGCGGCTGCGGTCGAGGGTTTGTCGGTGCGGTCGGTCCTGGGAGGCGCGACGCGGACCGCTTCGGTGCGCGCAGGTTTGGCAGCCCTGGCAGACGCCGACATCGTTTTAATCCACGACGCCGCGCGACCCGGGCTGACTCCAGCCATCGTCACTGCGCTCACAGACGCTCTCAGCGCCGGCGCAGCGGGCGCGGCGCCCGGTCTGCCAGTGGCGGATTCGCTGCGGCGCGTGGATGAGGCGCAGCGCATCGTCGCCGACGTGGAACGCGATCACTTGATGCGCGTGCAGACGCCGCAAGCGTTTCGCGCGGAGGCATTGCGTGCCGCGTACGCGGCCATCGCCGACGACGCCAGCTTCAGCGACGATCTCGCTGTCGTGCGCGCACACGGCGGCGCGTGCGTCATCGTGCCGGGCGACGCGCGGTTGATGAAGCTTACCTATCCGGAAGACTTTGCGCTGTTGGAGCGGATCATGGGCGGCGAACGGATCGTGTGCGTCGGCAACGGCGTCGATGCGCATCGCTTCGGCGATGGAGACCACGTCACGCTGTGCGGCGTGGCCATCCCCCACCATAAGGGGCTCGTCGGTCACTCCGACGCTGATGCGGGCTGGCACGCGTTGGTCGATGCCATTCTCGGCGCGCTGGGCGAAGGTGATATCGGCGCGCACTTCCCGCCAAGCGATCCGCAATGGAAAGGCGCCGACTCCGAACGCTTCTTGCGCCACGCAGTGCAACTGGCTGACGCTGCAGGCGCGCGCATCCTACATGTTGATGTGACGTTGTTGTGCGAGCGGCCAAAGATTGGCCCCCATCGCGATCGCATGCGTCAGCGCACGGCAGAGGTGCTTGGACTGCCGATCGAGCGCGTCAGCGTGAAAGCGACGACCACCGAGCGCATGGGCTTCATCGGCCGCGAAGAAGGCCTAGCCGCACAAGCGACTGCGACGCTCGATCGTCCGCTTTAGTTCGCCGGCGCGGGCAATGTTTCTGGTTGCGGCTCGGCTACGCTGTCGCCGCCGCACTGCGGCAGATAGCCGTAAATGCGGCACTCTTCGACGCCCGTCAGCCCATCCCACAAAGCACGCGGCATGTTGATGTAGTCATCGGTCCAGCCACGGCCGGGTGGCGCTTGGAAGTGAAGCCAGTTGCTCTCGGGCGGAACTGGCAGCGCTGCCAGCGTGGCGGGTGAACGCGCTACGATCATCGCGCTCGCAGCGGAGGCGCCATAGAGCGAGGCGCCGGCAACATCGAATGGGCGGCTGACGCGATAGAGCGTCGGCGCTTGTAGATCTCGCGCCACGCGCGCCGCTTCCGATACCAACGCCAAGTGCCGGTTCGACAAATGAAGAATAACGATGCCGTTCTCGCTGACCTTCGAAAGATAAAGTGCGATTGCTTCCGCGGTCAGCAAGTGCGCCGGAATGGCGTCGGACGAGAAGGCGTCGACGACAATGACATCGAACGCGCCGTCGGGCGCCTCGGCGATCCGCAAGCGCGCGTCGCCGACGAGGACGCGGGCGTTCGGCTGGCATTCCTGCACGAAGGTGAAATCGCCGCCCGGCTCGGCCGCGAGGCGCACGACGGCCGGATCGATCTCATAGATTGTCAGCTCATCGCCGGGGCGCATCAAACACGCCGTGGTGCCGGTGCCGAGACCGATCAACGCCAAGCGCGAGTTTTCGTGCAAGCTGAGGCCAGCAACGATGGCTTCGCCAAGCGCGGTGCGCGGGTGATAATAGGTCAGCGGTTGGCGCGAATAGCCGGGTGCTGCGATCTGCGCGCCGTGCAACGTCGTGCCATGCAGAAGCGTACGCAACGGCGGAATCTGCGGATCGTCAGTGACATATTCGCGGGTTCGCAACACGCCGAAGAAGGTGCGTTCCTGGGTGAGGATGCGAGCGCCGCGCGCGTCGTCGAGGAAGATCATCAAGAACGCGAGCAGCACAATGCCGGCGAGCACGAAGGGCCGGCCGCGATTGATGAAAATGGCGATGCCGCAAATCATCAAGCCAATCACGATGAGGGCATCGTGTTGGTCGTATTGCGCGCCGACGACGATCAACAACAAAAGCAAAACCACCGTCGGCAACGCCGCTCCAAGCGCGAAGTCGCCTATGGTTTTGTTGTCGCGTCGCGGTTGGATCGTGCCGTGCACGGCAAAGGCCAGGATCAAGAAGCTCGTCAGGCCTAGCAACCAGCCCCAGGGATCGTTGAAGCTGAGGACGGGCTCCCCTTCTACGACTTCTCGCGTGATTACGCTGGAGAGGTCACCGCCCATCTTGAACGCGATCCAGATAACCAAAAGCGCGTGCACTGCGGCGATGCCGAGGAAGGCGTAGCGGTAGATTGCAGGCTTGCTCTCGTCGCTCCAGCCGGCCGCAACCATGGCGGCCGCAGCGCCGAGCGCGCCCAGAATGATGACGGAGTCGAGCGGTTGGCGAACCACCAACAGCAGACCCAGCACACCGACGGCGATTGCGGCGGCGAACGAGGCATCGGTCATCCGCGGCACGTCTGAGGCGGCGCGTGGCCGGAAGAGACAGGCCGCGGCCATCGCCAGCGGAAATTCGTAGACGTTGTTGAAGATGAGCGGCGCGATGAACGCCGCGAAGGCGCCGCCCAAGACGCCGCCAAGCGAGACGTAGAGATAGAACTCGGTCAGGCGATCGGCGCTTGGCCGCGAGCGCGAAAGCGCCAAATGGCAGACGAGCGCGCTGAAGAAGAACGCCGTCAGGATCAGCGTCGCCGTCAGCACCCAGTTGGCGGCCACGTAATAGGACGCCACCATGAAGGCGAGCGCGATTGGCTGCACCAGCAACGTCGCCTGTGCGATGCGTTCGCTGCGTTTCATGAATGCGAGCACGAACGTCGCGAGATAGAGCGCTAGCGGAATCACCCAAAGCATGGGCGCGGAGGCAACGTCAGTGGAGATGTAGAGCGTCGCGCCCAAGGACATCGCCGAAGGCACCGCTGCAGCGGCGATCCAATAGCCGCGCTCGCGCCAAGTGGGCGCAGCGCCCGTATGTGCGAGCTGTTTGGGCGCTTCGCCGTTGCCTGAAATTGTCGTCGCCGCCGCGAGCACGATGAGCGCGGCCACCGCGACATACGCCACTGACCATGCAGCGCTCTGCTCCTGCGCGCCGAGTAATGGCTCGATCACAAGCGGATATGCGAGCAAGCCGCCGAAGCTGCCGAGATTGCTGGCGGCGTAGAGATAGTATGGGTCGTGCGCATCGGCGCGGCCGCTGCGCGCGTACCATGCTTGCAGCAGAGGCGCCGTCGCCGACGCTGCCGCAAAGGGTGCGCCGACAGACAACGCCAGCACGCCGACCAGCCAGAGCGCCGGTTGATCCGAGCTTGGCGCGCCAAGGGCTGTGGTGACATGCACCGGCAACACGAACCATGCCGCCAGCAGCACGGCGCCGTGAATGGCGGCCTGGATGCGAATGTCTTTCACGCGCGCCAGCACGTGTGCGTAGAGGTAGCCGATCAGGAGCGCGCCCTGGAAGAACGCCATCGACGTGTTCCAGACTTGCGGGCTGCCGCCCAGGAGCGGCGTCACCATGCGCGCGAACAGGGGCTGCAGCACGAAGATCAGCGCAGCGCTGGAGAACAGCGCGAGCGTGAAAATCGGTGCGGCGGCGCGGCGCGCTAAGGCTTCCATTTTCCCTCCCCTGGGCAGCGCCGCTTCTGCCACCCGCCCCGATTCAGGGGAATGGACATTCGCCAGCGACTGTCGTTATGCGTCACCATGGTTTCGCACCCGAACTATGACGCCGCGCAAGCACTGCTCGATGACGCCAAGCGTCGCGGACTGCGGGTCGCTACGGCGGAGAGCTGCACCGGAGGGCTGATTGCGGCGACGCTCGCCGCCGTACCGGGCGCATCGGCGGTGCTAGAGCGGGGCTTCGTTACGTATTCCAATGACGCAAAGACCGACATGCTGGGTGTGCCGTCGGTGCTGATCGCGCAGCACGGCGCGGTAAGCCGTGAGGTCGCGCTAGCGATGGCCGAAGGCGCGCTGAAGCACAGCCGCGCCGACATTACCGTGGCCGTTACTGGCATTGCCGGGCCAGACGGTGGCAGCGCGGAAAAGCCAGTGGGCCTCGTGCACCTCGCCGTTGCGCGAAGAGATGGCGTGCTGCTGCATGAAGAAAAGCGTTTTGGCGCGATCGGCCGGCATGACATTCAACTTCAAACCGTGTCGGAAGCATTCGCGCTCATGCGAAGGCTGATGGACTAACCCAGGCGCCGTTTGGCTTCGCGCTCGAAGGCGCCCATGATGCGGCCCGCCAACCCGTCTTTGTTTGCGGCCACGACGGCTTGCAGGACCGGGTTCTTGAACTGATACGAAATGCGGAAGCGCACGCGTGCGCCTTTTTCGTGCGGCTCGAAGCGCCAGGAATTGTCGAGCGCATGGAACGGCCCGCTGACCAGCGCAACGTCCACCTCTCCCTTCGCGGGCTCGCAGCGGACCGAGGTCGAGAAGCGCTCCGTGATCGCCTTCCAGCCGACAATGGCGCTGGCGACGCCTTCCCAGCCGCCCTCGTCGCGCGCTTCTTCGGTCACGACGCGCAGGCTTTGCAGCCATGGAATGAATTGCGGATAGGCGCGCACGTCGCCCACTAAGCGGCAAAGATCACCCGGCGCGTATGGGAGAATGCGCTCTGCTTCGATCGTGGTGCGGGCCATGTCAGGCCTTGGTTTGCGCCAAGCGCGCGGCCTTCAGGCGCGCGAAGTCTTCGCCAGCATGGTGTGACGAGCGCGTCAGCGGGCTGGCGGAGACCATAAGGAAGCCCTTGGCGTAAGCGATTGTCTCCAGCGCTTTGAACTCATCCGGCGTCCAGAAGCGATCGATGGCGGCGTGCTTTTTTGTCGGTTGCAGATATTGGCCGATGGTGAGGAAATCGACGCCGGCGACGCGCAGATCGTCCATCACCTGCAACACCTCGTCCTTCGCTTCTCCGAGGCCTACCATGAGGCCGGACTTCGTAAACTGGTTCGGATCGCGCTGTTTCACCGAGTCGAGCAGGCGCAGCGACTGGTAGTAGCGCGCGCCCGGGCGGATCGAGTGGTAGAGCCGCGGTACGGTTTCCAGATTGTGATTGAACACATCTGGCGCCGCATCGATGACGCGCTCGGCCGCGCCGGGTTTGCGCAGGAAGTCCGGTGTCAAGATTTCGATGGTCGTGTTGGGCGCGGCGCGGCGGATGGCTTGGATCGTCAGCACGAAATGCTCAGCGCCGCCGTCGTCGAGATCGTCGCGATCGACGGAGGTGACGACGACGTGTTTCAGCCCCATCTGCGCCGTCGCGAAGGCGACGTTCTCGGGCTCGTTGGCGTCGAGCGGCAGCGGTTTGCCGGTGGCGACGTTGCAGAAGCTGCAAGCGCGCGTGCAGATGCCGCCGAGGATCATGAAGGTGGCGTGTTTCTGGCTCCAGCACTCGCCGATATTGGGGCAGCCCGCTTCTTCGCAGACGGTGTGGAGTTTCAGGTCGCGGACCAATTCCTTGGTCTGGTGGTAGCCGAGGCTCGTCGGCGCCTTGACCCGGATCCAGTCTGGCTTGCGCGGGCTGGGCGCGTCGGGGCGACCCTGCTTTTCAGGGTGACGCGGGCGTGTTTCGCCGCCGTCTTCGCCTTCCGGGCGCAAATCAATCAGCGTCGGCATGACGTGAACATGAGCCTCCGCGCCTTGGCCCGCAACGGCTGGGACGGATTCCTCCCCTGCATGACCAACGACTTAGTGGGCCCATGGCTTGCCCGGCCCCATTTGGGCCGCTAGTTTCTGTTACAAGCGTGAAACAATAATCACGAATGGCCGCCCTCCCTCCTCTTGGGGCGTCCGAGGCGGTCAAACGGAGGCATCAAGTTCATGGCGCATCGACCGTTCGAGCTGGCGCGTACACGTGTCACCTTGTTCGAGGCTCTGCTCCGGGCGCGCGACGCCAGAGGCGGCAAGTTTCCCATCCTCGAAGATCATGAGCGCAAAGTGCTCTCGTACGATGACATCGTGCGCGCCGCGTTTGCACTCGGCGGTAAGTTCGACACGCTGATCAAGAAGCGCGAGACGGTCGGCATCATGCTGCCGACCGGCGCTGGCGCGGTGGTGACGTTCTTCGCGGTGCACGCAATCGGGCGGACGCCAGCGATGATCAACTTCACGGCTGGCGCGATGAATCTGCGCGCCGCCTGTGAAGCGGCGAACGTGCGCAAGATTCTCACCTCGCGCACCTTCATCAAACTTGCGAAGCTCGAAGCGCTGGAAGCCGAGCTCTCGAAGTTCGCCAAGCTCATCTATCTCGAAGACGTCCGCAAAACGATCGACATTGGCGACAAGGTTGTGGCGTTGATGAAGGGCGCCTTCCCGCGCGTGTTCGCCGCGAAGGGCAATCCGGACGATACGGCGGTGATTCTGTTTACCTCCGGCTCATACGGCACACCCAAAGGCGCGGTGCTGAGCCACGCCAATCTGGTGGCGAACGTCGAGCAAGGCTATTCGCACGTTCCGTTCGAGCCGGATTTCAGCTTCTTCTCGCCGCTGCCGATGTTCCATTGCTTCGGCTTGTTGGGCGGCGTGCTGCTGCCGCTGTTCACCGGTCACAAGACGTTCCTGTATCCCTCGCCGCTGGCGGTGAAGGAAATTCCCAAGCTGATCAAGGATACCGGCGCCAACGTCTTCTTCGCCACCGACACGTTCGCGCAGCAATATGCGCGCAACGCCGACGACGAAGACTTGAAGGGCATTCGCCTGATGGTGCTGGGGGCCGAGCGCGTGCGTCCGGAAACGCGCGAAATGTATATGAAGCGCTTCGGCGTCGAATTGCTCGAAGGCTATGGCGCGACCGAAGCGTCGCCGCTGATTTCGGTGAACGTGCCGGCGCGCAATCGCCACGGCTCTGTCGGCCAGTTCGTGCCGCACTTGGAGTGGCGGCTTGAGCCGGTGCCCGGCATCGAAGGCGGTCAGAAGCTTTATGTGCGCGGGCCGAACGTCATGCGTGGCTATCTCGATCCGACGAAACCGTTCGGCATCGATCTGCTGCCGGAAGGTTGGCACGATACCGGCGATGTGGTGGACGTCGATGCCGATGGATACATCCGCATTCTCGGCCGCGTGAAGCGCTTTGCAAAAGTTGGCGGCGAGATGGTGTCGTTGAACGCCGTTGAGGGCTACGCGCAGCAAGTGTGGCCAAATGCGACACACGCGGCGATCGCCATGCCGGACAGCCGCAAAGGCGAGCGCATCATGCTTTTCACTAGCGAGAAGGACGCCGAATCGAGCGCCTTCGTTGCCTGGTGCAAAGCCAATGGCGTCGCCGACATCGCCGTGCCGAAGAAGATCATCGGCGTGGAAGAAATCCCCCTGCTCGGCACCGGCAAGACGGACTACGTCGCGCTGGGGCGTATGGCTGCGGATTTGGTGGCGCGGGCGGAGGCGGCTTAGCCGCCGTAGTGCGCGCTCCGCTTCTTGCGCTTGCGTTATGCCTAGTCGGCTGCAGCGCCACGCGCCTCGATGACCCGATCATTGGATGCTGGCAGCGGAGCGACGACGACCTGGTCCTGATCTTCGATGAGGACGGCACAGCGCGTCACATCGAGCGCGAAGGCGGTGTCGTAAGCTACGTGTTTCCGCAAATCACTTGGCGTCGAACAGCTAGTGGCTACCGGCTCCGATACGTCTGGCGCGCCAGCGTGCGGCCGGCTGCGACTAGATCTGCTCATATAACAGAAGGGCGCCTCACATTGGGCGAAGACACCCGGACCTATGAGCGCGTCAGCCTCGCGCACTGTGCGGACCCTTTTCCTCCGAGCTAAACGTGCAACACCCGCCCGTACGCATCCAGCACCGCTTCGTGCATCATCTCTGACAGCGTCGGGTGCGGGAAGATTGTTTCCATGAGCTCTTGCTCGGTTGTCTCCGTCTGCATGGCGATCGCGTAGCCTTGGATGAGCTCCGTCACTTCGGCGCCGATCATGTGCGCGCCGAGGAGTTCGCCAGTCTTGGCGTCGAACACGACTTTGACCATGCCCTGATCTTCGCCCAGCGCGATCGCTTTGCCATTGCCAACGAATGGGAAGCGGCCAACGCGCACCTCGCGCCCCGCGGCTTTCGCCTTGGCTTCGGTGAGGCCCACGCTGGCGACTTGCGGATGCGAATAGGTGCAGCCGGGAATGCGCTCCTTGATCATGGCGTGCGGCTTCAGGCCTGCGATGGCTTCGATGCAGATGATGCCCTCGTGCGACGCCTTATGCGCCAGCCACGGCGCGCCGGTGACATCGCCAATCGCGTAAAGCCCGGCGACATTGGTCTTGCCGTAGCCATCGGTGACGATGTGGCCGCGATCGGTTTTCACGCCGAGCGTCTCCAGCCCAAGATTCTCGATATTGCCGGTGATGCCGACAGCGACGATGGCGTGCGACGCCGTCAGCGTTTCTTCTTTGCCCTTCGATGAGACAACCGCCTCAACGCCGTTCGCCGTCGCCTTCAGTGATTTGGCTTCGGTGGAGGTGAGGATTTTCAGCCCCTCTTTCTCGTAACGCTTCTTCGCGAACGCCGAGATTTCTTCGTCTTCGACCGGCAGCACGCGGTCGAGCAGTTCAACCACCGTCACCTTCACGCCGAACGCAGCATAAAACGAAGCAAACTCAATGCCGATGGCGCCCGAGCCGAACACCAACAAGGACTCCGGCCATTCTGGCGGGTTCATCGCGTCGCGATAGGTCCAGACGCGCTTGCCGTCGCTCTTCAAACCAGCGCCCGGGATTTCGCGTGCGCGCGCGCCAGTGGCGAGGATGACGTGCTTGGCGTCGTAGGACGCCTCCTTTCCGTCCTTGCCCTTCACGATCACTTTCGGCGCCGCGCTCCCCTTCTCCAACCGCGCTTCGCCTTCGATCACGGCGACCTTGTTCTTCTTCATCAAGAACTGGACGCCCTTCTCCATCCGCGCCGCAACGCCGCGCGAGCGTTCGACCACGGCTTTGTAATCGAACTTCACGCCTTCGGCGGAGAGGCCGTAGTCCTTCGCGCGCTGGAAGTTGCGGTACACTTCCGCCGAGCGCAGCAGCGCTTTGGTCGGGATGCAGCCCCAGTTGAGGCAGATGCCGCCGAGCCGGTCGCGCTCGACGATGGCGACCTTCAGCCCAAGCTGCGCAGCGCGGATCGCGGTCACATAGCCGCCGGGGCCGGAACCGATGATGATAACGTCGTAGGATGTGCTCATGAGGGCTACTTAGCAGGCCCTGCCCCAAGGTGAAGGCGGAGATTCGACAATCTCCCACCCATTCCCGGATGAACCCGACTAGCCAGCAATCCCAAACACGTTGCGGACGCCGTCGATGACGAACTGAGCCGCCAGTGCGGCCAGCAGAATGCCGAAAATGCGCGTGAGCATCGAGGCGACCGTGTCGCCCATGATCTTCGAGAGCGGCCCCGCCATCAGGAACGCAGCCAGGCAGAGCGCCAAGTTGGCGCCGACGCCGAGCAGGATCATGCCGCGGCTCGCCAAATCTTCGTGCTCGGCAAAGAGCAGCATGATCGAGGCAATGGCGCCCGGGCCGCTGATCAGCGGAATGGCTAGCGGGAACACCGAGATATCGTCCTGCACGCCCGGGTGCGAGGCTTGCTCCGCCGCCACTTTCTCGGCTCGCTCCTCGCGCCGCTCGGAGCGCTTCTCGAACAGCATGTCGACGGCGATCAAGAAGAGCAGCAGGCCGCCGGCGATGCGGAACGCGTCGATCGAGACGTGGATCTGCTCCAACAGCCACGCGCCGCCGAAAGCGAATGCGAGCAGAATGCCGGTGGCGATCGCAACCGCTTTGAATGCCATCTTGCGGCGCCATTCCGGCGTCATGCGCGCGGTCATGGTCGTGAACATCGGCGCCATGGCGACAGGGTCGATGGCGACGAAGAAGGTCACGAACGAGGCAAGCAGCAGCGAAAGCATCAACGGGCCTTAACCGATTCATCCAATCTTTACGCTGAATTCCTGGCGCCGTTGGCCGGAATTTTAAGTCTGGCGGCGTAGTTTTGCCGTGTGACCGCAAAAGCCAGATCAGAACGCGCAGAACCGGCGCTCCGGTTTTTGGTTGCCGACGACAGCGTTTTTCAGCGCCGTCTGCTGACCGATATGCTGCGCACGCTTGGCCGCGCGCAAGTCACTTACGCGTCCACGACCGAGGAATGCCTTTCGCTCGCCGCGGTCATCGCGCCCGATTTCCTGCTGGTCGAATGGGAGTTCGAAAACGGGACCGGCTTGGAGCTGATCAAAAAAATGCGGGCGGGCGAAGCCGGCGATGTCGGGCGTAAGGTCCCGGTCATCATGTTGGCCGAGCGGCGCATGCAGCGTGATGTGGACGCCGCCCGCCAAGCCGGCGTCGACGAATTCGTCATCCGCCCCTTCTCGATCGCCACCGTTCAGCGTCGCATTAAGTCGATCCAGCGCAAGCAAGCCTGCGCCGAAGGGCGCAGCGATAAGGACGACGCGCCGGACGTGCAGATCCGCAAGGGCCTGGTGCGGATGTACGTCGAGCGGCTGATGGCGCTGCGCTCCGCGATCCAACCCGGCGGCGACGCCCGCGATTTCAAGCTCACCTGCGCGCAGCTCAGTGTGCTGGCGAATGATTTGGAAGAGCCGATGTTGGTCTCGGCCACCTTCTCGCTCTCCAATTATGTGAAGGCCGTTGGTGGCGAGGCGCGCATGAACGCGAGCGTCGTGGAAGCCCACCTGCACGCGATCCTGCAATTGGCCGAGCTGCCAAACTCGCAATACGAACTTCGCCGCACAGTCACCGCGGAGCTCAACAATCTCGTCGCCAAAAAGCTCGGCCGCGCCGCCTAGCCGCGCGCGACGAAGCCGTTCACGAACGTGAACACGCTTTCCCAGGTGACATAGAGCGTCAGCGCGAACACCACGACCGCCAGATAGGGCGCCGCACGATTGAGCGTGCGGCCGAAGCTGGGCGCCGCCGCGCTAATGATCCAGCCGACAATGGCCGACACGATGATCGCCCCGCCGATCGCCGCGACGCTGGCGATGAGCGCGCCACTCGCCGTCAGGAACGCATGCAGGAAAAGCAAAAGCGGCGTCAGTAGGCTGAGGATCATCACCAGCAGCGCAAAGCCTTGCGGGCCAGCTCTGCTCTCACCTTCCGCGGGCTTTGGCTTTGCAGACTCGCAAATCATCACGAAGAACGCGCCGATCAGCGCGAGAAACCAGAGGTCGCCAGCGTTGGCGGCGAGTTCGTCGATCAGTGCGTTGATGTCCATGCGGGCCCCCACCCTTTTTCGTGACTACAACAACATCGCCATCGGGTCTTCCAGGAAGCTCCGGAACGCCTTCAGGAACGCGGCGCCCAGCGCGCCGTCGACCACGCGGTGATCGCACGTCACGGTGACGCTCATCATCGTGGCGATCGCCAGCGCGTCGTTCTTCACGATCGGACGTTTCTCGCCGGCGCCGATTGACATGATCATGCCGTGCGGCTCGTTGATGATCGAGGCGAAGCTCTTAATGCCGAGCATGCCCATGTTCGAGATCGAGAACGTGCCGCCCTGAAACTCCTCGGGCTTCAGCTTCTTCTCGCGCGCGCGTGAAGCGAGGTCCGCCATTTCGTGACTGATTTGTGCAAATCCCTTGGTCTCGGCTTGCCAGATGATCGGCGTGATCAAGCCGCCTGGAATGGCGACAGCGACGGCGATATCGGCGTGGTGGTGGATGGCGATTCCGTCGGGCGTGTAGCTGGCATTCGCTTCCGGCACGAGCTTCAGCGCCAGTGCGGCCGCCTTGATGCACATGTCGTTGACGGAAATTTTCACGCCATTGTCGGCGAAGCGCTTATTGATCTCGCCGCGCGCCTTCAGCAGCGCGTCAATCTCGATATCGATCGTCAGCGGAAAGTGCGGCACGTCGCGGAATGACGCCGTCATGCGCTTGGCGATGGTTTTGCGCATGAGGTCGAGCGGGACGAGGTCGTACGAGCCGGAAGGAATGCCCTGGCTCTCGAGCGATTTGAATGGCGCCGGCGCTTGCTGCGGCGTGCCTGGCCGCGCGACTTCGCGCGACTGCTGCGGCGCCTGTGTAGCGCGCGGTGATTGCGCTGCGGACTCGATATCCGCTTTCACCACACGCCCATTGGGCCCGGTGCCTTTGAGGCCGGCGAGATCAATGCCGCCTTGCTCAGCCAGGCGGCGCGCAAGCGGCGATGCGAGGATGCGGTCACTTGGAGATGACGCAACGCTTTGCGGCGAAGCTTTGCGCTCCGACGATGGCGCGGGCGCTTGTTGTTTTGCTGCAGCTGGCGCGTCGGCCTTCGCCTCCCGCTTCGGCGCGGCTTTCGCTGGCGCGCCTTCGCCCTTGAGTGTCGCGATCGGCGTGTTGACCTTCACGCCTTGGCTGCCCTCCGGCACCAGAATTTCCTCGATCACGCCTTCATCGACAGCTTCGACCTCCATCGTCGCTTTATCAGTCTCGATCTCGGCGATCACTTGGCCGGGCTCGATCG
>QBMO01000053.1 GCA_003242075.1 Alphaproteobacteria bacterium
GTTCGATGGCGGCGAGGCGCCGAGCCAAACCGCACCGCAGGACGGGCGCGTTTCGATCTTGGCGTTCGAACAAGATTTGACGCCGGACACCGCGCTGCAATCGCGCACCATTACAGTGCCGCCCGCGGTCGACCTGGTCGATTGGAGCCAGCCTGGCGGAACGGCTGACAACACGCCGCCGAATTCGCGTGGCGCTGGCGTGCTCGAACGCGCTTGGCGCTCCAATCTCGGCGCCGGCTCCAGCGGCAGCGTTCAAATCGCTGCGCCGCCAGTCATCGCCAGCGGCACGCTTTATTTTCTCGACGCGGATCACCGTGTGCAAGCTGTCAGCGCTTCTGACGGCTCGCGCATTTGGAACACCCAGATTCGTGGCGAACGCCGCGATCGCAGCGCGCGCGGCGGCGGCGTCGCTGTCTCCGGCGGTCGCGTGTTTGTCAGCACCGGCTACGGCATCATGGTGGCGCTCGACGCGACGACTGGCGAAGAAGCTTGGCGTCAGCAGGCAGGCGCGCCGTTCCACTCGGCGCCGACCGTTGCAGGCGGCCGCGTGTACGCCATCACGAACGACAGCGAGCTGGTGGCCTTCGATGCCGGCACCGGCGCGGTGCTCTGGAATTTCCAAGCGATCGCGGAATCGGCGCGCATTCTTTCGGCGCCGAGCGTCGCCGTGTCGGGCGAGTCGGTCATTGCGCCGTTCGCGTCTGGCGAAGTGGTGGCGCTCCTCGCCGCCAACGGCCGGCGCTTGTGGTCGGACGCGCTCTCCCGTGCGGGGCGTCTGAGCTCGCTCTCCGCCATCAACGACATCGCCGGCCGTCCCGCCGTTGAAGATGGTTTTGTTTACGCCGCCAGCCATTCGGGCGTGCTCGCATCAATTGATCTGCGCACTGGCCAGCGCGTGTGGGCGCGTCCGTTCGCGTCGACGCAAACACCCTGGGTGGCGGGCGATGTCGTTTACGCCGTTAGCGTCGATGGCGAGCTTTGCGCGTTCGACAAGGCGACCGGCAACATCTATTGGGTGTCGCAGCTGCGTCGGTATGTGAACGAAGACAACCGCACTGGCCGTATCGCCTGGCAAGGACCGATCATGGTCGGCGGTCGCCTGATCCTGGTGAACTCCGTGGGCGACATCGTCGCGGTGACCCCGGAGAGCGGCAACACGGTCGCGACGGAAAGTGTTGGCCAAGCCGTCTTCATTCCGCCGATCGCCGCCAACGGCAATATTTACGTTGTGACCGACGACGCCCGTCTCGTCGTGTTCCGCTGAACGATGGCGCGCCATGACGATCAAGCTCGCGATCGTCGGGCGCCCCAACGTAGGCAAGTCGACGCTCTTTAATCGGCTGCACGGCAAGAAGCTGGCGATTGTCGATGACACGCCAGGCGTCACGCGTGACCGTCGCGAGGCGACGGGCAAACTCGGCGATCTGCAGTTCACGCTGATCGATACTGCCGGTTTCGAAGACGTCACGGATGCGTCGCTCGAATCGCGCATGCGCGAGCAGACCGAGACCGCCATCGCTATGGCGGACGTGATCCTATTTTTGATCGATGCGCGTGTCGGCGTGACGCCGCTGGATAAGGCGTTCGCCGCATTGTTGCGTCGCGCTGACAAGCCGGTGGTGTTGGCCGCCAACAAAGCTGAAGGCCGCGCCGGCGATATAGGCATCAATGAAGCCTATGCGCTGGGCCTCGGCGAACCGATCGCGATCTCAGCCGAGCACGGCGAAGGCATGAGCGAACTCTACGCCGCTATCGCTGCGCATGAGCACACTGCCAGCATCGACGATGAGAACGCCGAACGGCCGATCCAACTCGCCATCGTCGGGCGCCCCAACGCCGGGAAATCCACGTTGGTCAACGCGCTGATTGGCGAGGAGCGTCTGCTAGTTGGCCCCGAGGCCGGCATTACGCGCGACTCCATCGCCATTGATTGGCAGTGGGGCGGCAAGCCGTACAAACTCATCGACACCGCCGGCATGCGCAAGAAAGCCAAGGTGCAAGCCAAGCTCGAGCGCATGTCCGTCGCCGACACGTTGCACGCCATCCGTTTCGCCGATGTGTGTGTGCTCGTGATGGACGCGGCTGACGCGTTCGAGAAGCAAGACGTGATGATCGCTGACCTGGTCGAGCGTGAAGGCCGATCGCTCGTCTACGTGCTCGCCAAGTGGGACAAGATCGAGGACCCGCGCGCGCATCTGGAAGAGTTGACGCTGGTTGCGCGCGAACGCGTGCCGCAAGCGCGCGGCGCGCCGATTGCGACGGTTGCCGCACTCTCCGGCGTTGGCCTCGATCGCATGATGAAGGCGGTCGACAAGGCGCATAAGGATTGGACCGCGCGCGTCAAAACCAAGGATCTGAACGAGTGGCTGCACGCCGCCATCCAGCGCCACCCGCCGCCGGCGGTGCGCGGCAAGCGCATCAAGCCGCGCTACATCACACAGATTAAGGCTCGTCCGCCGACATTCGTGCTGATCTGTTCGCGCGCCGAAGATATGCCCGAGAGCTACAAGCGCTATCTCGTGAACGGCATCCGCGAGGCGTTTGAACTGACTGCGACGCCGATCCGGCTGATCGTGAAGGCAGGCAAAAACCCGTTCGCGGACGACGCGGAAGGCTAACCGATCAAAGCGCCTGCGCTGCCGCCCATCCGCTCGACCACGCCCACTGAAAGTTGTAGCCGCCGAGCCAGCCAGTGACGTCGACAGCTTCGCCAATGAAGAAGAGGCCGGTGACAGCGCGTGCCTCCATCGTCTTCTGGGAGAGCGCATCCGTGCTGATGCCGCCGACCGTGACTTCCGCTTTCGCGTAACCTTCGCTGCCCGTGGGCGTTAGGCGCCAGTGCTTCACGCTTTGCATAGCTTCGATGAGTGCGGCGTCCTTCAAATCTCCAACGGCGCCTTCAGTCAGCGCCGATGACAAGGCGCCCGCGAGCCTGTCGGATAGAATTTCGCTGAGTAGCGATTTGATCTGTGCTTTCGGCCGCTCACGCTTGCGCTGCGCCAGCCAATCCTCGGCCGCATCCGGCGCCCAATCGATCTCGATCGCATCGCCGGGCGACCAGTAAGACGAGACTTGCAGGATCGCCGGGCCGGAGAGCCCGCGATGCGTGACGAGCGCAGCCTCGCGGAATGTCGCGCCGTTGCAGCGCGTGATTACTTCCGCAGAGACGCCGCTCAACGGTTGCATCCAGGCGAGATCGGCATCGGAGAATGTCAGCGGTACAAGCCCCGGACTTGTCGCCACGATCGGCACGCTGAACTGTTTGGCGATGTCGTAGGCAAGACCCGTCGCGCCAAGCTTTGGGATGGAGAGCGCGCCGCTGGCGATGACGAGTGCGCTGCTCTCGAACGCGCCTTGGCTGGTTTCAACGCTGAAGCGCTCGCCTTTGCTAACGGCGCTCACGCGGCAGTTGGTGCGAATCTCCACACCGCCCGCGGCGCATTCGTCCAGCAGCATACGCACGATTCTGGCGGATGATCGCGCGCCGTCGCAGAAAAGCTGGCCCAACGTCTTTTCGTAGTACGCGATGCCATGCTTGCGCACGAGCGCGATAAAGTCGTGTTGCGTGTGTCGCGTCAGCGCCGAGCGGGCGAAATGCGGATTGGCCGAGAGGAAACGCGCGGGGTCGTTGGCGTTCAGATTGGTGAAGTTGCAGCGGCCGCCGCCGGAGATCAGGATTTTCGCGCCGACTTCGGCGTTGTGCTCGAGCACCAGGACGCGGCGTCCGCGCTGGCCCGCGTGCAAAGCGCAATAGAGGCCGGCAGCACCTGCGCCGATGATGATCGCGTCGTAGGGCGCGGCCATTTCAGGCGCGGCTGTAGCGGACGATCTCGCCGTTTGCCGCGTAGCTCGGCTCGAGCATGTCCGCGATCTCGGGCGCGACATCGGCCGGCGTCGGCAGCGTCATCGGGTCTTCGCCTGGGAACGCTTTGGCGCGCATCGCGGTGCGCACGGGGCCGGGACTGAACAAGTTCGCCCTTATCGGCGTGATGTTGAGTTCGGCGGCGTAGGTTTTCACCAGCGCGTCGAGCGCTGCTTTCGACGCGGCGTACGGGCTGAAATAAGCGAGCGGCTTAGTGGCGATGCCGCTGGTCAGAAACACGGCGCGCCCAGCGTCTGAGGCGCGTAGCAATGGATGCATCGAGCGGAGCAGGCGATAGTTCGAGATCACGTTCACGCCCATGGCGTCGTCCATGACGCTCGGCGTCACCTGATGCGCGGGCATCACCGCGCCGAGCACGCCGGCGCAAGCGGCCAATCCGTCGAGTTTGCCGTGGCGTTCGAACAGGGCCGCGCCCAGATGATCGATGCCGGCATAGTCCTTCAAATCGAGCGGCACGAGCGTCGCTTCGCCGCCGAGCGCGCGAATGTCGTCGTCGAGTTTTTCAAGGGCCTTTTGTGCGCGCGCCACGGCGACGATGCGCCAACCGCGGCGCGCAAGTTCAAGCGCCACGGCGCGGCCAATGCCGCGCGACGCTCCCGTCACCAGCGCCACCCGTTTCTCTGCGTCGCTCACTCGGCCGCCTTGTCAGCAAGCAGCGGCAATTGCTCATCCTTGCCGGCGCGCAGCGCTTCGTAGTCGAGCAATGGTGTTGGATAATCGCCGGTGAAGGCGTGGTCCGTGAATTGCGGGTTCTCGGCGTTGCGCTTTTCCGCGCCCATTGCCCAATAGAGGCCTTCGACGGAAAGGAAGCCCAGCGTATCGACGCCGAGGCTCTTGCGCATTTCTTCGAGCGTCATTTGCGCGGCCATCAATTCGGCAATCACCGGCATGTCGATGCCGTAGAAGTCCGGATGTTTGATCGGCGGCGAAGCGCTGCGGAAGTGCACTTCCTTGGCGCCGGCTTCGCGCACCATCTGCACGATTTTACGCGACGTGGTGCCACGAACGATCGAGTCATCCACGAGCACGACGCGCTTGCCCTTGATCGCGGCGCGGTTGGCTGCGTGCTTCAAGCGCACGCCGAGCGCGCGGATTTCTTGTTTCGGCTGGATGAAGGTGCGGCCCGCATAGTGGCTGCGGATGATGCCGAGTTCGTACGGCACGCCCGATTGTAGCGCATAACCCATCGCCGCGGGCACGCCTGAGTCCGGCACTGGCACGATCACATCGGCATCGACGCCGGTTTCCTCGGCCAGTCGTTGGCCCATACGCTTGCGGATTTCGTAAACTGAGCGGCCATCGATCACCGAGTCCGGACGCGCAAAATAGACGTACTCGAAGATGCATGGCCGTGCTTGGCGTTCGCCGAATGGGAAGTGGCTCGAGAGCTCGATTTTCCCAGACTTGCCGCGCTCCGCAACGATGACTTCGCCGGGCTCGATGGTGCGGACGAAATTGGCGCCGATCATGTCGAGCGCGCATGTCTCGGAAGCGAGGATCGGCGTGCCTTCGCGATCGCCGAGCACGAGTGGGCGAATGCCGAGCGGATCGCGCGCGCCGATCAGCATCGTGTCGGTCAGGCAGACGAGCGCATAGGCGCCTTCGATGTCATGCAGCGCATCGACTAAGCGCTCGACGACGCCGCGGCGTTGCGACTTGGCCATCAATTGCAGGACACATTCAGTGTCGGAGGTGGACTGAAAAATGGCGCCGTTCTGAACCAGGCGATTGCGCAGATCGCGGGCGTTGGTGAGGTTGCCGTTGTGGGCGACGGCGAAACCGCCGAAGGCGAGTTCTGCGAACAGCGGTTGGACGTTGCGAAGGATGGTGCCGCCCTGGGTGGCGTAGCGAGTGTGGCCGATGGCGGAGGCGCCGGGCAGCCGCTCCGGGACGTCGGCGCCGGAGAAATGCTCGCCGACTAACCCTAGGTGTCGCTCGGTGTAAAAGCGCCCGGCATCGAAGCTGACAATGCCGCAGCCTTCCTGGCCGCGATGTTGGAGGCCGTGCAGGCCAAGTGCCGTGAGGACGGATGCGTCTTCGCTGCCGAACACTCCGAACACCCCGCATTCCTCGCGGGGCTTATCGTTGTGGTCCCATCGATCGGCCGGGTCTGCCGGCGCCTGGAGGAAGTGGAGGGAGGGGCGCTCGGCGGTCATTTGTCCTCAGGTAGGCCCCTATTGATTAAGGCTGGGCCTGGGTCTCGGGCTCGGCCGGCGGAATGGGCGCCGACTCGCCGTTGCGACGATCAATGATATCACGCGCGCGCTCCCGAGCCTGTGGCAGGACTGCCTCAAGTGCGGAAGCGACACCGCTATAGATAGGGTAGGTTCTGGCGCCGCGTATGGCGTCTTGCATCGGATCTGCAGGCGTCGCCGGGTCGGCGGCGGTGGTTTGGCGCATCAGCAGCACAAACAAGGACACCACCAGCACCCCCCGGAGGATGCCGAAGGCAAGACCGGCCGCGCGGTCAAAAGAGCCGATTTCCGTGGATTGGTGCGCAGTTTTGGCGACCGTCGAGGTGATCACGGTGATCACGATGAAGACGATCAGGAACACCAAGAGCCCTGCAGCGACGGATGCCAGAGGCCCGGAAAGCGGGGTGAAGCTTTCGACCAGCGGCGACAGCATGCCGGCGAAAAACACAGCGGCGATGACAGCGCCGATGAAGGCGATGATCGAAAACACCTCGCGAATGAGGCCGCGGGCGAAGGCCATGACGCCTGACAGGCCCAAAACGACCAGCGCCGCGAAGTCGAACCAAGTGAAGCCGAGATCCATTCGAGCCGCTCCCACCCCTACCGCTTCGTGTTCATGAAGCGCCCGTCAGACGGATTAACCGCCCCGTCGGGCAAAGGAAAGCCTATCGGGCGCCCGTTTCGGCAGCGGAGCATTCCGCGCCCATCCGTTCGCGCCGGGCGTGCATCAGCCAGGTTCGGCCCCGAGCACGGCGGCCAGGTCGGCAATGTGTTTGATTGTCCGGACCTTCACGCCTTCGCTGCCGCCATTGCGCTTCTGCGGCGGCGCGAAGGCGCTGGTGAAGCCGAGTTTCGCGGCTTCTTTCAACCGCAAGTCTGAGCGCCCAGCCGCGCGGACTTCCCCGGAGAGCGCGACCTCGCCGAACACGACGCATTCCGGCGGCAACGGGTTGTCGGTGAGCGATGAGACGAGCGCGGCTGCAACCGCGAGATCGGCGGCTGGCTCGGTGATGCGCAAGCCGCCGGCGACGGAGAGATAGACGTCGCGCCCCGAGAACGAGAGCCCGCAGCGTGTTTCGAGGACCGCGAGGATCATGGCGAGGCGCGCGCTATCCCAGCCGACAACCGCGCGGCGCGGCGTGCCGTAAGCTGTTGGCGCGGCGAGTGCTTGGATTTCGACGAGCACTGGGCGCGAGCCCTCAACGCCAGCGAACACGGCTGCGCCTGATGGACGTTCTCCGCCCGCGCCGAGAAAGAGCGCAGACGGGTTCGGCGTCTCAACCAAGCCGGCATCGATCATCTCGAACACGCCAATTTCGTCGGTCGGGCCAAAGCGGTTTTTGACGGCGCGCAGGATGCGGAACGGCATGCCGCGCTCGCCTTCGAAATAGATCACGGCATCGACCAAGTGCTCGACCACGCGCGGGCCGGCGATCTGGCCGTCCTTGGTGACGTGGCCGACGAGGATCAAAACCGAGCCGCTTTTCTTGGCGAAACGCACCAATTCATGGGCGCAGGCGCGCACTTGCGCGACCGTGCCGGGCGCTGCTTCGACACCGTCGGCCCAAACGGTTTGGATCGAATCGACGATGACGACGTCGGGCTTCAGCGCTTTCAAGCCTTCGAGGATTTTGCGCAGATCGGTTTCCGCTGCGAGCTGCACTGGCGCGTCGCCGGCTTTGAGGCGGCGCGCGCGGTCCTGCACCTGCGCTTCCGCTTCTTCGCCGGTGACGTAAGCGACGCTGTGGCCGCTGCGGGCGAGGGCTGCGGCGGCTTGCAGCAGCAAAGTGGATTTGCCGACGCCAGGATCGCCGCCAATCAAGATGGCCGAGGCCGGCACCAAGCCGCCGCCGCAGACGCGGTCGAACTCCGAGATGCCGGTCGCCAAGCGCGGCGGCGGATCGCTCTCGCCGGTGAGCTCCACGAAAGTGAGCGCTTTGCTCTTGCGACCGGTGGGCGCGGCGAGCGAGCCGGGCACGACTGGACGCGCGGCTTCCTCGACCAACGTATTCCACTCGCCACACGCGTCGCACTTGCCGGCCCATTTGGGCCAGATCGCGCCGCAGGCCTGGCAGGTGAAGACGTGATCGGACTTGGCCATTGGCGCTGCGAATCTCCTGGCCCGAAGGTAGCCGATCGGAACGGAACATATATAGAACAAACGCATCGCGCGCGCCAGCCCGAAAGGGGCGGACGAGGGCGCTACGGCTTGCTAGCGTCAGCGCTTCCGTTTGGGAGGACGCCGCATGCGCATCGCTTTAGTTGCTCTGATGATAGTGGCGCTTGCCGCGTGCGGGCAGACCTCCGCACCGGCGCAAACGCCGGAGGACGCGAGCGCGGGATCGACGGGCGTTGGGCAAATACCAGAGGGGCCGTTCACGCTGGAGTCCGAAGCGCTGATCGGGCTTTGGTCGTTCGAGCGCGATTGCGGGCTCTACGATCTCGTCTTCGATGCCGACGATCTGGTGCAGTACTACGATTACACCACGACGCCGGGGAACGTGATCTCGTATCGGGGCAGCTGGACGACGGCGGACAATAATCGCGTCGTACTTAACGTGAGCCTCCTAGATAGCGAAGGCGAACCGACTGCCGAGACGCGCACGTTTCATCTCGATGTGAGCGCGCCGGTGACGGACGATCTCATTGGTGCGTTCGGCCCTGCAGGCGATCCAGCGAGCGACATCACGGCGCGCCGTTGCGAAGAGGAAGACCGCGAATAATGGCA
Source organism: Alphaproteobacteria bacterium (assembly GCA_003242075.1). Lineage (GTDB taxonomy): Bacteria > Pseudomonadota > Alphaproteobacteria > Caulobacterales > Aquidulcibacteraceae > Vitreimonas. The sequence goes on from QBMO01000053.1 coordinate 8,807, forward strand.
AGCATCTACGATTTCACCGCGCGCGACATCGACGGCGCCGAGCGGTCGCTGGGCGAATATCGCGGCAAGGTGCTGCTGATCGTCAACACGGCGAGCCAATGCGGCTTCACCTATCAGTACGAAGGGCTGGAGGCGCTGCATCGCAAGTATGCCGATCGCGGCTTCGCGGTGCTGGGTTTTCCGTGCAACCAGTTCGGCAAGCAGGAGCCGGGCGACGCAAACGAGATCAAAAATTTCTGCTCGCTAACCTACGATGTGACGTTCCCGATGTTCGCGAAGATCGATGTGAACGGGCCGAAGGCTGATCCGCTTTATGAGCATCTGACGCGCGCGAAGGGCGGCGGTTTGCTCGGCCGCAAGATCAAATGGAATTTCACCAAGTTTCTGATCGGGCGTGACGGCAAAGTGCTGAAGCGCTTTCCGCCGACAGCGAAGCCAGAAGCGTTGGAAGGCGATGTGGAGCGCGCGCTTTAAACGCTCGCGGCTTGCCGACAGTCCATCCACGCAGCGTCTGGACCGCCGGCGCCCTCGCCGGCATGGCGGACGCGGGGCTCGGACGCCGCAGTTAAGGTGTTGAACAAAGAGCCGGCGAGGGGCGCCGGCGGTCCAGATTGTCCGCGCTCTTGGCGGCGGCGGTGGTGCTAATCAACTAACTCAATGTCCCAGAAGTCGCTTTCCGCTTCTGGGAGACCGAAAGCGGCGCGGCGGAGTTGCAGCCAGCTTCCGCGTTTGGAAATGCGGCCGGGCGGATCGCCGTCAGGCGGCACTATTCCATCGGCGCCATCAGGCCAGAATTCTTTTTCTTCGTACGGTTCGTCGGCCCAGGCGCGGAAGATGAGCGCGCCGGAGACGAAGACTTCGATCTTCACCCAATGGCTTTCGTGCGTGGAGAGTTGCACGTGGCCGTCGCCTTTGTCGGAGGTGAAGGCGATGCGGGCGTTGTTCTCGTCGTGATGCGCGATCCAGGCATGGCCGTTTGCTGAGCCTTTGAAATCGCGCGGGCTGTAAACGAAACCCCAGAGCGTCCACAACAAGCCGCGCGCACATTGATCGAGCGTCCAGCCGTGGGACTCGTTGTCGAAGTAGAGCGGCTCGCGGGTTGGTGGCGTGGCGGTCATCGGCGCGCGTCTTCAAGTTTCGCGTTCAGCAGCCTAACTATGGCTGCGCCATCAGCAGAGCCAGCCATGCTGGCAACATAAGTTGCTTCATGCTTGTGATCGGATAACCAAATTTCAATGTGACCCGGGGTGTCATCAACCGCTGGCGTATCCGAAAAATACTTGCACACGAACGGTCCTACGGTGGATGCGGGCAGCGTGGCGCCGCGCACCATAACAAGGCCAGGCCGGAACTCGATCTTTGTGAACGTCGCTTTGTAGGCCGATGAACACAACGCGAGCGGCGCGACGGCCAGGCACAGCGCTACCCACCAACCCGCGAAAATCCAAGCAAGCACTGGCGCTGCAAATGCCGCCAAGAAAACAACAATCGCGACCGGCGAAAGGTCGACTATGCCGCGAAGGGTAATAATGTTGTCGTCGACATCGACAAGCGGGATATCTTCCGCGCTCACACCACAGCCTGGATCGGGCCTTCGGCGCGGCCGGCGACGAACTGGTCGACCATGGAATTGCCGCTTGTGTCGAGCGAAGCGGTGGGGCCGCGCCAGACGATTTTGCCATTGTGCAGCATGGCGATTTCGTCGGCGATTTTGCGCGCGCTCGCCATGTCGTGCGTGATCGAGACGGCGGCGCAGCCGAGTTCTTTCACCATTTCGACGATGAGATCGTTGATGGCGTCGGCGGTGATCGGGTCGAGGCCGGTGGTGGGTTCGTCGAAGAAGAGGATGTCGGGCTTGGCGATGATGGCGCGGGCGAGGCCGGCGCGTTTCTGCATGCCGCCGGAGAGTTCGATCGGGCGCACGTCGGCGAAATCGGGCGAGAGGCGGACTTTGCGCATGGCTTCGATGGCGCGTTCGCGCGCGTCGGCGCGGCTCACTTTGTCGGCGTTGATCAGTCGGAAGGCGATGTTTTCCCACACGCTGAGCGAGTCGAACAGCGCGCCGCCTTGAAACAGCATGCCGAACTTGCGCATGACGCGCTGGCGGATTTCCGGCGGCATCCGCGTCACATCTGCGCCGTCGACCAGCACTTGTCCGGCGTCCGGCTTCATCAGGCCCAGCGGGCATTTCAGCGTCACCGACTTGCCCTGGCCGGAGCCGCCAATGATGACGAGCGAGCGGCGCTCGTTGACGTCGATATCGACGCCGTCGAGCACCTGGCGGCCGCGGAGCATCTTCTTGATGCCGACGAGTTCGAGTTTGGCGGCCATCACATCACTCCACGAAGAACGCAGTGATGAGGTAGTTGACGGCCAGGATCAGCACGATCGAGCCGACGACGGCGTTAGTGGTGGCGCGGCCGACTCCGAGTGCGCCGCCGCTCGAGTGGTAGCCCTGATAGGCGCCCATGGCGGCGATGATGAAGCCGAACACGCCGGCCTTCACCAGGCCCAGGATGACGTCTTGCGCTTCGACGAAATCGAAGGTGTTGCGCAAGTATGTCGCGCCGTTGAAGTCGAGACTATTCACGGCGACGAGATAGCCGCCCATGACGCCGATAATGTCGGCGACGAGCACGAGGACCGGTAGCGTCAGCGTCGCCGCCAGCACGCGCGGCGCGATCAGATAGCGGAACGGGTCGGTGGAGAGCGTCGTCATCGCGTCGATCTGTTCGGTGACGCGCATGGTGCCGATCTCGGCGGCGATACCGGCGCTGACCCGGCCCGCGAGCATCAGGCCTGCAAGCACGGGGCCGAGTTCGCGCGTAATGCCGAGCACGACGATGTTGGGCACGAACTGTTCAGCGTTGAAGCGCGCGCCGCCGACATAGATGTTGAGCGCAAGCGCTGCGCCGATGAAGACGGCCGTAATGCCGATGACGGGCAGCGAGAGATACCCGATCTGCCAGCACTGGCGCAGAAATTGGCCGAGAAAAAGCGGCGGCGAGAAGACGGCTGCGATGGCGCGGCCTGCGAAAGCCGAGAAGCGGCCGATCTCGGACAGCATGCCGATGGTGCCGCGGCCTATCGATGCGAATGGGTTCATCCGCGCACGCCGGTCTTGCGGACAGTGCCGGCGAACGTCGTCAGGATTTCGTAAGGCGCGGTGCCGGCAAGGGCGGCGATGTCATCGAGCGGCGCGTTGGGGCCGAGGAATTCGACCATCGCGCCGGGTTGTGCGTCGTCGCACCCCGTCACGTCGAGGATGATCAGATCCATGCTTACGCGCCCCAGAATGGGCCGTTTGGCCCCCGCCAGGAAGCCATAGCCGCGCCCACTCAGTGACCGCAAGTAGCCGTCGGCGTAGCCGAGGCCGACGGTCGCGGTGCGCATCTTTTGTGCAGCGGTGAACGTCGCACCGTAGCCGAACGTTTCGCCTGACAGTACATCGCGCACTTGCAGGATCGGCGCTTCGATCGTTGCGGCGGCGTTGAGTTTCGGATTGTCGCTATCGAGGCCGCCGGAGCCGTAGAGACCGACGCCCGGGCGGATGAGATCGAAATGATAATCAGGGCCGATCAGCACGCCGCCAGTGGAGGCGAGGCTGCGCGGCGCTTTCGGGAAGAGAGTCGCTGCGTCAATGAAGCGCTTCAGCTGCAGCGCGTTCATTTCGTGCTTCACGTCCGATGCGCAGGCGAGGTGGCTCATGACGATGGCGAGCGATACGTCTTTCAGCGCGCGCACGCTGTCGGTCAGTTCTTCGGGGCCAATGCCGAGGCGGTTCATGCCGGTGTCGATGTGAAGACCTGCGGGGCCGCGCGCGTCCCATAGTTTGATCTGCGCCATCGAGTTGAGGATGGGCGTCAGCTTGGCGCTCGCGAATGCGCCGACATCGTCAGCAGTCGGCCCGTTGAGGACAAAGATTTGCGGGCCTTCGCCAAGCGCCTTGCGCACGAGAACGGCTTCGCCGTGTGTCGCGGTGAAGAAGACGCGTGCGCCAGCCTGCGCGAGCGCGCGTGACGCGCCGATTGAGCCCAGGCCGTACGCGTCCGCTTTGACGACGGCGGAGACGGCCGCGCTCGGCGCTTGCTTCTTGAAGAAGCGCCAGTTCTCGACAATGGCGGCGTGATCGACCGTTAAGCGCGCGAGCCTGCGCGGCTCACGAGCGGGCGGAGAGGTTGCCGAATCTGGTGTAGCGGCTGTCAAAGAAGAGCTTCACTTTCCCAATCGGACCGTGACGCTGCTTGCCGATGATAACTTCGGCCTGATTGCGCACTTCGTCCACACTCCGCATCCACGCAATATGCTCGTCAGTGCCTTCGCGCGGTTCGGCGCGCTCTAGATAATAGCTTTCGCGATAAACGAATAGCACCGAGTCCGCGTCCTGCTCGATCGAGCCGGATTCGCGCAGGTCGGAGAGTTGCGGGCGCTTGTCTTCGCGGTTTTCGACCTGACGCGACAGCTGCGACAGCGCAATGACCGGGACATGCAAATCCTTGGCGAGCGCTTTCAGGCCCTGCGTGATCTCTGAGACTTCCTGCACCCGGCCGTCGGTTTTCTTGGACGACCCGGTGACCAGCTGGAGGTAGTCCACGACGATGCAATCGAGGCCGACGGTGCGTTTCAGACGCCGCGCACGCGCCTGCAATTGGGCGATGCCGATTGCGCCGGTTTCGTCGATGTGCAGCGGCAGGCGCTGCAGGTTGGTGGCTTCCTCTGTGAGCTTTTCGTACTCGCGGTTGGAAATCTTGCCGCGGCGAATGCGGTCGCTCTCGATCTCGGCGGCGTCGGAGAGCAAGCGCGTGGCCAGCTGCTCGGCGCTCATTTCGAGCGAGAAGAAGGCGACGATGCCGCCCTTAGTGGTTGGCTTTTCGTGCTCTGCCGCCTGATCATGCGCCAGCTTGTTCCGGGCGATGTTGAAGGCGATGTTGAGCGCAAGCGCGGTTTTTCCCATCGAGGGGCGGCCGGCGAGGATGACCAAGTCGGAGCCGTGCAGGCCGCCCATCATACGATCGAGATCGTCGAAATTGGTGGCGAGGCCGGAGACTTCGGTGTCGCTTTCATAAGCGGCGGCCGCACTTTCGATCGAAGCGGCGAGCGCTTTCGAGAAATGCGAGAAGCCGGAATTCGCTTGGCCGCTTTCGGCCAGCGTGAAGAGCGTGCGTTCGGCTTCTTCGATAATGTCTTCGGCGTCGTGATCGTCCGGCGGGTTTTCGGCCAGATCGGCGATGACGTTGCCGACGCGGATGAGTTCGCGCCGCAATGCTAGATCGTAGATGAGGTCGGCATAGGATTGCGCTTGGGCGGAGAGCGGTGCGGCCGACTCCATCAGCTTCATCAGATAAACGGCGCCGCCGATTTCCTTGATGCCGCCGTCGCGCGCAAACCGCTCTTTCAGCGTCACGCCGTCCGCGAGTTCGCCGGCGGAGATCAGATCGGCGCAGGCGGCGAAGATGCGGCCGTGTACCGGATCGAAGAAGTGCTTTTCGCGCAGGTTCGAATTGATCCGGTTGTAGGTCTCGTTGTCGAACAGGATGGCGCCGAGCAGCGCTTGCTCGGCTTCGAGATTGTGCGGCGCGGCGCGCGCCGGTTGCGGCGCGTTGGGGACGGAAAGAGGAAGGGCAGGCTGGTTCGACATGACGGCAAGATGACGCGATTCGGGGCGGCAATCGTTTACGCGCCGAAACCTTGACGCCGCTTTTCGCGAGTCGTGCCCAGGTCTTTGTTGTTGACGCGGAACAACAGAATCACGGCGCGCCTGCGGAAAATTTTCTGACCCCATTTTCGGGCGGCTTGCGCCTACCCAGCATGCCCGGATCGCGTTCACCGCTCAAAGTCTTCGTGACTCAGATTGGTTTCCACGAAACCATTGTCGCCGCTCACAGTCAGCGCGCGGCGCTTGAGGCGTGGGGCATTCAGCGCAATCTGTTTTCGATTGGCCGCGCCTATGACACGCGCGATGCCGCGATCTGCGCAGTGGCGTTGGCGGCGCCGGGGCAGGTGTTCGCGCGGCCCATCAATAGCGGAAAGCCGTTCCGGCTCGTTAGCGCCATAAGCGAAGGGGCCGTCACCCTTGCGGATAACGGCCCCTCAACTGAGTCCAAGTAGGACGCGTTTATTCGGCGCGTGCGGACGGATCGTTGGTGATCGAGTTCGCGGCCAGTTCCTTCGCGGCGGCGTCGGCGTCGGCGCGGTCGGCTTCGAGAGCCGCCGTGATGACGTTTTCTCCCTTCGCTTGGCGTTCGGCTTCATCAGCCGAGCGCGCCACGTTGACCTTCACGTTCGCGTACACTTCCGCGTGCAGGCGGATGCGCACTTCGTGAACGCCGATATTCTTGATCGGCTTGTCGAGAATGACCGCGTTGCGATCGATCTTGGCGCCGGCCTTGACCATCTCATCGGCGATGTCGCGCGAGGAGACCGAACCGTAGAGCTGACCCGCTTCGCCGGCTGAGCGAATGAGGATGTAGCTCTGGCCATCGACCTTGCCCGACGCTTTTTCAGCGGCGGCCTTGGCTTCGGCGTTGCGGGCTTCGATCTGTGCGCGCTGTTCTTCGAACACTTTGCGGTTCGATTCAGTCGCGCGCAGCGCTTTCTTTTGCGGCAGCAGGAAGTTGCGGGCGAAACCGTCGCGCACCTTCACTTCGTCGCCAATGGCGCCGAGATTCTCGACGCGCTCAAGCAGGATGACTTGCATGTGCCTGTCTCCCTTATTGAACGGCGAACGGAAGCAGAGCGAGTTCGCGAGCCAGCTTAATGGCGCGCGCGAGTTCGCGTTGCTTCTTGGCGGAAACGGCGGTGATGCGCGCCGGGACGATCTTGCCCTTTTCGCTGATGTAGCGTTGGAGCGTCTTCACGTCCTTATAGTCGATCTTCGGCGCGGCATCGCCCGAGAACGGGCAAACCTTGCGCCGACGGCCGAACGGACGGCGAGCCGGGATGTTCGAGATGTTGAACTTCGGGGCGCCTTTTTGAATCTTCTGGGCCATGGATTAGTCCTCCCCGCCTTCAAATTCGCCGCCATCTTCACCGTCACGGCCGCCTTCACGGCGCGCGCGACGGCGCTCGTCGCGATCGCGACGGGCCAGGATCGGCGAGGGTTCTTCGTCCAGCTCTTCGACGCGGATGGTCTTGAAGCGCATGACGTCTTCGTTGATGCGCAAGCGACGCTCCAACTCGTGCACGGCAGGCGCCGGCGCATCGATGTTGATCAGGGCGTAGTGGCCCTTGCGGTTCTTGCGGATGCGGTAGGTCAAGTTCCGGAGGCCCCAATACTCAGTCTTGGTGGTGGCGCCGCCCAGTTCCTTGATGGTGTTGGTGATCTCTTCGATGAGCGCATCGACTTGCTGCGGCGAGATCTCTGGCCGCGCAATAAGCACGTGTTCGTAGAATGCCATTTTAGCCTTCCTGAAGATCGGCGGCGCCCAGGCAGGGGAAGATACCTGCCCAAACGATGGACCCCGGGCGCAAGGATTTGCCCCGGGGCCGCCGATCGCGAAGCGCCGGAAAATACGCATTTCGGCCCCGGAAGCAAGTGCTGGACGTGCTCGCGGAACCTGCGACATTGGTTTTACCTGCCGTCAGGGGTTACCATGAGAGCGCTGTCGCTGGTTCGAGTCTCGATCTTGGCGCTATTTTTTGGGCTACCCGCCCCCGCCACGGCGCAGCAGTCAATTGCTCCGCCGCCCGCGGTAGCGCCACCATCGAGGCCCGACGCCGACGGTTTGATTTGGGACGTGCGCCCGCCGCTTGGCGACCTGGCCAGTTTTCAGATCGCAGACTACCGCATGATCGTGCAGCTTCGGTGCCGCGTCGCCGATGGGGCGCTTGTAGCCTGCGTTCAGGTCGTTGATACGCCGCAGACCTTCCTAGCGGCCGCCATCCGAGCTGCGTCGGCGGCGAGGCTCGCTCCACTTGACCAAGGCGGACAACCGACAGACGGGCGCGAGATAGTAGTTCGCATCACGTTTCCAATCCCGGTTGCTATCGATCCCTCGCTCCCGCCGCCAACCGCAAACATCTTGATGAATGCGAATGTGGAATGGCTAGAGCGGCCTGACTCCGCGCGCATTTCTCTCCTCTATCCGGCTGAGGCGTTTCGCCAGGGGCTAAGTGGCCAAGCCGTTCTCGATTGCATTGTAAATGCGGGAGGCCAACTCGCCTGCCTCATCCTCTCGGAAGAGCCGGCGGGACAGGGATTTGGCGAAGCCGCAATTCGAGCGTCGCGATTTTTTCGGATGGCTCCTCAGACGCGTGACGGGCAGCGCACAGCGGGAGGCAGAGTGCGCATCCCTATCCGATTTGCCTTCACACCTCCCTCTGCGCCGTCTGATTCACCCAATTAAGCTCCGCTGCAAAAGGGCCGGATTTCGACGCGTTGTATCGTGGCCAGGGCTGCTCTATGTCGCCCCCATGAGCATAGCCTTCATTTTTCCCGGCCAGGGAAGCCAGGCGCCCGGCATGGGCAGGGGTCTCCATGACGCGTTCGCGTCCTCCCGCGAGGTGTTTCAGGAGATCGACGATGCGCTGGGCGAGAAGCTCTCGCGCCTCATTTTCGAGGGGCCTGCCGATGAGTTGACCCTGACCGCCAACGCCCAGCCGGCGCTAATGGCGGTAAGCCTCGCTGCAATGCGGGCGTTGGAGCGTGAGTTTGGCGTTCCTGCCAGCAAGGCCGCGTTCGTGGCCGGGCATTCGCTGGGGGAATATTCGGCGCTGGCGGCGGCTGGCGCGTTTTCGATCGCCGACGCGGCCAAGTTGCTGCGCGTGCGGGGAAACGCCATGCAGGCGGCGGTGCCGGTGGGCGAGGGCGCGATGGCGGCGCTGATCGGCAAGGTCGATGTGGCGTTGGCCGAGGAGATCGCGGCGAAGGGTGCGGAAGCCGGGCCGTGCGTGGTCGCCAATGACAATAACGTCGGCAACGTTGTCATCTCCGGCTCAAAGGCGGGCGTCGATGCGGCTTTGGCGTATGCCAAGGAAAAAGGCGCGCGCGCCATTGCGCTGAACGTCTCCGCGCCGTTCCACTCGCCGCTGATGCAGCCGGCGGCGGACGCGATGGCCGACGCTCTGGCGGCTGCCGCGATCGCGACCTTCGCGCCGCCTTTGGTGGCCAACGTGACAGCGCGACCGGTGCATGAGCCGGCGACTGTGCGTAAGCTTTTGGTTGAACAGGTCACGGGCCGCGTCCGCTGGCGCGAGAGCGTCGAGTGGATGGCCGGTGAAGGCGGCGTCGCGCGCTTTGTTGAAGTCGGCGCCGGCAAACAGCTCTCCGGCATGGTCAAGCGCAACGCACCGGACGTCGAGACGTTGGCGCTGAATGAGCCGGCGGATTTGGAAGCGTTCGCGAAGACGGTGTGACGCGCCAAGTCGCCCTTTTGCGCGGGGTGAACCTCGGCAAGCGGCAAGTCGTGATGGCGGACCTGCGCGGTGTGCTTGAGGCGGCGGCCTTCGAAGATGTGCGCACGTTGCTGGCGAGCGGGAATGTGGTGCTCACCTCCAATCGCAAGGGCGCAAAGCTCGAGGCAAAGCTGGAAGAAGTGATCCTCGAAGGGCTCGGGCTGAAGACGCACGTGTTCGTCCGCGACGCCGATCAGATAGATGCGATCGTCGCCGCCAATCCGTTCAAGGCGTTCACGAAGGATGCGCCGACCTTTATGGTTGTGACCTTCATGCGCGCGTCGGCGAGCAAGGCCGAGGTTGAGGCGATGGAGAAAAGCGCGCTTACCGGCGAAGAGTTCGCCCAGGGCAAGGGCTGCCTCTACATCAAGTTTCCGAAAGGCCAGGGGCCGTCGAAGCTGAAGACGCCAAAGCTGGGTACGGCGCGAAATTGGAACACGGTGTTGAAACTTGCCGCGGCGGTGCGCGCGGCATAACAGGGCCGCAGAAGAGGGTTCTCCATGTTCGATCTCAGCGGAAAAACCGCGCTCGTGACGGGCGCTTCGGGCGGCATTGGCGGCGCGATTGCGAAGGCGCTGGCGGCGCAAGGTGCCCGCGTGGCGCTTTCGGGGACGCGCGTCGAAGCGCTGGAAAAGGTCAAAGCTGAACTCGGCGGCGATCACGTGATCACGCCGTGCAATCTCTCCGATCCGGCGGCGGTCGATGCGCTGGTGGGGCAGGCGGAAGCAGCGCTCGGCGGCAAGCTCGACATCCTCGTGGCCAACGCCGGCATCACCAAGGACGGCCTTTTGCTGCGGATGAAGGACGAGGATTTTCAGAACGTCCTGAAGATCAATCTCGAGGGTTATTTCCGGCTCTCGCGCGCGGCGCTGAAGACGATGATGAAGAACCGTTGGGGCCGGATCATCGGCATCACCTCGGTCGTTGGCGTCACCGGAAACCCCGGACAGGCGAATTATGCAGCCTCCAAAGCCGGCATGATCGGCTTCACCAAGGCGATGGCGGCCGAGGTCGCCAGCCGTAACGTCACCGCCAATTGCATCGCGCCAGGCTTTATCTCCTCGCCGATGACAGACGTTCTCAACGAGGCGCAGAAATCGGCTCTAATGACGAAGATTCCAGCTGGTCGGCTCGGTGAAGGCTCTGATGTAGCAGCCGCAGCTGTGTTCCTGGCGAGCGACGAGGCGAGCTACATGACCGGCCAGACGTTGCATGTGAACGGCGGCATGGCCATGATCTGAGGGGCCGCCTTGCAGGGGCGGTGGTGAAAAGGGCTTGCGCCCTGGCCCTGCTGTGGTCAAAAGGCCGCTCACAAGCGTTCTTCGGGACGTGACCAATTTTTCAGCACTTGGCGAGGCGTGCATGTCGGAAGTTTTTGAGCGCGTTAAGGCGATCGTGATCAAGCACCTCGAAGCCCCGCCGGAGAAGGTGGTCGAGAAGGCCTCCTTTATCGACGATCTGGGCGCCGACAGCTTGGACAATGTCGAACTCGTCATGGCGTTTGAAGAAGAGTTCGGGATCGAGATTCCGGACGACGCGGCTGAGCACATTCAGACCGTCGGCGACGCGGTGAAATTCATCTCGGAGAAGCAGGGCTAAGGCCCTGCCGCGCTGATGCGGCGCGTTGTCATCACTGGCATAGGGCTCGTTACCCCGCTGGCCGCGAACCGCGAAGCCACGTGGGAACGGCTGCTCGCAGGCAAGTCCGGCGCAAATCGGATCGAACACTTCAAGGTGGACGATCTGCCGTGTCAGATCGCTTGCGTGGTGCCACGCAGCGATGGCCGCGCCGGCGGAACGGGCGATGCGCACGCCTTCAATCCCGACAACACCTTGTCGGCGAAAGAGCAGCGCCGCATCGAGGATTTCATTCTCTACGCCATCGCCGCCGCTGACGAAGCGGTGGCCGACAGCGCCTGGAAGCCTGAGAGCGACGAAGACAAGAACCGCTCCGGCGTTCTGATCGGCTCCGGCATTGGCGGTATCGAAGCCATCGGCGCCAACCAAACTATTTTGGACCGCGACGGCCCGCGCAAAATCTCGCCGTTCTTCATCCCGAGCGCGTTGATCAATCTGGCGTCGGGGCAGGTCTCCATTCGTCACGGCTTCCGAGGGCCAAACCACGCCGTGGTGACGGCATGCGCCACTGGCGCGCATGCCGTGGGCGACGCGTCGCGGTTGATCATGTACGGCGACGCCGATGTGATGATCGCCGGCGGCGCCGAGGCGGCCGTTTGCCGTCTGGCGATGGCGGGCTTTTGCGCGTTGCGCGCGATGTCGACCAATTTCAACGATGCGCCGGAGAAGGGCTCGCGTCCGTACGACAAGGATCGCGACGGCTTCGTCATGGGCGAAGGCGCGGGCTGCTTGGTGCTGGAAGAGTACGAGCACGCCAAGGCGCGCGGCGCGAAGATTTACGCCGAGGTCAAAGGCTATGGCCTCTCCGGCGACGCCTATCACATCACAGCGCCCGCCGAAGACGGCGACGGCGGCTTCCGCGCCATGCAAGCGGCGCTGAAAAATGCGAACATGACGCCTGGCGATATCGACTATCTCAACACCCACGGCACCTCGACGCCGCTGGGCGACGAGATTGAGCTGCGCGCCATCGAGCGCTTGTTCGGCAACGCCGCGGCTAATCTCTCTGTGTCATCGACGAAGTCCGCGATCGGGCATTTGCTTGGCGCTGCGGGCGCGGTGGAAGCGGTGTTCTGCGCGCTGGCGATCCGCGACGGGATCGTCCCGCCGACGCTGAACCTGGACAATCCTTCAGTCGAAAGCGCCATAGATTTGACGCCTCATAAAGCCAAGAAACGGCAAGTGAGAGCAGCGATGTCAAATTCGTTTGGATTCGGCGGCACGAACGCCGCTGTGATCCTGACCGCGGTGGACTAATGGCGCGCGCACCCGCTCGCCGCGGTGGCGGCGGTTCCTTCCTATTCTGGCTGCTGGCGCTCGGCGCCGCGGCGGCGATTTTCGCCTTCTTCTTTTTCTCGAGCGCGCTGAGCCGCCCTGGGCCCAGCGCGGAAGATCGCGCCTTCATGGTTGAGCGTGGCGCGTCAGGCGCTGCGATTGCGGCGAACCTCGAAGAACAGGGCTTTATCAACGACGATTTCCTCTTCCGCATCGCCAACCGCCTCTATGGCGGCGGCGGTGTGTTGCAGGCGGGCGAATATCAAATCCCCGCGCGTGCGTCGGTGCGCGAGATCGTCGAGATGATGACGAGCGGCGATGCGCTCCAGCACGCGCTCACCTTTCCCGAAGGCATCACGATCAGCGCGGTGATGCGCATCATCGAAGAAAGCGACGTGCTGACCGGCGATATGCCCGAGGCGCCGCCGGAAGGTTCGATCCTGCCGGATACCTATCACGTGCAGCGCGGCATGACGCGTGCGGCTTTGCTGCAGCTGATGCGCGACGCGCACGATGAGGCGGTGGCGGAGATATGGGCCAATCGCGCCCCCGATCTGCCGATCACGACGGTGGAGGATTTCGTCACGCTCGCGTCAATCGTCGAGCGTGAGACTGGCATCCCGTCGGAGCGGGCGACGGTCGCGGGCGTGTTCATCAATCGCCTTCGTATTCCAATGCGCTTGGAGACGGACCCCACCATCATCTACGGCGTATGCCTGCGCTTCCCGGCTCGCTGCCGCGATGGGCGCTTGGTCGATGCACAGGGAAATCGCCGCACCATCCGCCAAAGCGAGATCGAACTCGACACTGGCTACAACACCTATCGCATAGACGGCCTGCCGCCGACGCCGATCGCCAATCCCGGCCGCGCAGCGCTCGAAGCCACGGCGCGCCCGGCCGCCACCAACGCGATCTTCTTCGTCGCTGACGGCACGGGCGGGCACTTGTTCGCGGCAACCTTGGCCGAACACCAAGCCAATGTCCGCCGCTGGCGCGAGATCGAGGCTGAGCGTTTAGCCGCCGAGCGCGCGGGCCGGTAAGCGCGGGGATGCGCCGCCGCTGATTCCCCTGTAATCAGCCTCCATGACTATTTCGGGCATGACCGGCTTTGCACGGGCT
>QBMO01000054.1:0-14117 GCA_003242075.1 Alphaproteobacteria bacterium
CGCCTGACACGCCGGTGGTCACCGAGTCGACGCCAGATACGGTCGTCACGTCGACGGACGAACTGGGATTGGCCGTTGTCGAGACCGGCGTCAGAATGCCGGTGTTCGCCGAGGCAGTGGTCACGGAAGAAGAAGAGCTCGTCCGCGCTCCGTTTCGCGCGCCGAGACAGGACCGAAACTAAGATGCGCGACAAAGCGCACCCGATCTCGCAGCGACGCGCGCCAACACCGCGCGTGTCGTTGCGTTCGCGTGCGCCGACGGCGCTCATTGCGCTCTGTGCGTGCGTGCTCTCGCTAACGGCGACCGCGACGGCGACGGAATTGCCGTACACACAAGTCAGCCAAGCGGCGGTCTCGATAGAAAACGCCTCGGCCGCTGCGCGTGACATGGCGGCCTGGATTATCGGCGCCGACGACAATCAAGGCCGCCCTTTCCTGATCGTTGACAAAGTCGGCGCACAAGTGCTCGCCTTCAGCGCGCGCGGAGAACTCATTGCTACAGCGCCGGTTTTGTTGGGCGTCACCCGCGGCGACGATTCTCCGCCGGGCATCGGCGAGCGCGCTCTATCTGACATCGACACGGACATGCGCATCACGCCGGCCGGGCGCTTTGACGCAACACTGGGCGTGAACCTCGCCGGCGCGATCATTCTCTGGCTCGACTACGACGCAGCGCTTTCGCTGCATGCCGTAGTGGCTGGCGGCCCTTCCGATCGCCGTCTGCACCGTTTGGGCACGGCGACGGCGCTCGACAATCGTATTTCCTACGGCTGTATCAATGTTCCGCCAGGGTTTTACGAAAACGTCGTGCGCACGTTGTTCAGATCCACCGCCGGCGTGGTCTACATTCTGCCCGAGACACGTTCGGTCGAAGACGTGTTCTTCGCGGACGCCAGCCGCTAGCGCGCACTAGTTCATCAATTGCACCAACGGAAACGCACCGATTCACCCTGATCGCGGCGTAATCTCATGCGCCCGCGCCGCGCGTTCTAGGGAACTTCGAACTCGCATGCGTGGCATAGCCCATGCAGCGCTCGATGCGGCAGCGGCGCATATGTGTCCCGGCCCATTGAGGGCTTCATGGACATCCTTCGTTTTGCTCGCGCCGCCGCAGCCGCCTGTCTCGCTTTGGCCTTCACGACATCGGCGCACGCCACCTATCCAGCCGACCCGCCGCCCGCGAGCGTCGAGATGTATCGGACTTGGATCGCCGCTGTTCCGGGCCGCGACGGCGACGTGCACGCGTTCGAAGCGTTTCTCAGCGCACATGATGTCGCCGGCATCTTCCCAACCTATGAGATTTTGCGATCTGAATCGCTGTGGTCGGAATGCGGTGGCGAGCCGTTCGTGTTAGCGACACGCGCCGAGTGGGCGCACATCGTCGGCACGCTGCGCTTCATCCGTGATGAGGTCGTGCCTGTGACAGGCGCTGTCGAGATCGTGTCCGGCTATCGCGATCCCGCGCTTAACGCCTGTTCGGGCGGCCGCTCCGCCAGCGCGCACATGGCGTTCTGGGCGCTCGACCTCGAACCGGTCGCCGACATCAGCCGCGACCAGATCGTTGCACTGTTGTGCCCCGTTTTCGCCGCGCGTGGCCAAGCGGCGCGCATCGGCCTCGGCTTCTACGACGACACCCGCTTCCACATCGACGCCCGCAGCTTCCGCACTTGGGGCTCAGACGGCCGCGGCGCGACCTCACCGTGCAATCGCGTGAATGCCTAAGACGCGCGAGCACGCTGGCCGATTAGAGCCAGCGTGACGCAGAACGCCTAGCCGCCGAACTGCCGTGAGAAGCGCACGCCGATCTGACGTGGGGGAAGAACGTCAGTGTAGTAGGTGCGAACGGCATGGGGATCGCCGTTGGTGTCGAACACCGTTTGATTGAAGTCCTCGCCGCCACGCGCGTTGCTCTCAACGAACTCGTCGAGCAGGTTGCGCACGTAGAACGTCACGTTCCACATATCTGCCTCTGCCGTCAAAGACAGGTTGTGCAACGTGTATGAGGGCAGCGTGGTGTTATCGCCGCGACCGCCAGTGCGCGTCAGTACGTCGCCTGTATAGCTCGCGCCATAGTTCAAGCTCCAGTCGAGACCGCTGAAGCTGGGCAATGTGTAGGTGACGAAGAGGTTCGCCTGATGCTCTGGGGAGCCTGGCAACCGGTCGCCCGCCTCACCGTCAATGTAGGCAAGGGTTGACTGGAAGCCCGGCGGTACGATTTCGCGCACAAGGCGCGGCGCCAGCTCGGTCAGCTCCGCTTCGGTGTAACCGTACGACGCACGGATGTTCAGCGCATCGGTCGCCGCCCAATCGAGCGACACATCGAAGCCCTGGGTGCGCGCGCCGGCGGCGTTGATGATGATCGGCTGCAAGCCGACCGCCGTTGCCGATTGCACCTGCGGATCGCTCCAGTCGATGTAGAAGATCGAGCCGTTGAGCGTCAGGCGCCGATCGAGCCACTGGCTACGTAGCCCGATCTCATAGTTGGTGGTTTGGTCGGCTGTGTACTCAAGCTCGCCCGGGCTGCCGCAAACGGTTTGCGAACCGATCGGGAAGACGCAAGGCTCGAGGCCGTTCGTGTTGCCGATGCGATAGCCCTGACTGACCGTGAAGTATGTCATCACGTCGTCAGTCCAATCGTAAGCGGCGTTGAACTTGTACAACAGGCCCTGATCAGCTTGGTTCGCAGGCTCAAAGTTGAGCACGATTTCATCGGGCCCCGCGCCACCGAACACCGTGTTGAAGAGCGGGAAGTCGGTGGCCGACTGCGTTTCCAGCGTATAATCATACCAGCGCAGACCGCCCGTCAGCGCCAAACGCGGCGTGACTTGCCAAGTCAACTCGCCGAACACCGCTGATTCCGAAAGATCGCCTTCGGTGACGCTGTAGTATTCGAGATTGTCCGGGCGCGCGTCCGAGCCGCCAGTCAGGAATTCGTCGTAGCCCGGCGTGAACTCCGAGCTGCTGCCGTCGAAGGTGGTCGTGGCGTGGAAGGCGCCGACAATGTAGTTGAACGGCCCGTCGAAGTCGGAAACGAAGCGCAATTCTTGCGAGAAGACGCTCTGCGAGCCGACTTCGCGCGTGAAGGCGGTAAAGCTCGGGAAGGCTTCGTAACTGTATTCCAAGCCGATCAGCAGATCCGTCTGATCGCGCTGGCCGTTTTCCTCGTATTCCGAGTAGCCGGTGGCCGATGTGATCGTGCCGAAGCCGACATCGAGGCTCATCTCAAGCGAGGTAAGCGAGTTGTCACGCTGGTTCGGCTCCACCACGCGCAGCGGCGAGACGTAGTCTTCAGTCTGCAGCAGACTGCGGCGGCCGCTGATCGTGCGCCCGCCATATTCCGCATTCTGGAACGCGTGCGAGAGCACGGCGTCAAACTGCGCATCGGGCGCCCAGCGCAACGCGACGCGGCCTGAGAGAATCTCAGTGGTGTTGGCGTCTTCCACCGGCGCTAGGTTCGCTGCGACGTCGGCTGGATTGTTGAAGTCGGGATCGGGGTTGGAAACGCCCGGCTCCTGCACGACGTAATTGTAGTCGATAAAGCCGGTGTCGTTGAGATAGTCAGCGGAGGCGCGGAACGCCAACGTCCGCGAGATCGGCAGGTTGACGGTGAAGCCGATGTCGGTGCTGACCTCGCTGCCCTCGGAATAGCCGTAGGCGTCGCCGCGAATCTCGCCTGAGAACGTGTCGAACTGCGGACGGTTCGGCAGGTAGCGGATCGCGCCGCCCAGAGTGCCCGCGCCGTAGAGCGTGCCTTGCGGGCCGAGCAGAACTTCCACTCGCTCGACGTCATTCAGCCGCAAGTCGACGAAGAGCGGAATGTCGCCCAGATAGGTGGCGACCGTGCCGCCGCCGTCATTAGCGCCGTCATTTGAGCTGGCCGGATCGGCATTGAGGCCGCGCACGATGATCGGGTTGGAGGAGCGCGCCCCTTGGTCAACCACATAGAGGCCGGGCACCCATTGGGCCAACTCGGTCAAGTCGCCCACCCCTAGGGTTTCGATCTGCGCCTCGCCAATGGCGGTGATATTCAGCGGCACATCCTGCACATCGACGGCGCGGCGGGTGGCGGTGACGATGATCTCGCCGCTTTCCTCGTCCTGGGCCATGGCCGGGGCGGCCATCCCGACGAACCCAAGCGCGCTCACGCCCGAGAGCAGCAATAACGTTCTGGCTTGACTACGGACCATCTGAGGCACTCCCATCGCTTCGGTCGACAGACTGCCAAGCGTCGGCGTGGAATCTCAAGCGGATAGCTACGACTTTGCCGAGACTATCGACCAAATCACGCGCGGTGTTGCGCCATTGCCGCTTTTTCGCGCACCCCTGATGCCCGAGCAGCAAAACGCATCCGGTCGGCTCGTCGAAGCTGAAGTGCTGGTCATGAAAGGCCGGCATAAAGAGGCGCACGCGCTTTGCATGGAGGCGCTGGCGGCGCGACGGGACGACCCCTTTGCGTTTTATGTCTTGGGCCTCATCGCCAACGAGCACGGGGCTTACGCAAAGGCAGCCGAGCTTCTTGAGAAGGCGGTTCGAGGCCCAAACGACGCCCGCGTGCATGCCCAACACGCGAGAGCGCTCTCCCATCTGCACCGCCCTCTTGAAGCGCGAGCAGCGGCTGAGCGGGCGCTCGCCTGCAAACCCGATGACGCCCATACGCTCGATACTATTGGCGTCGTACTGAGCCGGGCCGGGCTCCACGCCATGGCGCTGGCGCCTTTCGCGCGCGCCGTGGCGCTTTCGCCCGAGAATGCGTCGTTCAACTTCAACTACGCCGCTTCGCTCCAGTTCAGCGGTCACTTTGAAGAAGCGGAAAGCGCCTACCGCCGCGCCTATGCGCTCGATCAAAACGCCGTTCGCGCGCTGTCGGCGCTTCCGCATCTGCGGCGACAGACGGCTGACGACAATCTTATCGCCGAGCTACGAGCGGCGTTCGAGCGCACCAAAGACGCCGGCCACAGGCTGCATCTCGGGCACGCCTTGGCGAAGACCTTCGAGGATTTGGGCGACTACGCTCAATCGCTAGCTTGGCTCAACGCCGCCAAAAGTGGCGTCAAGCAGCGCGCCCAATGCGCCGCCGAGCGCGATCGTTCATTGTTCGAGGCGGCCGCCAGCGCCATCCACGCAAAATCAGCCGCTGGCGGAGGCGATGCGATCTTCGTCGTCGGACTACCACGAACCGGAACGACGCTAACTGAGCGCATCCTCTCGTCACATCCAGCAATCCGCACCGCCGGCGAACTCGGCGACTTCGGTTTGCTGATCAAGAGCGCCGCCGCAACGCCATCGCCTTTCGTCCTCGATCCCGACGCCTTAAAGGCTGCCGCACGCCTGGATCTGGCGCCCGTCGGCGCAGCCTACCTCGCCGGCGTCGAGAAGCGGTTGGGCGAGCCAGGCCGTTTCGTCGACAAGATGCCGCTCAACTTCTTCTACGCTGGCCTCATTCATCGCGCTCTGCCCGATGCACGCATCATTTGCTTGCGCCGCGATCCGATGGATTCGTGCCTCAGCAATTATCGCCAACTGCTCGCCACCGGCCTGTCGTCCTACGACTACACGCTCGATCTCGAAACCACCGCCGCCTACTACGCAGGCTTCGATCGCCTCATGGCGCACTGGCGCGAAGCGCTGCCGCCGGATCGGTTCACCGAACTGCACTACGAAGCACTCGTCAGCGACATTGAAACAGAAGCCAAGCGGCTGATCGCATTCATCGGCGTCGATTGGGACGCGCGCTGCCTTCAATTTCAAGAGAACGAAGCGCCAGTGGCGACAGCAAGCTCCGTGCAAGTCCGCGCCCCGCTCTACACCACCTCAATCGGCCGCTGGCGCCGCTACGGCGATGCTTTAGCGCCGCTGCGAACGGCGCTGGAGCGAGAAGGAATACAAATAGCTGACGGTTAGAGAGTGCGATCTTCGCTCCTCATTTTCCGGACTTTGCTCAACACACTTAGACCGGCTCAAACCAACGTTCTATGCCGTTTGGCAGAGGCCGGCTTAGTCCGTCAACGCTACTACCTTTCCGTGTATTTTCGCAGGCGAATTAACCGCTCGATCAAGCAAGTGCGATTTTATCTCCACGCGTGATGTGAACCCGTAACACGGACATCGCGCGAGGAATTGAGCACTATGATTCAAGCACAGGAGATCGAACGCTTAGCATCGCGCGTGCGCGCCGCTACGCGAGACGGCGGCTTGATCGAGACCGCGCAAGTGAAGCTGGTTGGCCTCGATGAAGTCCGCGCCGCGGCCGGCACGCGCTGGCCGCGCATGCGTGAGCACGTGCGCGACGGATCGCTCAAGATTATCGCCCAGCGCATAGGGCCTGAGGACGCCGTGATCCCATGCGGCGATGGATTCCTGGTCGTGTTCGCCGACGCGAGCGCTGACGAAACCAAAGCACGTTGCGCCGACATTCGAGATGCGCTCGTCGCGTTCTATCTCGGCGAAGAAAAATTGGCGGCGCTTAAAGCCGACGTGCAGCGGGAAACCGTCACGGCGTCACATCTCGCCGGCCTAGTGGCTGAAAAAGCGCCGGCCAAAACCGCGGTCAGGCAAAGAAACGATTTGAAAATCGGCCGCTTCTGGCCGGTTTGGTCGGCCCGCCGCATGGCGGTCGCCGCCTATATTTGCGGCCCGGCCATCGAAGCGCGCGGCGGTTGGCGCCTCGCCTACAATCCCGGCTATCTCGAAACCGGCGCGCATCGCCACACCGATTATCTGGACCTCGACTTGTGCTTGCTCGAGCAAGCCTGCGCCAGCGCCGAGCATGAAGGTGCGGCCGCGATCGGCGTCACCGTCCATGCAACCACGATGCAGAACCGGCGCTCGCGCATGATCTATCTCGAACATCTCGCCGCCAACGCCTCGCCTGTGCAGCAGCGCATGTTCATCACCGTGGCGGAGATCGAGCCCGGCACGCCGCTCATGTCGCTCACCGACTGGACGCGCGCGCTCAAACGCTACTTCCCGCGCGTAGGCTTGGAGTTGCATCACGACGACCGAGCCATCGGCGCACTCGCCGCAACCGGCGCTTGGGCGGCCGGCTATCATCTCCCGACAGGACGCATCAGCTCCTCGGCGCAGGCGCGCAAAACGCTCAACCATCTCGATGCTTGGTGCAACACGCTCACCCGCCAAGGCATCATGCCGTTCATCGGCGGCTTTCAAGACGCCGGTTTGCTTGATCTCGCCAGCTTCAGCGATCTCGCATTCGTCACCGGCGAGGCGCTATGGCCAAGCCAGACCGCGCCAACCGGCCTCCAGCTTGCGACGCTTGCGCGCTCGAGCGAAGGAGCGAGAGCATGAACGTCTCCATGCTCACCGCCCCCCTGCCCGCATACGGCGCACCGGCGCTGTCGCCGCGTTCCCACAGCGACCAGACGGCGGCGACTGCAACGCCAGCGGCTCAGGGCCCGCGCACAATCATGCAACCGCAGCCGCCAATGCTCGTCGCGCCGAAACTGGTGATCGAGTTTGACGACGCGGCCGACCGCTTCGTCCACACGCTTGTGGAGCCCGGCGACAACAAAGTCGTGCGCCGCTTTCCTGATGAAACGCAGCTGGCGTTCTCGCGCGGCGTCAACGCCTATATCGCCGCCGTCCGCGCGCGCTAACGCCGAAGCGGCGTCAGGCCATGCTGCTGCAAATCCTTAGCGAACACGCAGCGCGTGATCTGCGTTGCAGACGTCTTCACCAGTTGCGAACGGCCGCCTCACCGCTTGCATCGCGCTGCTTAGGCTAAAAGGCCTAGTTCGAAATATGCACGTGAGAGCAAGCCGTCGCTTGGATAACTTTAATTCAGGACGACGAGAATAGCGGTCTAGAAGGACACGTCATGCTCGCCTCGCTCCGCGTCGGCCAACGCATTCCACCAGCCTACCTCTCGCGTCTCGACTCGGACGGCGTCGTGCAACCGATCCACAGCGAACTACTGTTTTCGGGTGGACGCTTAATTGTGGTTGGGGCGCCCGGCGCGTTCACCCCAGTCTGCGCGCGAGAACACCTGCCCAGCTTCCTCGCTAACGCGCCTGCACTCCGCGCGGCCGGTCGCGCGCTCGAATTCGTCTCTGACGGCAATCTTGATTTCGCCCGCGCCTGCGGCTTGGCCGCACTGGAGAACGACCTGTTCCTCGGCGAACGCTCGCGCCGCTACGTGCTGGAGCTCGAAAACGCGGTCGTGCAACGGATGAGGGTTGAACAGGATTTGCTCTCGGTGACGTGCACGCGCGCTCAGGACATCTTGGAGCTTGATTGACGCGCGGGGCTAGACTGTGAGCCGGCGAGCACGGCGCGCACTTTGGCGGCGAGTTCCTGCCGGCGATACGGTTTGCTCAACAGCGGCGCCAGCAACTCATCGCCTTCGCGGCGCTCCATGGCGTCTTCTGTGTAACCCGAGGTAAATAGAATTGCGAGGTGCGGATATCGCTTCAGCACCTCGTCCGCCAACTCGCGCCCGTTCAAGCCACGCGGCATGACGATATCGGTGATCAGGAGGTCAAAGTTGCTGTCCTGGCGCAGCAGCTCCAGTGCATCGACACCATCGACGACGCTCGTGACTTCATAGCCAAGTGCGTTCAATTGCTCGCACACTTGGCTGCGCACCATCTCGTCGTCCTCAACCACCAACACCCGCTCGCTGCCGCCTACAAAGCTGGCGCGCTCTTCGACGAGAGCCGGGCCCAAAGCCTCCGCGCCGGCGCGCGGCAAGTAGAGCCTCACCACCGTGCCTTCGCCGGGCTCAGAATAGATGCGCACGTGGCCCTTCGACTGCTTGGCGAAACCATAGACCATAGACAGTCCCAGGCCCGAACCTTTGCCGACATCCTTGGTCGTAAAGAACGGATCAAATGCGTGCAGACGCGTTCGCTCGTCCATACCCGTGCCGGTATCGGAAACGGCGATCATCACAAACTCGCCAGCCTCTAAGCCCGGCACGTTGTTTGCAACATAGGCCGCATCCAGCACCTGATTGCTCGCTTCGATGGTCAGCCAGCCGCCATCCGGCATGGCGTCGCGCGCATTCACACACAGATTGAGCAAAGCGCTTTCCAGCTGCGCAGCATCGATATGCGCTTGCCACAAAGACGGGTCGCACTTGATCGACACTTCCACTTTTCCGCCGACGGCGCTGCGCAGCAAACCGTCCATGCCGGAGACGAGCGCATCGATATCGACGGCATGCGGCTCGAGCGTTTGGCGCCGCGCGAACGCAAGCAAGCGATGCGCCAGCTCAGCGCCGCGATCGGCCGCTCTGATCGACATTTGCGCGATCGCTTGAAGCTTCGGCTGGCCTTCAAGCCCCGCCTCCAGCAACTCGCTATTGCCGAGAATAATCGTCAGCAGATTATTGAAGTCGTGGGCGATGCCCCCAGTCATCTGGCCAATCGCCTCGAGACGTTGCGATTGCCTGACCTGCGCCTCCAATTGGCGCTGATCGGTGACGTCAGTAAACATCGAGCAGACAGACATCTTGCCGCCCCACTCGATCGGGAAGGCGCGGTTCTCCAACTCGACCTGCGTGTTGTCGAGGCGCAGGCCCTTGATCGCGTAGAATCCCGGCGCGTTGTAGCCCGAGAGGCGCGCCTCGTTGTAGTCGCGAATTCGCGCGTGCTCTTCTTCGGGGAAGAGCACGCGGCAATCTCTGAGCGCCATGACAGCGTGCTTGTCAGGATAGCCGAATATGCGCGCTAATTCGTCATTAGCCATCACCGGCACGAAGTTCTGGTGCACAAGAATGCCCACGCGCGCCTGATTGATCAGTGTCTGCAGCCGCGAATTGCTCGCTTTGAGCTGAGCTTCGCGTTCGCGCAAGTCAGTGAGATCGACATTGATGCCGATAATATTATTGATCCGCCCATCGGCCCCAAAGGACGCCTTCTCAACTGAATAGATATGACGCTCCGCCCCATCACCGGCGCGAATACGGAACTCGCGTGCGCTCTGACCTGTCTTCTCGAGCCGCGCCAATCCGGCAGCCTGCGGTTCGGCGTCGTCAGGATGGACCATGGACGCCCAGAGTTCGTAGGTGACCGTTTCCGCCCGCCCGACGCCATATATGTCGTGCATACGCTCGTCCCACAGCATGGGGCCGTGCGCGCTCCACTCCCAAATTCCGATCGAAGCAGCCTTCAGCGCGAGCGAGAGCCTCTCCGCCGCCTTTCGGCTACGCTCCTCCGCACGCTTGGTATCGGAAATGTTCACATGCGTGACGACCACGCCACCGGCGTGGCCGTCCCCCATCGGCGTCACGCTGAGACGAAACCACTCCTTAGAGTCGGGAGCAGGACTCGAATACTCGATCGAGTATGACTGCCGCTCGCCCCGCAGCACGCTTCGAACACCGGCGGCAACCGCGCGCATGTCCGCCGCCAATGGTCCTGACGCCGCATCGCAGATGGCAAGATAGTTCTCACCTTCTTGAAACTGCCCGCTTTGAAGCCCCGCCTTGTCCGCGAATGATTTCCAAGCCGTGTTTACAGAGACGATCACGCCATCGGCGTCGAGCAGCGCTGTGTGGGCGGGCAGCGCGTTGAGGATCGCGTTGCGGGTGGCGGCGACTTCCTGGAGTGCGCTATTGGCCCGCTTGAGCTCTTCGGTCTTTTCTTCCAGCTTGCGCACCAGAGCGGTGCTGTACTGGCGCACGATGCTGTCGTCCTCATTCGGCGCAAAGCGAGGGCTCCGGGGCGACTGACGCGCGCTTGCCTCCAACACCCCCTGCACCCTCAGCATAAAATCTTCGGGCTCCGACGGCTTCACCAGGAAAGCATCGGCGCCGAGATCCAGCGCAAGGCGCTCGTCTTCGGGCGCGGTGTAGGTGGCGGTGTAAACGATGAAAGGGACGGATCGCAGCGTCTCGTCCAGCTTCCAGTTCCGGAGCAGCGTGAAGCCATCCATCACCGGCATCAGCAGATCGGAAATCACCAGATCCGGCCGCGCCTTTCGGGCGCTCACGAGCGCGGCTTCACCGTTGACGGCAAGCTCCACGATGTGGCCATGCCCCACCAGCAAGGCGCTCAAATAATATTGGTTCTCTTCCTTATCATCGACGACGAGGATGCGGCTCATGGCGTGCCCGCCCCAGACAGATAGCGTTCAACCTGGCTGACAAAAGTCTCGGGATCGATCGGCTTTTCGATGTAGCCGTCGCAGCCTGCTTCCAACGCCTTCTCGCGATCGCCCGGCATCGCGTAGGATGTGACGGCCACGATCGGCACGCGGCTCAGCTCAGGCGACGCGCGCAAGGTTTGCGCAACATCGTAGCCGTTGAGCCGCGGCAATTGGATATCGAGCAATATGATGCTGGGCACGGACTCGCGCGCCATTTCGATTCCGCGCAGCCCGTCCGCCGCCGAGGTGACGGCAAATCCGGCCTTCTCGAGCAGGAACGTCGCCAAGTAGCGGTTCTGCTCGTTGTCTTCGATCAGCAGCACCGTTCGCGTCATGACGGAGCATCCTGGTCAAAAGGCATCAACAGCGAAAAAGTGCTGCCGACGCCGGCTTCACTTGTCACCTCAAGCCGAGCGCCCAGCATATCCGCAAGTCGCGCGCAGATTGCGAGGCCAAGGCCAGTGCCTTCGTGGCTCCGTGAGAGCCCCGCGTCAATCTGGCGGAAGGGCAAAAATACACTCACAAGATGTGCGGGCGCGATGCCCAATCCCGTGTCCGTCACGTCGATACGAATACCGCCACTCGCCGAGAGCGACGGCACGTCGACGACTTTCACCGCCACGGACCCGAGCTCAGTAAATTTGATCGCATTGTTGATCAGGTTCAGCAGAATTTGCTCGACCCGGCGCGGGTCGCTCACGATCTTTGCACTGCTCGCGCGCCAATCGATGCTCAGATCAAGCGCCTTTGCCTCCGCCATCGGCCGCAGCAGCGCCACCACGCGCTCTACCGTATCGCCAAGATCGAAGCGCTCTTTGAAAATCTCAAGCTCGCCGGCCTCGATCTTCGATATATCAAGCACATCATTGATCAGCGCCAGCAAATGGCGCGCGCTGCCGCGCACCATCGTCATCTGTTTGCCCTGCTCCGCATTGAGCGGGCCGGCCAGGCCCTGGAGCAGGATGCCGGTGAAGCCGATGATGGAATTGAGTGGCGTTCGCAACTCGTGCGACATCGTCGCCAGGAAGGCGGACTTCACTTTGTCGGCCGCCTCGGCGCGGCTCAACGCATCACGCAGCGCTTCCGTACGATCGGAAATCGTGCGCTCCAGATCGGCATTGAGCGCACGCAGCGTCTCTTCCGCGCGCCGACGCTCGGTTACATCGACGGACAGGATGAAAACGCCCTCGGGCACCGGCTGTACGCGCAGATCGAACCAGCCGATCTCGCCGCTTGGAAACTCAAACGCCGTCTCCTGGTGCTCCGCCACGCGCTCACGCATGCAGCGATCGATCATCGCGAACGGCTCGGTGCGCTCAATCCCCGGCCAGCACTCCTGCATCGTGCGGCCAAGCAGTTCGCTGTTTGAGCGGCGATTTTGCACCGATGCCGCTTCGTTGAGATAGAGATAGCGCCAATCGAAGCCAACGATCTGGCACCCCTCAAGCACGCTATCGAGCGTCGTTCGGTAGCGCCGCTCGCTCTCGATCAACGCGCTCTGGGCTTGTTTGATGTCGCTAATATCGACGCCGATGCCGATCAGGCAGGGTACGCCGTCAAAGTACACGCGGCGGCCGGTAAAAAAATAAGGGATCTCGCGGCCGTCTTTGGTCAAGAACGGCGCCTCAAGAGACGACGCCCCGCGCGCAAACACGTCGCTCACCCGCTCGGCGAAGATCGGCTTGTGACTTTCCGGAAAGAAGTCCCGCGGGTGCATCGTCGCGACTTCGTCGTTCGAGTAGCCCGAAACCTGCGCAAACTGCGAGTTCCAGCGCAGGAAACGCCCGTGCTCATTATAGAGATAGAGAATGCCTGGCGTGCTCTCGATCAGCGCTCCGGCGAAAAGACGCGCACGCCGGGCGCGCGCTTCGGCGTCGTCGCGTTCATCCTCGCGCGTGAATTGATCGAGCGCGTAGGAAAGGTCGTGAGCGGCTTCGCTTAGCAGCGCGGTCTCGTGACGACGAAAGAAGTTCGGCTCGGCTGCGTAGAGGTTGAGCGTGGCGCAAACCTCGCCCTTCATGCGAATCGGAAAAGCCGCGCCCGAGCGAAGGCCATGCGCCTGTCCGGTCGCCAGCCACGGCTTGGAGCGCGGATCAAGCAAAAAATCGTCGCTGACCTGCAGTGCGCCCTCGCGAAACGCCGTCCCTGAAAGGCCGCGCCCCTCGGGGCGGTCATCAACATAAACTTTCACCGCCTTCAGAAAGCCGGTCGTATCCCCCCACTCCGCAACCGGAGTCAGCACAGCAGAGTCCGGCACTCTCCAGCCGACCCACGCGATGCGACAACCGCCCTGCTCAACCAGAGCGCGGCACACTGCCTCGAGCAATTCGTGCCGGCCGGCCGAGCGGGTGATGGCGCGATTGATGTCGCTGCGCGCCGCATAGAGTCGCTTCAGACGCGCAACCTGCGCTGCAAGCGCGCGCTCATTAGGCTTGGATCGCAAGATGACAGTCCAGACCTCGCCCAGCGGCGTCGCGGCAGGTGTCGCGCGCGCTTGGAGATCAAGCACCTCACCTGAAGCGCGCGTTACACTTAGCGACAGAGGCGCTCCGGCCAGCGCCGAAGGCGACCAGTGTGGAATGAAGCCGCTGACACTTTTTCCGTAAGCGTCATTACTCGAACAGCCGAACCAACGCTCCGCGACATGATCCAGAAAAACCACGCATGACTGCGCGTCTAGGCCTAAGATCGCCTCTGTTTCCGGGTTTTCTTCGGCTTGCGCTGCATCAATGCGGGCCGCGAGTGTGGCCGAATATGCTGCGTCGGCGCTCATGCATTGACCTTGTGATTGGCGGCGCGCGCCAACTGCGCTTGGAGGACACGATCAGATTAGCTACTGCACCGCGCGCGCGAAAGCAGGCTCATGGCGCGCACGCGAGAATCGTTTCGACAGGTGCAGCCTATTCCTATCGAGAGACGCATGGTAACGAGAACATTAGTTCGACCCGCTGAGCGAGTGCTGCTGCGTCCGCAGTGCGTTCGCTCACTTACGCATAATGGCGTCTTAAGCA
>QBMO01000054.1:14127-34595 GCA_003242075.1 Alphaproteobacteria bacterium
CCGGGTGAACCATGCCGACGCGCATTTGCTTGATCGATGACGACTTCATGGTGCGCGACGCGCTGACGCTCGGCCTGCGCGATGCTGGCTATGAGGTGCATCCGGTGCCGGGCGCCGCAGCGGGCTTCGACGTCGCAAGCCGCATCCAGATCGACGCCATCGTCACCGACATGAACATGCCCGGCACGAACGGCGCACAGTTCATCCCCGAAGCCAGACTAGCTTGGCCGGACACGCCTATCATCGCCATCTCTGGCCAAAGCATCGTCGACGGGCGCCCGCTCAAAGAGATCGCCTGCAGCCTCGGCGCCAACACCGCGATCTCAAAGCCTTTTCGCGTGCGCCAATTGGTTGAAACCCTCGAAGCTCTGCTCAGCGAACGCAGGGCGCGCGAAGAGCCCGGCCGCTCTCGCACCGATTGAAGCACAGGCGGTCGATCGGCGCCTCGGGTGCGCTGACTACGGCGCGGCGAACAGGAC
Source organism: Alphaproteobacteria bacterium (assembly GCA_003242075.1). Taxonomy (GTDB): domain Bacteria; phylum Pseudomonadota; class Alphaproteobacteria; order Caulobacterales; family Aquidulcibacteraceae; genus Vitreimonas. Next base: position 14,607 of record QBMO01000054.1, read on the forward strand.
GGTGAAACGCGCGCCCTCGTTATTGTCGCAGCGGCTGATGCAGAGCTCGCCTTCAATCGAGCGGACAAACGATCGAATGATGCGCATGCCGAGGCCCTTGCTCTCGGCAGGATCGAATCCCTCCGCTAGGGCGGGTCCCTCGTTCTCGACCGAAAGCGCCCAGCCTATACGCGCGTCCGGCGCGAGACGAACCGTAATCGACCCGTCGCCATACTTGACGGCGTTCGTAATCAATTCGCTGACGATGAAGCCGAGCGGGATTCCGATGGTCGTCGGGAGCTGAAGTTCAACGCCTTCGACCATGATGCGCCGAGCGGCGCACCCCTCCAGCGACATCATGGCCATGACATCGCGACACAGTTCTTCAGTGAAGTGTTTGAAGGCGACGGTTTCGACGCGATCGACGGAGTGCAGATGGCGATGAATGCGGCCGATCGTGGAGACCCGATCCGCCGCAAGCTCCAGGGCCGAAGCGGCCTCGGGACTGCCGGCGGCCCGACTTTGCATCGATAGCAAGCTCGAGACCATCTGTAGATTGTTCAAGAAGCGGTGGTTCGATTCCCGGCTAAGCGTAGACTCTCGTTCGATCAGCGCGTCTCGCTCGCGTAGCAGCGCCGCCTCGCGTGCTAGCGCTCCGCGCAATTCGGTAACCGGACAGACGCCGTCGTGCTGTTCACATTCGTAAGGCACGACGTTGCGCGTCTTCTCGACCATCCGCGCCGGCTGAGCAGCGCCGGTGCGGGGTGCGTCTAAAGTGGTCATGGTCTGACCTTCCTTTGCCGACCCAGACACTCGCCCCCTCCCCACGCTAAGCCCGAAACAATCGTGCGCCTTATTCGAGATCAAGTATGTGCGGTTCCGCACACAATGGCCCGGAGTGTCGATGCCGGTGCTCTCGCGACCGCCAGAAGCACCATTAGGTCGAACCGAGCAACCTCGAACACAACAGGTAGCGGTCGCTGCCTGCACCGGGGCTCTCGTTTGAGAGATGCGCCCAATAGTGCTGCGCCCCTTCCCGCTCCACGCCCACTCACAATGTCTGATATCGTACATGCGGGACCTTCAGGATGCGCGCCCGCGTTGTTCTAAAGGTAGCGGCGCGGCCCGCTTCCCCTCTTCGTTTGCCGGGAGCGCCTGAGAGGGCCGAAGGGACATAATCAATGGCACGCGGAAGTCTGGAAGCGCCGGTCAACCGATTGCTCGCGCTATTGTCCGCGAAGGATTACGGCCGACTGCGGCCGCATCTCACGCGCGCTCCGCTCACCTATCGCCAGTCGCTCTACGAAGCGCACAAGCCGGTCGAGACCGTGTATTTCATCGAGACTGGCGTGGGCTCGCTGGTGAACACAATGAGCAACGGTCAGGCGGCGGAAGTCGGCACCATCGGCAATGAGGGCCTGGTGGGCCTTCCCATCGTGCTTGGCGACAAGCAGGCGCCCACCAGCGTCTATGTGCAAGTGCCCGGCGTCGGCCTCAGCATGCCGGCGGCGCGCTTCAAGGCGGAGTTGGCAGCCAGCGCCACCATGCGCGCCGTGATGCTGCGCTATGTGCATGCGCTGTTCAATCAGGTCGCCCAATCGGCCGCCTGCAATCACTTTCACAATATCGAGCAACGCTGTTGCAGATGGTTGCTCATGACCCACGACCGTATGGAGTCGGAGGAGTTTTTGCTAACGCAAGAATTCCTCGCCATGATGCTCGGCGTTCAGCGCACCGGGGTGACGCGCGCAGCCGGCGCGCTGCAACGGGCCGGGCTGATCGAATATACGCGTGGAATCGTCACCATTCTCGATCGCCGTGGACTCAAGAACCTGTCGTGCGAGTGCTACGCGGTTTCCAAGAAGGAGTTCGACCGCCTGTTAGCCAAGTGACAGAGCGCGCTATTCGAGGAGACGCGCATACTCTGCTTCAGCGACGCCATAGGCGCCGCCCGCGAGCGCAATTAGGCCCTTGCGGCGGACAATGCGAATAACGCCACGCTCTGCGGTGATCAGCCCTTTGCCCTCAAGCTTATTCAACGCATCGGTGACGCCGGGCCGGCGCGCGCCCAGCATCACCGCAATGAACTCGTGGGTCAGAAACAATTCATCGTCGTCTTGCCGGTCATGCGCCATTAGAAGCCAGCGTGCGAGACGCGCGTCGATCTTGGCCGTGCCGTTCGCAAACGCTGTCTGCGCGATCTGCACCATGAAGACATAGGCGTAACGCTGCAGCCGTTCGCGCAAAGTCTTGCTCGCCTCCAATGCCTGCGTGAGATGCTTCGTCGAAATGCGGTTCGCGGTCCCCGCCAACTGCACATAAACGTCGCTGGGCGAGCGGTGATCGCCGAGCAAAACCGCCGTCCCCGACATGCCTTCGCGGCCGATCAAGCCCACCTCGATTTGCTGCTGGGCCGCCGTCGCCACGACCGAAATGATCCCGCTCTCGGGAAAATAGACGTGCGTGATCGGCGTGTTTGGCTTCTCAATCGATCGGCGAAGCTCAAGCTCCACCGGCTCAAGCGAAGGCGCCAGCAAGCGGCGGTCTGCTTTGCTTAAGCCAAGCAAAAGCTGGTTGCGATAGTTTGCGACTGACATCGGCTCCGCCTCAACGTGGCAAGAGCTCCAAAGCGCCCAACCGCACGCGCCCTCGAAACGAGCGCAAGTTCCACGAATCTAGCTTAGCAGCTGATCCGCCCTGACTCGGTTTAGGTCCGATACCGCACACTCAGTGGGATTTCGCACGCCGCCACGCACACCCCCTGGTGCGCCGTTCGTCGTCATCAGGCTGCGGCTGAGACCGCGAATTTTGGCTGCGCTTGAATCTCACAGACATCAGAAGCGCCGCAATAGAAGTCTGGCACAAGAAGCGTAAAGGTAGAGCCGCGCCCCGTCTCCGAACCGACAGTGACGTCGCCGCCGAGCAAACGCGCAATGCTTCGCGTAATCGTTAGGCCAAGGCCAGTGCCCCCAAACAGGCGCGTCGTCGACGCATCGGCCTGCTCGAACGGCTGAAACAGCTTTTGAATTTGAGCGGGCGTCATGCCGATGCCCGTATCAGAGACGATGAATTTCAGCGCTGGCTGATCGTTGGTCGTTTGGCGTTCAACGCTCAGAGAGACAGAGCCTCCCTTGGAAAATTTGATCGCGTTGGACATCAGGTTCAACAAGCATTGCTTGATCCTGAACCCGTCGCTCGCAGCTATGCCGAACGTCGTCGCGCACCCTCCTTGCAGCGTCACCGAATTGGCGGCGGCGGCAGGCCGCACCGTTTCCATGACCTCGGAAACCAGTTGCGCGACATCGAAATTGTCGATCTCCGGAACCATCCGCCCCGCTTCGATCTTCGAAAGATCGAGTATGCCGTTGATCAATTTCAGTAAGTGATGGGCGGCGTCGGTGATGCGTCGGGCGTCGGCCTCGATCACGTGGAGCGATGCGTCTTCCGCCTCCTCGACGACCATTTCGCTGTAGCCGATAATGGCGTTGAGCGGCGTGCGCAATTCGTGACTCATGTTGGCCAAATAATGCGATTTCGCCGTGCTGGCCTCTTCCGCTTGCAGGCGCGCAAAGTGATCACGCGCCATCTGTGTCACCAGGCGATCTCGATCCGCCCACGAGAACCGCGCCACGAATAAAGCCTGAGCGGTGACGGCCAGCAGAACAAAGGGTTGCCACCAGGGCAACACGATGAAGAACGGCGCGACGCTGAGCGCGATCACGTGCGGACTGATGGCGGCGACAAAAGACATCCGGTCGCGGGAAAAATAGACCAGATTGTGAATGATCGCGCCCCACACCCAAGCGGTGGCGACGAAGCCGCCAATCAGTCCGCCAACCAAGAGCGTCGGCAGCCAAACCGCTGCATAAGAGACGCCGCCAGTGACAAGCAAAAGCGCATATGCGCGATGCGCCCCGAGAGGATCGCGAGCGGCGCGCGCGACAACGATTTTTCTGAGGCCAACCGGGAAAATCACGAACTCTTGAAGCACGACCAGTGCAAGCGCGACCATGGGATAGATTATTGGAAGCCAGAGCAGGCTCAAGACGCCGGTCAGGACGCCAGAGCTAATGCGAAGCCAACGGCCGACCGCGAGATCTTTTTCGAGCGCCGGAAGAGTTTGCACAAAGTCGGCCGCATCGACGCTGGTGCGTGACGGCGCATCGCCGCTCATCGGCTCGTTCAAGACGGCGCCATTTGGAAGCATCATTCAGTTCGACCATGCGCTGATAAGTCGAGGCTCCGCGGAGCGCCCAGTCGCAAAGCTTACGCTGTCATGCTTAAGCGTTCGGCAATGCGCAGCCACGCCGCCGCTCTCGTTGCAGTGCGAAACGTGCGCGCTATGCCGAGCGGACTATGCTGAACGGACTAGTGCCCATGCGCGGGCCTCCGCCGTCAGCCATCTTCGCTATCGCGCCGCTGTCTGTACTTAGCGCGTTGACTCTTGTTGATCTGCTTCCATTGCGCGCGGTGCGCTGCTACCGCCGCTGGATTGTCCTTGCGCACGACAAAAGCGAGTTCGCGTTGCAGCTTCAAATACGATTGCCAACGAGCAGCGCTCAAACTCTCATCAGCCAGCGCCGCGAGAATGGCGCAACCAGGCTCCGCTACATGCGTGCAATCGGAAAATTTGCAGGCAGCGACAAGCGCCTTGATATCGGTGAAGCTTTCATCGAGCGCCGCCTCATCGGCGACCAAGCCAAGTTCGCGCATGCCCGGTGTGTCGATCAGCAGCGCGCCGCTGGGCAAACGAAACAGCTCCCGATGCGTCGTCGTATGGCGGCCTCGGTCATCGGCCTCACGGATCGCACCGGTCGACATCAATGCCTCACGCGCCAACGCGTTCAGCAACGTGGATTTGCCTGCGCCCGAGCTTCCCAGCAGCACCGCCGTAACACCTGGCTTTAGCCATTGATCGAGGGCGCCTAGTCCCTCCCCGGTCAGCGCAGAAAGCGTCATGACAGGCGCGCCAGCCGCAATATCATCCACCGCCTGGCGCTGGGCCGCAGCATCTGAGCTCAGGTCCAACTTGGTCAGCACAATGACAGGCGCAGCGCCGCTATCACGCGTCGCCACCAGGTAGCGCTCAAGCCGCCGCGGATTGAAATCGTCATTCAACGCAGCGACGAGGAGCGCAACATCGACGTTAGCGGCGACGACCTGCACGCCGACACCACCTGCCGCCCGGCGTGTGAACGCGCTCTTCCGCGGCATCACAGCCTGGATCAGCGCATCGCCATCGTCATCGACCCGGCTAATCGCGAGCCAATCGCCAACTACCGGATGCTCACCGGCCGCAGCCTCGGCGGCAAAGCGCCCGCTCAGCCGTCCCGCGCACTCTCCCGTTTGCGTCACCAAACGCCAAAGGCCGCGATGATGCGCAACAACCCGCGCAGGCAACCAGCCCGCCGCGGCATGCGCCGCGAAAGCGGCCTCAAGCGCGCCGCTCCAGCCAAAATGCTTGATCATGCAGTCATCCGAAACACGACCTGGAACCTTTCCAGCAGCCGCGCCTACGGAACTAAGGCAGCAGCTGGCGGGCAGAGAGACATCGCCGCCTCGTGTACGAGCGATAGCGAACGTTCAAACGCTACTAGAATACGCCACGCTTCATGGCACGGCTGGCCACGACACTTCAATGGACGATCAAGGACGAGAATGGCCGACTAGCTGCCTTGGTGTGTACTGCAGCCAAGGGCCAGCGTCTCCCCGCGGTTTCGCCGCAGGTTAGCCAAGCGCGCCGCAATGGGTCAAACAGACTCGCGGCGCTTTGACTCCAATCGCAACTCTTCGCGCCATTTCGCGATGTTCTTCTCGTCCGTCGCGATGGTCTCAAGCCTGCGCGCCAAGAGCGCGGACGCTTTCCCCATGTACCGTTCGGCATCATAGAAATTGAAGATGCGGAAATGGCGCCAAGCAAATTCCTTCGCCTTGTACGCCTCCGACACTGCCGGGTCCTTCCCGGGGAAATAGAGGTCCTTGTAACGCAGCCACGAGATCGCCCCTACCGCAGAGTCGAAATGCGCCAGCGCCTTCTGCCGCAAATCCATCAACTCTTGATAGATTGCCTGCGCCACTGACTTGCCGCCCATGTCGCCATGATCCGACCAGTACGCGAAAGGTGCGTCGAGATCGAAGACATCTTCCGTGTTGGCTTCGAAGCGGGCGAAGCTAAAGCACTCCGCAACGGCGTTCTCAACTTGCCGCCGGCTGAGCCGCGCACCGCGCAAACTTCCGGGCCCAGGCATATCCCGATCGAGAAATCCGTTGGCGAAATCCTGCAGGAACGCCACGAACTCATCCATCGATACACGAGCGTAGTCGGTGGCGTAGTATCCGAGTGCCGCGAGGCGCAGAACGCGCGCGCGGTCCGCGCCGTTCTCCCAGTTCGCGGCAGGGATGCTGACCTGCCACAAGGTGTGCGAGATGATCTTTTGCACTTCGGCGGCAAGGTCGCGCACGTTCGTCGCGTAGAGGCCGACACTTGCCGCCTTCTTCGCAACGGCGGCAGCTTGCGCATTGGAGCCTTCGGCCAAGACCTCGTTTTCCGGCAATGCCCGAATGCGCATTTCCTCACGCGCCAACGCAGCGATATGCTTGGCGCCGAAATAAACCTTCAACCCTGCTTGTGTCGACATCGCACGGGGAAACGCGCCGGCGACGGCAAAACCAAGCGCGACCTTGTCGTCGCCTTTTCGCGCTTTGCTGTTCTCCTGCATCATCAGCCAAGCAACTACGGGATCGCGAACCGTGTAGTTGTCGCTGCGCCAGGACGCCACCTTCAGATTGATTGCCGCCTTCACCTCATCGCGTTGATCGGCCTCGTTCTTGGTGAAGACAAGGTCGGCTGCGAACAGCAGCAGGCGCTGCGCACGAAGATCAAAGACTCGAAGAGTTGAGTCCTTGCTCGCAACAGTGAGCAAGACAGTCTTGATCACTTTGCGTACGCCGTCGTAGTCGAGCCCCTCACTTCCGCGTTCGACTTCGGAGGCAGTCTTTAGCGACACCTTATTCGGTCCATCGCCGATTGACCGGCCCCCATTCGCGCGTCCGGTTTCAGTGTTAGTTCATCGCGCCCTCCATTTCTAGTTTTCCGACGAGGCGCAGCGGCCAAGCCGGCATGACGAGTGTCTCCGGCGCGGGTGGTTTCCATCCGAGCGCAGAGTGTGGACGCACACCGTTGTAGTGACGCCGCCAAGCTTCGATCAGCACTTGCGCTTCACGGAGCGNTCACGGAGCGTGTAGAAAATCTCTCGGTTCAACAGCTCATCGCGCAGCTTGCCGTTGAAGCTCTCGACGTAGCCGTTCTCCCACGGGCTGCCGGGCTCGATGTAGGCGGTCTTGGCGCCGACCTTGGCGATCCACTCGCGCACGGCGATGGCGACAAATTCCGGACCGTTGTCGCTTCTCACATGCTCGGGCGCGCCGCGCGTGATCATCAGATCAGCCAACACGTCGATCACGTCGCTCGAGTTCAGCCGTCGCGCCACGCGGATGGCGATCGCTTCGCGTGTAAATTCATCTACCACGCACAGCATGCGGATCTTGCGATTGTCATGGGTCCGCTCCTCGACAAAGTCATAGGCCCAGACGTGGTTGCGCCGCTCCGCACGCAGCCGCACGCACGAGCCGTCGTTCAGCCACAGACGGCCGCGTTTCGGTTGCTTCATCGGTACTTTCAGCCCCTCCCGCCGCCAGATGCGAGCGACGCGCTTGACGCTCACGTTCCAGCCGGCAGTTTTCAGCATCGCGCGGATGCGGCGATACCCGTAGCGCCCGTAAGTGCGCGCCAGCTCGACAATGTCCTCGATCAGCCCCGCTTCATCGTCGGGCGTCTTCGGCGTCCGGCGCTGCGTCGAGCGATAATGTCCAAGCGCCGCGCACGCGCGACGCTCCGAAATATCCAGCTTCTGCTGTGCGTGCTCGACGCAGGCCCGGCGACGGGCGGGGCTTAGAAGTTTCCCGAGGCGGCTTCCTTGAGGATCAATTTATCAAGCGTCAGATCACTCACCGCCTTCCGCAGCCGCAAATTCTCCATCTCCAATTCCTTGATCCGCTTCACCTGGTCGGTTCGCAGCCCGCCAAACTCCCTGCGCCAGCGATAGTAACTCACCTCCGTCACGCCGATGCTCTTCACTGCATCCGCAACCGAGCCGCCTTGCGCCGTAATCACTTCAACTTGCCGTAGCTTCGCGACGATTTCCTCGGGCGTGTAACGCTTCCGCGGCATGATCTTCCTCCAAAATCCAGTCCATCCTAACTCTCAGGCTGGACGCGTTTGAAGGGGCTGGGTCAGCGCCTCGTCGGAAAACTAGAAATGGAGGGCGCGATGAACTAACACTGAACCCGGACGCGCGAATGGGGGCCGGTCAGCCTCCGCGAAATAAATCAAGACTGGCGAAGTCGCTCAATTCGTGACGCTGGCGTCAGCCACGAACACCGGCCTGATGTCGCCGAAAGGCGGCACTCGTTCAATAAGATTTCTTCGGTCCGAAAGCTGTCACTTAGCAATCTCGTCGCTCGCGCCAAACAATCGGGCCGTCCAAAGTGTCGGATCGAATTTGCCATTCGTCCGCGCCCCGGCGAACCAAGCCGTCTCGCGCCATCGTCTTGGCCTTCTCCAAGTCACCGCTCCACGGGCTGCTGCTCGGGTGAGAGCCCAGCTTAAAATAGACAATGACGTAGTCGGCCATGCGATCTCCGGCAGATAAGCATGGGCGGCACTGGCGGGTACATCAAGGCAAGCTGTCAACGGACGCAAAGAGTAAGTCAGCGCATGCGCTAGCCGGCTAAACTCGACCCTCTCGCGCTCATCAGGAACGTCTGCGCGCTCGACCGGAGGAACTGCCAGGGGAACCTCACCGTCCCGCACTTGTTATTCCCATTGGAGTTTGCGATGAGCTCCGTAGACAAGTCTTGGCCATCACCGAACGCAACGGCACAAGCGCAACGGACGCAGCGGCGCCAACACGGACGTTTCGTGCGCAGTAAGTCATTTCATGAGCAGATCTCTCTGAGGCGACAAGCCAGACACCCCGCAATCCAGAAATAGCAACACAGGAAGCACACATGGCCGAGCTGCTCTGCGATATGGACTATATAAGAGCCGAATATGAGCGCGCGGCGGTGTCAGGGTCGGCATCGACGCCTTACTTCCGCATTTCGTTGCGCAAAGATGGAAGCGATACCTGCACGGTCGAAATTGACGTCAACGACGGCCCCCATTTCGTTGCGGAGATGGAGGTTCTGGCTGCGCTGATCCGAGCGCGAACGCTGAAGGCGCAAATAAACCGCGCCTGACGTACAACACCGCCTTAGTGATGGGACGTGCGGCGTGACGGCGAGCACTAATCTGTCCATTTCAAATCAGAGGATACCCCATGCACATCGAGTTTAGCACTGACCGCAACATCGACGGGAAAGAGCGACTCGCCGATCATGTCAAAGGGGTTGTCAAGCATGCACTCAGTCGTTTCACCGACAAGATCACCCGTGTCGAAGTTCATGTCGGGGAAGAGATCAGCAAGAAAGCTGATAGCAGCGGCGACAAACGGTGCATGATGGAAGCGCGCCTAGAGGGCCGCAAGCCGATCGCGGTGAGCGACCACGCCTCGACTTTGGATCAAGCTGTCAAGGGCGCGGCCAAGAAGTTGGCGACCTCGATCGAGACGCAATTGGGACGCTTGAACGACACGCACTAGCGCAAGTGCCGCGAATCCAATGTCCCCCAGGGTGGCCTACGGACTCTTGTCTCCTATCGCGGCCGAGCCTCGGACGCTCAACGTCACTCGCTCGAACCGGTCTCGGCGGCGAGCGCGTCGAGCAATCGGCTCTGATCGCCGTTGACGTAGTTGCCGCGCACTTCGCGTGTAACTTTGTCAGCCAGGGCGCGGGGCGCGACGGTGCGGAAGGTGCCTAGGGCACGTGGGCCCGCAGCGACGATCAGTTCGTCAAAGGCGCCCTCGGCCAATTTGGCCGTCAGGTGCTCCGCAAATGACTTCACAAAATCATCCTCCAGATTTCGCTCCGCGTCGCTGTGCGGCTCCACGCTGCTTCGTCCTGAGCCGACTCTGGAATAAACCCTTCCGGCGCGTTCGTCGAAATGCGGTTTATGGGGACCATCGCGCCGCTCGCCGACGATTTCTTCCAAACGACGAGGTGAGGCGGCGAATTTAAACACCCGGGCCGAGGCCCCATCAAATGTCGTCACCCAGATGTTCTTCGGTTTCATCTACGTCGCCTTGTTCGTTTGGGGAGTTCATATCTAACGGCTCATTAAAGCGCGTTGTTCCATCCGATGAAACTCCCGTGCAAGCGCTACACGCTGGATCGCGTTCGCAGCCTCAAACAGCTTCACGGAGGTTCCGCCGGCGCTTACAGCGTGAATGGCTGGCGGAACGGATCGACCGCGCATCACTTGACTCCCTGACCTCGCGGGCGCGGTGCTCTATACGCGCTCGGCCTAGTCATCGCATGGCAATTGCAAGGTCGCCGCGCGAACGCGTGCCTGAGGTATAAGAAGAGTTGATCATGGAGTTTCCGGTCTTTTTCGACGGATGGGAGGGGCTTGCTCGCATACTCATCGTTGCGCCAATCGCGTACGTGGCGCTCGTTGCCTTTCTCCGCGTGTCGGGCAAGCGCACACTCACCAAACTTAATGCCTTTGACCTGGTCATAACTGTCGCGCTTGGTTCTACGCTTTCAACACAAATCCTTTCGAAGGACACGCCGCTATTGGAGGGCGTGCTCGCGGTCGCCACCCTCATCAGCCTCCAATGGATCGTGACTTTCACCTCAGTGCGGAGCGCACGCTTCCGCCACATCGTACGAGCAAAGACCACGGTGCTGCTGAAAGACGGTCAGCTGCGGAAACACGCCATGCGTCGCGAGCGGATCACCGAAGGCGAAATTCTGCAGGCCGCGCGCACTGAAGGCGTAGAAGAACTCAACCAAGCTCTGGTCGTCTACCTTCAAAGTGACGGCAGCCTGGCTGCGATATTAAAATAGGCCTCGGTGCACCCCCCAATCATCCCGTATAGGCGCGGCAGGGCCATATCCACCCATCACCCACGCTAAATGTCGCATGCAATCCGCATACGCATTGAGGTCTGCGCGAGGGACCTTGAAGCCACCCAGCGGAACGCACGGCGCGTTCACCTGTTGGCCAAGCATGCCAACCGAGTATGCGAAAACCGTCATGCAAGGTTCAACAATGATTGCAACCGAAGCCCTGCCGCAAAACCGCCGCCAGCGCTGCGGCGCACTGAGCACCATGAGGCCCCGCGTGCGCTCAAGCCGCGCGTACGGCGCGCCACTAAACCACGATAAAGACGCGAAGGCACCCCGAGCAAGGCCAGTATTTATTCTGCCCGCATTGACGGGCACAGACGCGCCGCCGCCGCGCACGTTGATATTTTGGGCCGCAAGCCTTCTCCTTTGTTTCGTCACCATCGACACGCCAGCGACCGCACAGCAACCTGCCCAAGAGCAATCCGCCCCAGTTCCCCAAGCGATTGAGGCAACCGCCGAAACCAACACCGACGACGACATTCGGCAGCGTCTCGACCGCATCTACGATCAGATCGAAGGGCTTTCCGCCGTTGAGGTCGCCGTATCGGAAGGGGTTGTGACGCTTTCCGGCGAAGTTCGAGACCAGGAGGGTTCGCAACAAGTAGAGGAGATTGCCCTTCGGGTCAGAGGCGTCGTAGCGGTGCAAAACGACACCACGGCCTCTGTGGATGTCGGAGAGCGGGTATCGCCCTTCTTCCGGCGGGCGAACGCGCTCACACAACAAGCGATAGGCGCCGCCCCGCTGATCCTCTTGGCGCTCGTTGCATTTGCACTCATAGCGGCGTTCGGATGGTGGATTGCATCGTGGTCGCGCTTTTGGCGGCGCCTTTCGCCAAACCCGTTCGTCGGCGAGCTGCTTGCGCAGGCAATACGCGTGACGGGGTTTATCGTCGCTCTCATTGTCGCGCTCAATCTCGTCGGCGCCACAACCTTCATAGGAACCATTCTAGGCGGCGCCGGCGTGATCGGCCTTGCACTCGGGTTCGCGGTCCGCGACTCCCTGGAGAACTACATCTCGAGCATCATGTTGAGCCTGCGTCAGCCGTTTCGCGCCAACGACCATGTTGTGATCGACGGGGATGAAGGAAAAGTCGTTCGCCTCACCTCACGCGCGACGATCCTGATGACGCTCGATGGCAATCACCTGCGCATTCCGAACGCCACTGTATTCAAAGCCGTCATCCTCAACTACACGCGCAACCCGCAGCGTCGCTTGACCTTTGAGCTGGGCGTCGATGCTCAAGATGATCCGCTCGACGCGATCGGGGTCGGAGTGCAAGCGCTGTGTGATCTCCCGTTCTCTCTTGATACGCCGCTCCCCGCCGGAATCATCGTGTCAGTCGGAGATAGCAACATCGTGTTGCAATTCAGCGCTTGGATCGATCAGGACAAGACCGATTTTCTCAAAGGCCGCAGTCAGGCGATCCGCGCAACAAAGCAGGCAATCGAAACCGCCGGCTTCACACTTCCAGAGCCGATATATAGGCTGCGGATCGACGAGATGCCCGGCGCGACGCCGCTTCCGAAAAGGAGTGACGTCAAATCGCTCGACACCCCGGCACGACCGGCGCGCTCGACTGTCGCTGAGGCGGCGTCGGTAGAGCCGGACGATTATCTGGACGATACGATTTCAGCTGAACGGCGCCAGACTCCCGAGGACGACTTGCTAAATCCGCAACGGCCGGTCGAATGATGCTTGCATCACACCCTCTTCGGTTTGGCCACCCGACGAAGATGGCCCGCTCAACGGGTCGCTCGTGCTAGCCAGATTCCTCTCATGGTGGCGCAACGTCGCCGACAGCCTTTGGGCATTGCCCCTGGCGATCGCGGCTGGCTGTGCAGTGCTTGCGCTTTTCGCCTTGAACCTGGAATTGCCCTGGACCTCGAACATCGCTTGGCTTTACGCCGGAACCGCCGAGCAGGCCCCCCAGTTCGCGGCTAGCCTCGTCGGCGCGATGATCACACTGACAGCACTCGCGTTCTCTATTACAATGGTCGTGCTAACGCTCGCGGCCCAGCAGCTTGGCCCGCGCCTTATCGGCGCCTTCATGAGCGATCGCGGCACCCAGATGGCGCTGGGGCTGTTCCTCGGCACCGTCGTCTATCTTTTGCTTCTACTGCGCGCCCTTGACGGCTCGCCCGGGGGCGGCGCTCCCAACCTCGCGATTACGGGCGGAACCGCCTTGGTGCTCGCCAGCGTCGTAACGCTGCTTTTCTTCGTCCACTGGCTTGCTCGTTCTGTCGTCGCCGACCACGTGATCGCGCGCATCGGCGAGGACTTAGACAAGGCGCTGGAGCGTGCCTTCCCTGAGCGAGCAAAGAAATGCGCGGAGACGACGCCGTCGGGTGGATGCAATCTTGCCCTCGACGACCGAGGCTACGTGCAATTCGTGGACTATGAGGGTCTCGCCAAGGATATGGCCGACTTGGGCGCGATCATCGTTCTTCATTCCTACGCCGGAACGCACATCATCGCCGGGGAAACAGACGCGCACGGCGACGGCGCGTCGCGCGACGATCTGGTTCGCGCGTTGAAGAAAGCCGTCGTCATTTCCGCGCATAGGACTTCTGGACAAGATCCTGAATGGATCATCCGCCAACTGGTCGAAATCGGATTGCGTGCTCTCTCGCCAGGCATAAACGATGAATACACTGCGATGGCGGTGCTCGACCGGCTGACATTGGCGCTGTCACGTCTCACGCAGCGGTACGATCCGAGCGGCGTCTGGCGCGATGGGGCGGGTGTGGCGCGCGTCTTTGGACCTACGCCAACAATCAACCACATGTTCGACGCCGCATTTGATCAGATGCGTGAAGCGAGCGCAGATAAGTTGAGCGTGCTGGAGCACATGGGGCGCAATCTTGCCAAGCTGCACGCTCACGCAGCCCTTCACAATAAGCTGGCGGCCTATCGCCACTTGGCTAAGCTGGACGCCACTATGGCGCGCGCACAATGATGTCGCCTACGCGCGCGCGGCTCCATGAACTATATCAAGGCCGATCCAGGGCGGCCGTCACCTTTCAGACGGCGTGGCTGGCGTTCGACGTCCTGTTGATCGCGTTCTTTGTAGTGTCTCCGTTTTTGGAACGCGGCGGCGCCTACTTGGCGTTTGACTATACTATTGCGCTCGTGCTTGCGCTCGACCTGGCGGCTCGGGCGTGGGCGTTTTCAAGCGTCGTGGCGTGGCTCAAACGGCCGATCGTCTGGGTTGATCTCATCGTTCTCGTCTCGCTGATCGTACCGACCTACGCGGCAAACCTTGGCTTCCTCCGCATTCTTCGCGCCTATTCGCTCATTCATGGCAGGGCATTCTGGCGTGTAATCGCTCAGGGAAAGTGGGCCGATACGCAGCTTGCAGAAACGGTGAAAGCCATCACCAACCTGGTGGTCTTCATTTTCATGATGGCGGCGCTGGTGCATACCGCCTTCGCCGCGCGCGTGCCGGAACTCGGCTCCTACATGGACTCGCTTTACTTCACCGTGACCGCGCTCACCACGACCGGCTTCGGCGATGTCGTATTGCCAGGCTTTTGGGGGCGCGGGCTATCAATCATCATCATGATCGGAGGCGTGTCGCTGTTCTTTCGTCTAATTCAGGTCGCGATGCGCTCTGGCAAGGTAGTGCATTCGTGTCCGACCTGCGGCTTGTTGCGTCACGAGCCTGACGCGGTGCATTGCAAGGCATGCGGCACATTATTGCGCATTGAGCATGATAACGATTAGCGAGGGCGATGAGGCCCCTTGCGCCCTGCCTTCCCTCAGGCACCATGTCCTCGCCAAGCTCCGCGAATTTGCACTGGCGAGCGAGTCGGCCTGCGAGCTGAGCGTCCGTCCTGCGATGCCATTTAGCTTCGCCACGGCCCTCATTAACGCGCGCGCGTCCTAAACCTGCGCAATGTGTCAAACCGGCGGCGACGCTTATCGGATGCCCGCGACCGCGCTGAAGGACGGCGCCGCCCATGCGCCGCATCTGCACGACCTACTGTTGCGGTACACCCACATCTTCCACGTCCAAGTCGCCCAAACAGCGGCGTGCAATGCCCACCACGAACTCAGCCAGCGTTTAGCACGCTGGCTGCTAGCCGGACTATTATACGCTTGGCGCAGGGGGTGCGCTCTATCTGGACCGCACCACGCTGGACGCCGCACTAAGCTGGTCGGATTCAGAGGAGGTGGACGCAGCGCTAACCGCGTTCGACCTTGGCGTTACTCACTTCGTCACCGACAATTTTTCGATTGGCGGAAGTGTGGGGCTCTTCGAGATCGAAGGCGGTAGTGACGCAACGTCGATTGGCATAAACGGCGAATACCAATTCGCAGCAATGCCTATCAGCGTGTACGGCGGTTACAGCACAACCGACTTTGATGGCGTCGACGCCGAGACTTTGTCGATTGGCGTCCGCCACAATTTCGGTGGGACGCTGTTTGACCGCGATCGTTCGGGCGCCGGCCTCGTACGCAATGCGGGCTTCGGCCGTTTGGGTGCGATCTTCTAAAGTCAAATGGCGGTCCAAGGACTAAGAGCCTCGGCGCGAGCCGGGGCTTTTTTCGTTTGTGACGCCTCGTGACTCCGACGAGCGACTGCTAAGGACCAGCGTAAGCCGTAGCGTCGATTTCGCCGAA
Source organism: Alphaproteobacteria bacterium (assembly GCA_003242075.1). Taxonomy (GTDB): domain Bacteria; phylum Pseudomonadota; class Alphaproteobacteria; order Caulobacterales; family Aquidulcibacteraceae; genus Vitreimonas. Next base: position 30,280 of record QBMO01000054.1, read on the forward strand.
TGGCTTACTAGATTCAAAGCCGCCGCCGACACCCTCGCCTTCACAACGGCGTGCCATCGCCGAAATGCGTCAGTCGCTCGTGGGCGAGTGGTTCACACCCCCCGTCACGTGAGTAACTGGGACGACGCCAAACGCTCGTGCTCGCGGGTTGGGTTGACGTGTCATGATCTCGGCAACGTGACCTTGGAATTCAGCGCCGAACACGTATCCGCGCTCAGCCCAGAACGCCGCGCCCCCGGGTGTATTGACCAGATTCATCATCAAGGCTTCCCACCCTGCCCAAAGACCATCGGACAGATGCCCTTCTCGCCATTGATGGAAGGCGTTTTGCGAATGCGACAGGAACGCCATCATGGTGCACACGAATTGCGCTTTCTCAGCCGGCGACAAAGCGTTCAAATCGACAAAGCCCTTGGCGGAGGTCGCGAGAGCGGCCTCATTGTTCGACAGGCTAAGGTACCAGCTTGCATAATTGTCGTGGACCGCCTGCGCCGTAGCGGACCGGACCGCGCTCGAGTTGTCCCTGATCTGCAAACCCACGAAGATGAGCGAAGCGATGACACCGATCGCACCTGCAATTTGGCTCAGCGCTCCGGCTTCATCCAATGTCATTTGATCCCCCGAGTGGCCTCACCATACCGCGGCGCAAGTCTCGAACCAGCCCGATCAGTATGTTAGACGGACTTCAATCCTCGTTCCGCTTGTAAGCATCTCCGCGGGGCGCGTCGGGATTCAGTGCAGCGTCGATCACCTCAGCGGTCGCCAAATCAACTGTGGATCTCGACTTTTCCCACCACTGGCGCGCGCCCGGCCGCTGCATGGTGGACCTGATGTTAGACTGTAGCCGTGCGGCCTCGATGACATCGCCAAACTTCATGCCGTAGCTGAAGTTTGTGGTGACGAGTTGCATCAGCGCGCCAAACCGCCATTGCTCGACCGAATCTAGCTTGTTCATATCAGCTAGGCCATCGCGGTAGATTCGCGCGCAATCAGCATCCGTTGCCAAGATTTTTCTGAATTCCTGAATGTCTGCTATCGTGGTAGCGAAGCGCGCCTCCTGCGCCGATGTCGCGTAGACGCGGAATTCGAGCGCCGCGTAAACCAGAGAGGCCACCACCGCGAACGCGGCGATCGTCTGGCTCAAGTAAGAAAGCTGTTCAAGCGTCATGGGAATCCTCGCAAAGCCCCAGCTTTGCACGTGAGGCCGTCGCATTTATGCGCGGGCGGACACCTCGTTGCTAGCGCCATTCAAGAGTCCGCACCAAGCACGGACGACGGCCGTGGAGATCGTCAGACTTTGAAAACGCGCGCCTCGCGTGCGGCGGCGGGCGGCGCCACCGAGAATTCGCGTGCGTCGGCGAATGCCTTCAGAAAGGCGGGACGTTTCGCCAGCCGCGAAAGATAGCCCCGGAATGCGTCGTGCTGGCATAGGCCATAGGCCCGGGCCCAAGATACATTGTGGCCGACGAGGATGTCCGCCGCCGTAAATGCATCGCCACAGATGAAAGCGCTGGCGTCGAGCCGCGCGAGCAATTGCGGCTCGACCTCGTCGGCAAATTTCTGGCGGCATCGATCGATGGTGCGCTGGTCGCTATCGGCCGTCGCGAGGAGGTGTTCGTGGCAGCGCACCTGCCAAAGCATCATGTCCATGGGCGAAGCGGCGAAATGCATCATGCGCAAATAATCTGCCCGCGCCGGGCTCATGTCGGCGGCTGGCGGCGCCAGTCCCGCTTGCGGGAACGCGTCGGCGAATAGCGCAACCATGGCGGCGCTTTCCGTCATGTTAGTGACGCCGCCATCCGCCCATTCGATCTTGAGGAGCGGCACGCAGTGGTTCGGATTAAGCGCGGTGAAGTCCGGCTTGTATTGATCGCCGCCATACAAGTCGACACGAATGGTCTCGAAATCATCACCGACTGTTTCGTGAAGGACCCACTTCACCCGCGCGCTCCGGGTCGCCGGATAGTGGTAGAGCTCCAAGCGGGATATGTTCACCAATCACCTCTAAATGCGCAGGCCAGTAGGTCGGGCAATCACGGTCGAGGTCGTAATGTGGCACGCCAGCGCGCCCCACTCCAACTGGTCACGGAACTGGTAGGCTTTGGCCACGGCCCGTCCTCGCGCACAAAATCAAGACCGGCGGGGTCGTCCAATTCCTGCCGCTGGTCATGTTGCATGAGCTAAGGCGCGATCTCGCCGAACTCGGCCGCTCGAACTCTATCGCGTGCTCAATGATAGCCCCTCGGCGTAGGCGCGATTTCGAACCGACCAGGTGCTGCGGTTCATTTGCTTTGCGATCTTCTCTAGGCCGAGCTTCTGTTTGGAAAGCGCGCGTAAGGCCTTCACGTCGGCCTTCGTCCAAGGGGCGCGGTGCATCTTTGGTGTCTTTGCCATTAGTACTTCCCCGCTGCTGAAGCCGAGAGCGCTAGACGAGCGCTCGCTCGATGCCAAGCAACCAGCCGTAGCGGGCACGCGTACGCGGCGCGCCAAAGCGTCCGGTTGGCCGTCAGGTGTCAGTAATGTAAATTATATAACACAGCCCAAGAGAGGAATTGCCTAAGTTCGTGTCTCTCAACTCAACGCACGTAAGTGACGAGCTTCACGATTTGGCCGACGCGCAGCGCGGTCGCTGACTCGAGGCCGTTAAGAGCTAAAAAGCGCTCAAGTTGGAAAGTGTCGAAGGCCATTCTGTTAGCGAGCGATTGCGCCGTGTCGCGTGCGCCGACAGTCACAAGGCTGATCTGGCGCGCCCGCAAGGCCGTTGCCTCTTGCTCCGAGATTTGGCGGAACGAGCGCGTCATCGACGCGGCTGCGCCCATTCCACCCTGCGGCGCGACGGCGACGAAATGGTAGGCGCGGTCACCAAGCCGATAGGCCGTCACGACGACTTCGAGTACTTGGCCCTGACTGTTTTGCACGCGCGCCGGCAGCGTTACGGTTTCGAGCCCGTTGGTCGTGCCGCGTTGGGCTTGGCCCATTTGAGCCGGGGTTTGGCCAAGCACGCCGCGCATGACGTTGGCCGCGTAGGCGTTAAGATCGCCCTGCAGCGCGCCGCCAGAGAATTGCGCCTGCAAGTTCTGTCCGCGCACGATCACGGCGGACGGCGTGTTGGTGAGGGAAGCACCGGACGGCGCTTCGAAGGCTATGCGCATACCCGGATGGGCGAAGGTGCGGTCGTTGACAAAACCCTGTTCGGGATCGTCACCATAAATCATGCCACGCACTGCTTCGAGGTAAGCGCGAGCGTTTTCGGGGGGATTGTCGCGCGTAGCGCCGGTGGCTTGCGCGTTGGCGTTTGCGCGGGTGATGCGATCAGCCGACATGGGATGCGTACGCGCCCAGGTGGGCGTCGCGTTGACGGCACGGTTCGAGGTGCGTGCAGCGAGTTCATCATTGACGCCAAGCGCGCGCAACATGTCGCCAGCAGCGAAAGGATTGTACCCGGTGGCGCCGAGATAGCGCACGCCCAGATCGTCAGACTCATATTCCTGGTCCCGCGAATAATTGAGTGAATAGAGCTGGCCCGCCTGCCCGGCCGCTTGCGCGATCTCGCCAGAGCCGGTGGCGACGCCAGCAATGATAGCGCCGAGACCCGCGAGCGTCGCGGTATTCTGCCGGCGCGCAGCGTGATCGGCGACTACATGACCGACTTCGTGGCCTAGCACGGAGGCGAGTTCGTCTTCCGAATTCATGATCGCGAGAAGACCGCGTGTAATGTAGATGTAGCAACCCGGCACGGCGAAAGCGTTCACAACATCGGTGTTGACCACCGAGAATGTGCACTGCCCCGGCACGCCCGCGGCTCTAGCCACGCGTTCGCCGACGCTGGAGACATAGGTTCCGAGCGGACCTTCGACGGCGCCGCCGAATTGCTGGAGAATCTGCGGATGCTGGCGCGCAGCAGACACGCGGTCGTTCTGGGTGACGGACGGAGCGTCAGGCGTGGAGTCGATAGTGGCGCACGCCGCCAGCGCGACAGAGGACACCAGTGCCAGGGCGAGACTGACTGACAATTTCGACGATCCCATCATTACGCTCCGACGTCCTTGACTACCTTGCAGGGATTTCTGCGATGGATCCGAACGGGAGGAAATCTCGCTAAGAATGCCCATGTGATCCTCGCACGCACCGCGCCTGATGCAGTACAAGTGCGCCGCGTCATGAATGTTCCCCATGGACCACAAGGCCCGTAATCGCGCAGAGCGCTTGAGCGCGCATCGTTTGACGCTGGCACCCGAAGGGAAATTCTTTCGCGCAAGATCCGAGAAGGCCTCGTGACGAATTCGTTCGGCTGCCTGGTCTTTGCACCCTGAGCC
>QBMO01000054.1:34605-37224 GCA_003242075.1 Alphaproteobacteria bacterium
CGCGCCTACAGAGCGAGACGCTCGGGGTTCACTTTCAAGGGACTGTCGGTCCTGACGCACTTTTTCGTAGATGCAGAGATTTTTCCTAGACGCCTCAAGCGCGTAAGCGGGTTTTCGCCTAGTTGCCCTGCCTCGATTTGAAAAAATTTCCCTAGAAGCACTTTTCGGTGCGCACGCGCGGCGCCGGTGAGGCGCGGTTCGGAGGGCGGCGGCGATGCTCACGGGAACACTATGGCCTGCACCGCGCCGCTAGCAAAGCGCTGCAGATATTCTAGGAGCCGTTGAGCGAGCTGGATTGTGCGGCGCCCACGCTGTCCTCAAGCGTTGCAGCTATGCTGCATCAGCCGTGCTTGCTGGCGCGCGCCGTAACGCGCGTTTGCGCCTTCGCCTTACGAATTCGGGTGGCGCTTTTGATCACAACTTTGCTCTTGATGCGCGCCTTCTTGCCCTTGGACGCGGTGACTGCGCCAGCACGCTCGTCTGACAGCTCTAGTCGGATTTTCCGCCCAAGCGCACCGGCTGCCCGCTGAAGCGCTGTAAGCGTCACATCCGCATTGCTGGGATCGAGCAGACGGTTAAGCTGGCTACGCGACGTGTTCATGCGCGCGGCTAGATCGGCTTTGGTGACGCCCTGCTCTTCGCGCGCTTGCTCCAATTGCCACGCCAGCACTTGCTTGAGCGCCGCATCGGTCACAACTTCATAGTCGCCGGTTTCGCGGAGGAAGTCGTCGAAGCGAGAGCCGAGGCCGGCGCGGGCGGGCTTGGTCTTGCTCATGGCTCCATCTCCTTCTTGCGCTTCAGCGCCAATTTGAGGTCGTCGTCGGGCGTCTTTCGCGTCTTCTTGATGAAGCCGTGCAATAGCCCCATTTCACCGTCTGAAATCGCGAAGATCACCCGCGCTATGCGATTAGAGCACAAATCCGTGCGCACTTCCCAAAGGCCTCGTCCGAGCGGCTTGCAGGTCGGCATACCGATCGGCCAGCCAAACTCTACCTTCCTGATGTCGATGCCAATCTGGCGGCGATCCTCTTCATCAAGCCCTTTCAGCCATTCACGCACGGGCTCCGCCCCACCTGGGGTGTGGTAGAAACGAGCCTGAAGAATCTTCGGCGCACGCGCCAAGTTGACCTCTTATGTACTATATATGGTCCGTGCCGGCAATAGTGCAACTCACAGATCGTCACCTTCTTCGTCGGATTCGCGCTCCAGAGCAGCAAATACACTCTCGCGCTTTAGCTTCGCCCCAGGATGGGTCGCGGCGTGCACCGCCGCCAACTTGGCAATTCCGACTTGAGTGTAGATCTGCGTGGTGTCGAGGCTCTCGTGGCCGAGCATGGCCTGGATGAAGCGGATGTCGGCGCCGTTCTCCAACATCAGCGTCGCCGCCGTGTGCCGAAACAAATGACACGAGCCGGTTTTGTTGAGACCGGCGGCGGAGACATAACGGCTCACACGATCTGAGAGCTTCTTCGGATTGAGCGCAGCGCCCTTTGCTGAGAGGAAGAGCACGCCGTCGTCGGCGCCGGCAACAAGGTGCGGACGCCCCTGATCGCGATAGGCGGCAAGCCAGGACAGTGCTCGTTCACCGGTCGGCACAACGCGATCCTTGCCGCCTTTGCCTTTGCGTATGACGATGAGCTTGCGCGCATAGTCGATGTCGAACACGCGCAGCCTGGTGATTTCCAACCGGCGCGCGCCTGTTGCGTAAAGCACTTCCAGGATCGTGCGGTCGCGCAGGCCTTGCGGCGTGGCGATATCCGGCAACGCCATCACCGCTTCAACCTCCTCCGGCGCGAGGATCGTCGCTGGCAGACGCTTCTCGCCGCGCGGCAATTCGAGATCGGCGGCGGGGTTGAAGAGAATGACCCGTTCGCGAGCTAGCCATTTGAAGAAGGCGCGCAACGGCACAAGACGCACGATCTGGGTGCGAAACGTCAGCGGCTCGCCATCGACCTTACGGTGATGGAAGAGATGGCGCTGGTAGCGCTCCAGGATCGGCAACGTCACGTCTTGAGGCCGCTCCACGCCGCGCACCGCCGCCCACGCGTTGAAGGCGCCGATCGCGCGCGTGCGCTGCTCGATGGTGAAGGGCGAATAATTGCGCGCCGCTAGATACTGGCAGAAGCGCACCATCTCCGCCGATAGCGATCCGGGCGCCGGTGATTGTGCTTCGCTCACCGTGCGCGCTCACTTGGGCGTGCGTACGATGTGACGGGACGTTGTGCGCCCTCTATATGCGCCAGATTCTGCGGCGCGGACGCGCTCGGGTTTGAAAGCGAAGCGGAATTCTCCGTTTCGTCGCTCCGCGACTGGCCCGCATTGGCGCCGTTATCGACCCGACACTGATCCGGCTGCGTCGCATCTTCGCCCGCCCGCGCACCCTCAGGCCCCGACCGCTCGCCATCGTACGCCGCTTGCAGCGACATCGGATCGAGCAGCCCCAGCACGAAGGCGCCGCCGTCCTGGCCCTCGCCATTGTAGAGCAGCTCATAGACAAAGCGGCCATCGCGGCGGCGCGCGATCAGAAACTCATGCTCTTCTAGCCGCTTCAAATGCACCTTGAGCTGGGTGAGGCCCCAGCCCGTGGCCGCCCGCACGTCGCGGCGGGCGAAGCGCAGT
>QBMO01000055.1:0-1539 GCA_003242075.1 Alphaproteobacteria bacterium
GCCTGCCAGCCAGATCCGTGGTCCTGGCGGCGTCAGTGTCTGGAGAGAGTGTCCCGGCGGCGTCCAAAGTGTTCGGGAGTGTGACAGCGGCAAGCTGAAGCTTGGTTAATGTTGCCGTTGAACGAGCGTTCAAATGAGGCTAGTGCGGCTCTTGGGAGGAATAAGAAATGCGCCTCGCGATCATCGCCGTTTTGACGGGCCTTATGCTCGCTCCCCTATCAGCCCGCGCCGAGGTCGTCAGCGCTTCCCCGAGCGCCTTCTTGATTCAAGCCGAGGCGGATGTCGCCGCGACGCCCGAACAGACGTGGCGCGCGCTCGGCCGGATCGAGCGCTGGTGGAGCGGCGCGCACACCTATTCTGGAGACGCGAGCCGCCTCAGCCTCGATCTCCGCGCTGGCGGTTGCTGGTGCGAACGCTGGGGCCGCGGCCAGTCCGTGGAGCATGGCCGCGTGCTTTTGGTGATGGAGCGCGACGGCGTGCGCACCTTACGCGTCACGGCCGCTTTAGGCCCGCTCCAGGAAATGAGCGTAAACGCCGTGTTGACCTTCACCATCGCGCCGCACGCCTCAGGAGCGAGAATGACGATGACTTACCGTGTCGCCGGAGACGCAAATCTCGGCCTCGATCAGATCGCGCCGGTCGTCGATACGGTGCTGATGGAACAATTTGGCCGTCTCAATCGCTATAGTGCGTCGGGATCGCCAGAATAATTTCCGTTGTTCATTGCCGGCTCAGCTTGGCGGTACCAGTTTCCGTTTTGATGCGGGCAGCCTTCGCTGGCCCGCTAAAAGGATATGGAGGGATTTTCATGATCCGCAAATTTATGGCGGGCCTCGCGGCCGTCATGTTCATTGCTAGTTGCACCAACGTCGATCCAGTGACTGGCGAACGCACCCGTAACAATACCGGCACCGGCGCCATTATCGGCGCGATCGTCGGCGCAGGCGCTGGCACGCTCGCCGGTGGCGACGACCGCCGCAATGCGCTCATCGGCGCAGGCATCGGCGCGCTCGCAGGCGCAGGCATCGGTCTCTACATGGACCGCACCTACGAAAACCTGCGCGAGCGGCTTGCCGGCACCGGCGTTGGCGTCACGCGCGTCAACCAACAACAAATCCTGCTCAACTTCCCGGCCGATCTCACCTTCGATTTCGACCGCGACGCTGTGAAGGGCCAGTTCGTGCCAACGCTGCGCGATGTCGGCAACGTCCTGCGCGAATATGAGCAAACCACGGTGGACGTGTACGGCCACGCCGACTCGGTTGGCGCCGATGCGTACAACCAAGACCTCTCGGAACGCCGCGCCATGAACGTCGCTTCCGTGCTGATCTCGGGCGGCGTCATCCGTCAGCGTTTGATCACGCAAGGCTACGGCGAGAGCCGTCCGATCGCGTCGAACGCGACCGACGATGGCCGTGCGCGTAACCGCCGGGTCGAGGTTTACATCAGCGCCTTCACCGGCTGATGAACGCCTAAATTGAACCACGAGACGCCGCCACGCTCACACGTGGCGGCGTTTTCGTTTTGAGGAGTCCGTTA
>QBMO01000055.1:1549-18024 GCA_003242075.1 Alphaproteobacteria bacterium
GTCCGTTATGATGCGCGCTTTGATCCTGGTCGCAGCCCTCGCCGCTTGCTCGCCGCCGGCGCCGGAACGTGCGGACACGCCGCCGCCCGAGGCGGCAGCGATTGTGCCGACAGCGGTCGACAACATCGCGGCTATGCCGGCTTGGGGCGAAGCGCGCGCCAATGGCGTCGATTTTCGCGGCGTCGGCCAAGAGCCGGGCTGGATGATCGACATCTACACCCAAGGCCGCATCATGCTGCTGCTCGACTACGGTGAAACGCTGGCTGAATTTCCGCTGCCGGCGCCAAGCTATCCAGTCGAAGGCGCGACGCGCTACGACACGCAGGCGGACGGAAAAACGCTGAGCGTCACTGTACGGCGCACGCCGTGCCAAGACGCGATGAGCGGCGAAGCGTTTCCCTCGACAGTGGAGATCGTGATCGACGGCCGCACGCTGAACGGCTGCGGACGGAGCGTCTAATGCGCGCCGTCTTCGCCGCTCTCGCGCTGCTCGGCGCGTGCACGTCGCCGCCGCGTGACCTGCCGCCGCCGAACTTACCAGAGCGCACAGGCACTGACCCGATCGTAGCGGCGCGCGCCGATGGCGTCGTTTTCCGCGCGATCGGCGCATCTCCGGATTTCGTGCCGCACATCCACCGCAACGACGCGATGATTTATCTGAGCTGGGACAGCGGCGCGCAGGAGGAGACGTTCAACCAAGTCCGCGTCGTGCTGCCCGCCTATCGCGGCACGGTCTACGAGGCCAATACCGAGCGCCACGATCTGCGTGTCGAAATTCGCCAAGGCGTGTGCCGCGATCCGAACCTCGGGCCTGAGGCGTTTTCCGCGTCAGTGACGGTGCACATCGACGGCGTGGTGCGTCGCGGCTGCGGGCGGGAGCTTTAGCCCCGCTCAAATGAATGAGGGCGCACGCCTAAGCGCACGCCCTCACAGCTCGTGTTGATGAGCTAAAGCTTAAACGCGAACGGCCGGCTTGCGCTTCAGGCGACGCGCCGGGCCGGCATTAGACCAGACATCATTGCCCTTACGATCGCGGCGATCGCCACGATCATTGCGCCCCTGCTCTTCACGCGCGCGGCTGGGCGCATGGCCCTGCTTGGCGTGCGCATTGCCGTGCGCGTCGGACGCGTGATGCTTCTTCTGCGCCGGCTTGCGGGCGGGATGCACTGAACGGCCAGCCGGGCCTTTCGGACGCACGACGCGCTCATCGGCGCGCGGCGTGCGCAGCGACATGTCGGTTTCCATCACCGGCACCGCTTGCTTGGTCAGCCGCTCGATGTCCTTCAGGTACGCACGTTCATCCGGTGCGCAGAACGAGATGGCGATGCCGCCAGCGCCAGCGCGCGCGGTGCGGCCGATGCGATGGACATATTGCTCCGGCACGTTCGGCAGGTCGAAATTGATGACGTGAGAGATGTCGTCAACGTCGATGCCGCGCGCGGCGACTTCGGTGGCGACCAGGATGCGCGTCTGGCCCTTCTTGAAACCGTCGAGCGCGCGCGTGCGCTGGCCTTGGCTTTTGTTGCCGTGGATGGCGTCGGTGCTGAAGCCAGCGCTTTCGAGCTTCTTCGCGACGCGGTCGGCGCCGTGCTTGGTGCGGGCGAAGACCAGAGCGCGCTTGATGCCCTTATTGGCCAGAAGCGCGTGCAGCAGATCCTGCTTCTTCGATTGATCGACGTGAATCACGGCCTGCTCGACACGCTCGGCGGTTGTCGATTGGGGCGCAACCGACACCTTTTCCGGACGGTCAAGGAATTGCGCGGCCAGTTCTTCAATCGCCGGCGGCATTGTCGCCGAGAAGAAGACGGTCTGGCGCGTACGCGGCAGGATGGTCGCGATTTTGCGCAGATCGTGGATGAAGCCCATGTCCATCATGTGGTCGGCTTCGTCGAGGACGAGGATTTCAACCTTGTCGAGACGGATCGACCGCTGGCTTACGTGGTCCAGCAGACGGCCAGGCGTGGCGACGACGATGTCGACGCCGCGGAACATGGCTTGCTTTTGCTTGTGCATCGAAGCGCCGCCGAAAATGACAGCGGTCGAGAGGCCAAGGAATTTGCCGTAAGCGCGGAAACTGTCGCCGATTTGCGCGGCCAGTTCGCGCGTCGGCGCAAGCACCAGCGTGCGGCACGATTTCTCGCCCGCATGTTTGCGATCCTTGTGCAGGCGATCGAGGATCGGCAGCGCGAACGCCGCCGTCTTGCCGGTGCCGGTTTGGGCGAGACCGATCAGGTCGCGGCCCTTCTGCACGATCGGAATGGCCTGGATTTGGATCGGAGTCGGTTGGGTATAGCCCTCGGCTTCAAGCGCCTTCAGGATCGGCGCAGAAACGCCGAGGTCTTGGAATGTGGTCACAATTGAACTTTCGGCCGTCCGCAATCCGCGTGACGGCTCATCAGATCAGGAACGATGCGACGGCGAAGAAAGGCGGCGAGCTGCGTATTTTGCGCTCAAAGCCGAACGTCGATGGTGGCGTTCCGGGGGACCGCGTTCAGCGGGCGTCTTTGCCTGCGAACGGTCGCTGAGGCCGGATATCGGCGGAAATGCTTTCAAAGTCAATAACGCTCCCAGCATAGGCGCCCTGCATAAGGCGCATGCTGACCGTGCGCGCAGAGCCGTAAAGCGCCGCTGAGCCGAGCGCGCCGCGACGGAAACTGATACGCTTTCAGCCCATGGCCGATAACGCCTCCCCCTCGCCGGACGTCGAGCGATCGATCGCGCAGAACCCGGATATTAAGTATCTCGGCCGCGTGCTGGGCGACGTTATTCGCGCTTATGCCGGCCAGACGGTGTTCGAGCGCATCGAGACCATTCGCGCCGCTTCGGTTGAACGCCACCGCACTGATCTGGCCTCTGGCATCGCCACGCCGGCGCTCGATGCGCTTTCGCTGGACGACACGCTCGCCTTCGTGCGCGGCTTCATGCTGTTTTCGATGCTGGCGAACTTGGCCGAGGACCGCCAAGGCGTCGCCGCGGAAGCTGGGGCCGAACTGGCCGACGCGGTGGTCGAACTGGAGAGGCTCGGCGCGACGCGCGCCAACATCGCCGCTTTCCTCGAACACGCGCTGATCGTGCCGGTGCTGACCGCGCATCCGACAGAAGTGCGCCGCAAGAGCCTGATCGATCATCGCAACCACATCGCCGATCTGATGAAGCTCAAGGATCAGGGCATCACGGAAACTGATGGCGGCGATCTGATCGACCGCGCCATCCAGCGTCACGTCGCTATCCTCTGGCAAACGCGCCCGCTGCGCCACGAACGCCTCTATGTCAGCGACGAGGTCGAGACCGCAATCGCGTACTTCCGCGACGTCTTTCTCAAAATCCTGCCCGGGCTCTATGCGCGCTGGCATCGCGCGCTGGGGGCGCGGCCGCCTTCGTTCCTGCGCCTCGGCAGCTGGATCGGCGGCGACCGCGACGGCAATCCCAACGTCACCGCCGAGTCACTCGACTACGCCCTGGCGCGCGGCGCCGAGACGGTGATCGAAAATTATCTCGATCAATTGCACGACCTTGGCGCGAGGCTCTCGCTCTCATCCGAGCTTGCCAGCATCACGCCAGAGCTTGACGCGCTCGCCAACGCCAGCGGCGATGATGGCGAAGCGCGGCGCGACGAACCCTATCGCCGCGCCATCACCGGCATGTACGCGCGCCTCGCCGCAACTTATGCGATGTTCACCGGCCACGCGCCGCCGCGCCCGTCGAAGTACAAAGCCAAGCCCTACGCGACTGCCGACGCGCTTCTCGCCGATCTGCACATCGTGCAAAACGCGCTCGCCGCCAATGGCGATGGCGGCTTGGGACGCGGCGGCGCAGTGGGCCGGCTGATCCGTCTCGTCGAAACCTGCGGCTTCTACCTCGCCACGCTCGATCTCCGGCAAAATGCTGACGTGCACGAACGCGTCATCGCGGAAATGTTCGCGGCCGCCGGAGTCGCGCCGGATTATCTCGCGCTGCCGGAGGAAGAGCGTGTCGCGCTACTGCGCGCCGAACTCGCTGGCAAGCGCCTGCTCTCCTTCCCCGGCGCGACCTATTCGGAGGAAGCCCAGTCCGAACGCGCCATCCTGCACAGCGCCGCCGCCGCCCTCGAACGCTACGGCCCGCACTGCATCGACAATTACATCATTTCAAAAGCGGCGAGCATTTCCGATGTGCTCGAAGTTTATGTGCTGTTGAAAGAGGCTGGCGTTTATCGCGCGGGCGAGCCGTGCCCGATCATGGTCGTCCCGCTGTTTGAGACCATCGAAGATCTCGAACGGGCGCCCGCCATCATGAGCGATCTCTTCGCACTGCCGGAATTCACCGCGATGGCGTCCGCGCGCGGGCATCAAGAGGTGATGGTCGGTTATTCGGACTCCAACAAGGATGGCGGTTATCTCACCTCGGTGTGGAGCCTGCACGAATCCAGCCGCGCGCTCACGCCTGTGTTTGAGCGCGCCCACGTGGCGTTGCAACTCTTCCATGGACGCGGCGGCGCTGTGGGCCGGGGCGGCGGCTCGTCGTTCCAAGCCATACGCGGTCAACCGCCGGGCACGGTGAACGGCCGCATCCGCATCACCGAACAAGGCGAAGTCATCGCCGCGAAATACGGCACCCGCGAAAGCGCCATCGCCAATCTCGAAGCCATGGCCTCCGCCACGTTGCTCGCATCAATGGCGCCGCCCTCGCTCAGCGCGCGCGACGAGAAGCGCTTTGCTGCGGCGATGCAAGAGATGTCCGACACCGCGTTCGCCGCTTATCGCGCGCTGGTGTACGAGACGCCCGCTTTCAACGCTTTCTTCCGCCAAATCACGCCGATCGCGGAGATCGCGGGGCTAAAGATCGGCTCGCGCCCGTCGAGCCGCACCAAGTCCGACCGCATCGAAGATTTGCGCGCTATTCCTTGGGTGTTCTCATGGAGCCAGGCGCGGATCATGCTGCCGGGCTGGTACGGCGCCGGCCACGGCCTCGCTGCGTGCGATGATCTAAAGCTGCTGCGCGACATGGCGCAAGCGTGGCCCTTCCTGCGCTCGACACTCGCCAATCTCGAAATGGTGCTCGCCAAGTCCGACATGGGCGTGGCTGAACACTATCTCTCGCTCGTGGAAGATCGCGCCGCCGGCAAAGCGATCTTTGCGCAAATCCGCGATGCATGGCGCCAAACCCACGACGCATTGCTCAACGTCACCGGCCAATCGCGTCTGCTCGAAACACAGCCAGCGCTCGACAAATCGATCCGCCTGCGCCTGCCCTACATCGAGCCGCTCAATTTCCTGCAAGTCGAACTGCTAAAGCGCCACCGCGCCGGCGAGGACGACCCTCGTATCCGCGAAGGCATTCAGCTCTCGCTCAACGCCATCGCAACCGCGCTGCGCAATAGCGGCTAGGTGGCGGGCAGCGGCGTCTCCACCCGAAAACGCGGACGCCATTCGCGAATCTCCGCCACGAAAATCCCACTGGTGATTGCAGGATCGGCGGCGAGAATGGCTCGTGCTTCATCCATGTTTGTAGCGGTCACGATCGCCATGCCGCCATCGTCGCTGCCATAGCCGCCACCAGCAAAGAGGCGCCCCTCTGTCTGCAATTGGCGCATGTACGCGGCGTGCGGGCCGAGCCCCTGCTCACGCATCGGCACACCTTCGCGCCAGGCTGGGCCACGTGAATACTGGAACAGGAAGAGCTGTTGTGCAGCCGCCGCTTCCGCTTGCGCATGAGCGCCTGTCGCACAGGCGGGCGCGACCGCGAGCATCGCCGCCATGAGCATCATTCTGACCAATCGACTCACCATTCCATCCTCCGGCATGTGACTGGACTTTCCAATGACATACCGTATGGTACGGTATGGAAAGCGCAAGTCTGAATCGGCGCCGGAATAATTATGGCTAAGACGAAACCACGTTTCGGGCGCGACGACTGGATCGAGTTCGGCAGCACACTTCTGGCGCGGCACGGCGCGGAAGCGATGACGCTGGAGCGGTTGACGGCCGCCGCCAAGAAAACGCGGGGCTCGTTCTATCATCACTTTGAAGACATGGACGCCTACCTCGGCGCCCTCGGCGAACACTGGTTGGCGCTTGAGATCGATGGCAAAATTGCCGAGATCGACAAGCTCACCGTGTCAGGCAGGCGCCGCGAAGCGTTAGCGCGCCACGCCGCCAACATCGATCCCGGCTTCGAGCGCGAACTGCGCCGCTTGGCCGCCACAGCGCCGGTGATCGCCGCGATCGTTGCGCGATCGGACGACAAGCGCATCGCGTTCTTGGTGCGCATCTTCCGCAGCGAGCTTGGCCTGGCCGCCACGGAGGCGCTCGCACGCGCGCGCGTTCAGCACTGTTTCTTCGTTGGCGCGCAGATGGTGTTTCCGGATGCGGACCCGCGCTTCCGGCTCAACCTGCAAAAAACCATGGGCGCGACGCTGTGGCGTAAATAGTTACGCCGCTGGCGCTTCGACGAAGTCTTTCCAGTTGCGCATGTAGGTGATGAATTTGGGGCTCAAACCCTCGGCCGCGAGATAGGCCTCGCTCACCGGCGTTGCGATAGCGGTGAAATTCGGATCGGCTGCGGCGCGTTTGGCGAAATCGTGGTGCAGGATGGCGGCGCGTCCGATGATCGGGAAGTCGTAGCCGGCGTCGATGACCGCTTGCGCATCCGCAGCGCTCATAATTTTCCCAGCTGCGCCCAAGCGCACGTCGCCGCGATCGAGATCAGCAAAGTAGGATGCGAGCGTCCGGCCCTTGAACGCTTCCATCTCCGGCTCTTTGGTCACGTCCCACAGCGACATGTCGATGAAATCGACCTTCGCTTCCCGCATAAGCTTTTGCGCAACATCGCGGATTTCCGGAAGCAGCAAACCCCAACGCTCGGGCGACAAGCGCACGCCCAGCGTGAAGCCCGGCTTCGTCGCGGCGCGAACGCCGTCAATGATCTCAAACAGGAATCGCGCGCGCCGTTCAGCGTCGCCGCCATAAGCGTCATCACGGCGATTGAGTTCAGGGCTGAGGAACGAGCAAATCAGATAGCCGTGCGCGCCGTGCAATTCGGCGCCGCCGAAGCCGGCGCGTTCGGCGCGGACGGCTGCGCTGATGAAGCAATCGCGCGAATGCTGGATTTCATCCAGCGTCATCGCTTTGGCTTTGAGTTTTTCATCGTCCGACGGCGCCTTCGGATTGGTCATCGCGCGCAAGCCGCCATGGTGCAGCTGCGCGATTGAGAGACTGCCATACTCGTTGATCTTGGCCGCAAGGCGCGTCAGCCCCGGCAAGTGCCTCTCATCGTGAAAGCCGAGCTGGCCCGGAAAGCCGACGCCCTCCTCCTGCACTGAAGCGGCGCACGTCATGGTCAGCCCGAACCCGCCCTCGGCGCGCATGGTGAGCCAGCGATACTCTTCGTCTGACAGCACGCCATCATCGTGACTCTGCGTGTTGGTGAGCGCCGCCAGCACGAAGCGGTTCTTCAGCGTGGCGCCGGAGCGGAGCGAGAGCGTGTCGGTGAGTTTGGTCATGACGCCAAAATAAGGGGGCGCACGGAAAGCGCACCCCCTCACCTAGCGGAACGCGAGTGACTAGTTCGGCGCGCTTGCCGCGCTTTGCGAGGCGCTGCGCGCGGCACGATCAATGACGTCAGCTACGGCGCGCGATTGCGTCAGATACGGAACGTGGCTGGCTTCAACTTCGACCGTCTCGCCGCCGGTGCGCTCCGCCATTTGGCGCAGCAGGCGCGGATCAATGGCGCGGTCTTGCGTGGCGACAATCGACCAGGTCGGCTTTGTTCGCCAGGCGGCTTGCGTCACTGGGGTTGCGAAGATCGACAATGCGATCGGCCCTTGCGAGTCACGCAAGAATGCGGCGTCCGCGCCGGTAGTGTCGCCAGCGAAACCATCCTTGAAGGTTTCCATATCGACAAAGCCGAAGCCGTCCGGCGACGGATCGACGATCAACCCCGGCGGTGGGATTTGCTCAAGCAGACCGCCGAGTGATTCACCGACATCCGGCGCAAAGGCAGCGACATAAACCAGCCCCGCAACATTCGGATCTACGCCAGTTTCAGTGATGACCGCGCCGCCGTAGGAGTGACCGACCAGGATCACGGGCCCGTCCTGCCGCGCCAGCACACGCCGCGTCGAGTTCACATCGTCCTCGAACGACGTCAGCGGGTTTTGCACGACGCTGACGCGATAGCCGCGCGACGTGAGTTCATCATAGACGCCGCGCCAGCCCGAACCATCAGCGAACGCGCCGTGCACCAGCACGATGTTGCGAACGGTTTGGTCGTCGGGAATGGTTTGCGCAGTTTGTGCTTGCGCGCAGCTGGCCAACGCCGCTGCAGCTGCAGCAGCGGCCACCAAATTACGAACACCCTTAGTCATGACACCCTCCATATGACGCGATCTAATCGCGCACGATCTATCTAGCGAGGTGTTCGCAATGCGTCAATCGCTTGCGATTAAATTGTTCGCGATATATTTATGGAAGGCCGGCTAACGACCGCGCCGGAGCCGCCAGAGACATGAAAAAACAAGCAAAATCTTCGGACCCAGAACTGGCCGCCTCGCTGGCCGACTTCCTCTGTTTTGCGGTCTATTCGACCAATCTGGCCTTCAACAAGGCCTACAAGCCGCTCTTCGATGAGCTGGGCATCACCTACCCGCAATACGCCACCCTCATCGCCCTCAGCGAAGAGAGCGATCAAACCGTCAGCCAACTCGGCGAAAAGCTCTTTCTGGAATCCAGCACGCTGACGCCGCTCCTGAAGCGTCTTGAGGCGGCAGGCTACGTCACGCGCACACGCGATGCCGAAGATGAGCGCCAAGTGCGCATCGCGCTCACCAAACAGGGCAAGGCGGTCTTCGACAAAGCCTTCTGCGGCCGCGAACGCGTCATCGAAGCGACAGGCCTCGACCACGACACGTTCGTCCGCTTGCAGCGCGATCTTATCACGCTGCGAAACAATTTGCTGAAAGCGAGCGAGCGCTAAATCACTGCCCGCGGCAGAAGCTTGTGTTGGTCGATTGCTTGTCGCCGTCGTCGTAGAGCACTTCGATGGCGTAGCGATCTTGGTGCATTTGCGCGATACGCGCGGGATACCAGATTCCGTCGCTCCAGCGGCACTCGAGACGCGTGCCGGGCGCCCAATCGAACGCGCGCACATTGGCGGCGGGCTCTTGGCCGACATCGCCATCATCATATTGAAGCGAGATCACGTCGCCCGCGCGCTCGGTGACGATAGCGGGATAGTACCAAGTCTGATCGCCTTCCCAGCGCGCCAGCACCCAATCGCCAGTGTTGAACGACGTCGCTTGCGGTGTGACCGTCGCGCACGCGGCCATCGTCAACGCCAGCATGGCCAGCGCGACCGATTTCAGTACAGATTTCATAATGCCCCCAACGCGCGCATTTTGCGCGAGTCGGATTTTTGCACGGCCCTTCGAGCGCTTCAAATCAGGCGCCCTCGGGCGCCACATACCCAGGTCGATGGCGGCTTCAGCGCAGTGATGTAAGCTGCACGCTCAATGCGCTGGCGCGACCAGCACCATACGTGCACCTGAGGCATAGCCCATGGCGGTATAAATTGGGCGGCCAGCATCGGTGGCGTGCAGCGTCGTGCGCTTTACCCCCATCAGCTTCTGGCCTTCCTGCACGGCGTGACGCATCACCGCTTCCGCGTAGCCTTTGCCCTGTGCATCCGGTGCGGTGGCGACGAGCGCGACATAGACGGTGTTCGCGGCGGGAAACACGCCTGTCGCCGCCACCGGCCTGTCCCCAACATAGCCGACGAAGCCAAGACTGTCGGCGCGCCACAGCGCCATATTGGACAGGGCCCCAAACATCTCGCGCGGCATGCCGTACGCATCGGCGTTCAGTACGGCGATGTCGCGCGCGCCGAAGTCATCGACGACACGGCGGATATCGAGTTCGACGGGCTGCGGTCGGCGCGGCGGCGCAAGGTCTTCAGCTTCCATCGCCGTCATCGGTACTGCGGGCGCATAGCCATGCTGCGCGACGAGCTCTTGCCAATTGGCCGGAAGCCAATCCTCGCGCAAGAGGCCGCCGACAGGGTGCGCGGCCGCGCGCGCACGCGCCGCGCCAGCGGCAACCACCGCCTGCAAGGTTTCCGGCGTCGTGGCGGGGTCAAGCGGGATCCAGACGTTGAAGAAGAAGCTGGGCACGTCGCAGAAGCACGACACCAGCGCGTTGGACTCTTCGTACTGCGGCGCGGGCAAGCGCCCAGTCATCAACTTCCAAGCATCCGCGAATAGCCGAACCGCGTCCGTTCGCATGTGCCCCCCCCCATACAAAAGGGACCGCCCGAAGGCGGCCCCTTCCAACTTTAAGCCGCCGCCTTCTGCTTGGCGCCGAAGCGTTCGTAGAAGGTCTCGCCTTTCGCGGCCATGTCGCGGAGAAGTTTGTTCGGGCGGAAGCGTTCGCCGTACGTGTCGGCGAGACGATCGGCTTCTTCAACGAACTTCTTCGTGCCCCAGAAGAGATCGATGTAGCTGATGCAGCCGCCGCTATAGGGCGCGAAACCCCAAGCGAGGATCGAGCCGACGTCCGCATCGCGCGGATCGGTGATGACGCCTTCTTCGAAGCAGCGCGCGACTTCGATGCATTGGCGGAAGAGGAAGCGCTTGGTCAGCTCCGTCTTCAGCTCAGGCGGGCACTCTTTCACCTTCACTTCGACGCGCTCGCTCAGACCCGGCCAGATGCGGGTCGGCTTGCCGTCGTCGCCATACTCATAATAGCCCTTGCCGCCCTTGCGGCCGACGCGGCCTTTGTCTTCGACGATCCACGACAGCAAGTTCGCGCGCGGATCTTTCTTGTAGTCCTGCTGCGTCAGCTCAGCATTGGTCTTGCCGATCTTCAGCGCCGTATCGAGGCCGACGCTGTCGGATACTTCAAGCGGGCCCATCGGCATGCCGCATTGGCGGCCGACGTTTTCGATGATCGCCGGTGCAATGCCTTCCATCAGCATCTCGACGCCTTCGGCCGGATAAGTGCCGAAGCAGCGCGAGGTGTAGAAGCCGCGGAAGTCGTTCACGGTGATCGGCGTCTTCTTGATCTTGATGACGTAATCGATCGCCTTGGCTTGCGTTTCGGCGGTCGTCTCCTTGCCCATGATCAGCTCAACCAGCCCCATGCGCTCGACCGGTGAGAAGAAGTGAATGCCGATGAAGTTCTTCGGCCGCGCCGACGCTTCGGCGAGGCCTGTGATCGGCAGCGTCGATGTGTTGGAGCCGAATACGGCGTTTTCGCCGAGTTGCGCTTCGGCCTTCTTGGTGACTTCGGCTTTCAGCGCGACGTTTTCGAACACGGCTTCGACGACGAGGTCGGCGCCTTTGATCAGCGAATAATCGGTCGAGGGCGTGATGCGGGCGAGCAGCTCTTCGCCCTTCTCCTTGGTGATCTTGCCGCGCGACACGTCCTTATCGACGATGCGCTGCGAATAGGCTTTGCCCTTCTCGGCGCTCTCTTGGCTGACATCGAGCAACACGGTCTCGATGCCGGCTT
Source organism: Alphaproteobacteria bacterium (assembly GCA_003242075.1). Lineage (GTDB taxonomy): Bacteria > Pseudomonadota > Alphaproteobacteria > Caulobacterales > Aquidulcibacteraceae > Vitreimonas. The sequence goes on from QBMO01000055.1 coordinate 13,033, forward strand.
TCGCTTGCACATAAGCGATGCCCGCGCCCATGAGGCCGGCGCCGATCACAGCGACCTTCTTGATGTCGTAAGTGGGCACGCCTTCGGGGCGATTGCCGCCTTTGCCAAGCGCCTGCATGTTCACGAACAAGGTGCGGATCATGCCCTTGGCCTGCGGTGTCGCGGCCGTCTTCAAGAAGTAGCGCGACTCAATCCGGAGCGCCGCGTCGATCGGCACCTGCATGCCTTCATAGATGCACGACAGAATGTTGCGCTGCGCGGGATAGTTGAGGTTGGTCTGCTTCGAGACCATGGCGTTGCCGCCGACAGCGGCCATAGCGCCAGCCGGCGTGAACGGGCCGTCTTTGACCTTGTAGCCTTTGACATCCCATGGCGCGACGGCGGTGGGTTTGCCTTTCAGCCACGTCTTCGCGACTTCAACCGTTGTGCCAGCCGGCACGACTTCATTGATGAAGCCCAAGCCCTTTGCTTCCTGCGGCGATTTATCGGCGCCTTGCAGGATCATCATCGCGGCGTTCTGCACGCCGATCAGACGCGGCAGACGTTGTGTGCCGCCTGCGCCGGGGAGAAGACCAACCTTCGACTCCGGCAGGCCAAGCTTGATCTTCGGATTGTCGGCAGCAACGCGATAGTGGCCGGCGAGCGCGAATTCCAAGCCGCCGCCCAGCGCCAAGCCTTCCAGCGCAAACGCCACCGGCTTGCCGCAAGTTTCGAGATCGCGATAGACGCGGTTCAAACCAAAGCCGCGCTCGAATTGCGCCTTCAGCTTTTCGTCTTCCGTCTTAGGCGCGCCTTCGGCGGCGACGCCGCGCTCGTTCATCTCGCCTAGATCGGCGCCGGCGCAAAAGCCCGTCGTCTTGCCCGAGGTGAACACCACGCCCTTGATCGCATCGTCCGACTTGATCTTGCCGACGATCTCATAGAGGTCGCGGATCACGCTTGCTGTGATCGTGTTCATGGAGCGGCCCGGCACGTCGAACGTGATGAGCGCAATGCCGTCGCTGTCGACGTCGATCTTGAAGTTTTCCATCGGACCTACCCTCTACATCTCTTCTTCATTGCGAACGGCGGCGGCCATGAAGCCGCCGCCGCCCGTCGTCTCAGTTTACGCGTTCGATCACAGTCGCGGTGCCCATGCCGGCGCCGATGCAGAGCGTGATCAAAGCGCGCTCTTTGTCAGCGCGCTCGAGTTCATCGACCATGGTGCCGAGGATCATCGCGCCGGTGGCGCCGATCGGGTGGCCCATGGCAATGGCGCCGCCATTGACGTTGACCTTCTCCATATCGAGATCGAGCGCCTGCACCCAGCGCAGCACGACGGCGGCGAATGCTTCGTTCAGCTCCCAAAGATCGATGTCTTCTTTCTTGAGGCCGAGACGCTTCATCAGCTTGTGCGTCACGTGCTCGGGGCCGGTCAGCATGATCGACGGCTCGGAGCCGATCGAGGCGCCACCGAGGATGCGCGCGCGCGGCTTCAAGCCGAGCGCTTCGCCCATTTCCTTGGTGCCGATCAGCACGCCGGCTGCGCCATCAACGATGCCGGACGAGTTGCCGGCGTGGTGGACGTGTTCGATGCGCTCGATCTCCGGATAACGCTGCTGAATGACAGCATCAAAGCCTGGCATCACTTCGCCTTGCATCTTGAAGCTTGGCTCCAGCGCGCCGAGAGACTGCAGCGTGGTTTCCGGACGCATGAATTCGTCGTGCGCCAGCAAGGTCGCGCCGAGTTGGTCCTTCACCGGCACGATCGACTTCTTGAAGCGGCCCTCTTTCCAGGCTTTGGCGGCGCGCTGTTGCGATTGCACCGCGTATTGGTCGAGATCGGTGCGCGAGAAGCCGTACTTGGTGGCGATCGCGTCAGCCGAGACGCCTTGCGGCGTAAAATAGGTCTTCATCGCGATCGACGGATCGGTCGCCCACGAGCCGCCAGTCGAGCCCATCGGCACGCGGCTCATGCTCTCGCAGCCCGCGCCAATGGCGAGTTCGGCTTCACCGGATTTCACTTTCGCGGCGGCGATATTGCACGCTTCCAGGCCCGAGGCGCAGAAGCGTTCGACTTGCACGCCGGCGACGGTTTGCGCGTAGCCCGCGTTCAGCACGGCGATGCGCGGCAGGTTTCCGCCTTGCTCGCCGATCGGCGACAGCACGCCCATGTAGACGTCATCGACCTTCGACGTATCGAGGTTGTTGCGGTCGCGGATGGCTTCGAGCACTTGCGTCGCCAATTGCAGCGAGGTCTGCTCGTGCAGCGAGCCGTTCGCCTTGCCTTTGCCGCGCGGCGTGCGCACCGCGTCATAAATATAGGCCTCAGCCATAATCGTACTCCAACTTTTGCGGCGCGCTCGCCGCTTCACCCTGCATGGGACCGGAGTCGTCCCGTGGCGCTGACAGCGCCTACTCCGCTGACCGCTTGCGCCGGGCTGGCGCAAGCGCGGCAAACTAGTGCGCCTCTCCATCCGCGATGGCGACGTCGCCGCGGAACGAATTGGCGATGAAACAGGCTTCGTGCGCCTTGTGATGCAGCTCGCGGATTTCCTCCGGCGTCGGCTGCTTCTCACCAGACCAGGCGATCTCCGGATTGAGCCGCACTTGCGTCATCGCCATGCGGCCGCGCTCATCCTTGCCCATCACGCCCTCGGCGTTATCGACATAGACATCGACGACGAAACCGCCACGGCGCGCGAAATCGAGAAAGAAGAGCATGTGGCACGACGACAGCGACGCCACGAACATCTCTTCCGGATCAACCGCATCTTCGCGCGACAGCGGCACGCGCACAACATGCGGCGAGGAAGACGCCGGCATAGTCACGCCGCCATCGAACGCGATCTCGTGTGCGCGGGAGTATTTGCCGTCCGAGAACAGCTCGTCGTTGCGAAACCAGCTGAGCGTTGCTGTGTAGGCGTCCATCAAAAAGCCTCCGCGGCGAGCGCCATGACCGGCTCTGCGCCGCTCTTCAGCTTCGCTAGGTGCGCGCCGGCGTCCGGCGTCATGCGCGCCAGGAAGTAGCGGCCGGTGGCGAGCTTGGTGTCGTAATACGGATCGGCCGCGCCGCCATTCTTCTTCGCTGCGAGCGCCGCCTTGGCTTGCAGCGCCCACATATAGGTGAGCGCGGTGATGCCGAAGAGGTTGAGGAAATCGTGGCTGGCGGCGCCGGCATTGTCGAAGTTCGACATGCCGTTTTGCATCAGCCACATGGCGCCGTCCTGCATCTGCGCTTTCGTGGTGCGCAGACCTTCGACGAAGGGCGCGAGATCGGCGTCGCCGTCATTGGCTTCGATGAACTCGTCCATCTCCTTGAAGAACGCGAAGATCGCACGCCCGGCATTGGCGCCGAGCTTGCGGCCGACGAGATCGAGCGCCTGGATGCCGTTGGCGCCTTCGTAAATTTGCGTGATCCGGGCGTCGCGCACGAACTGCGACATGCCCCACTCTTCGATATAGCCGTGACCGCCATAGACTTGCTGGCAATTGGTGGCGTTGGCGTAGCCTTTGTCGGTGAGATAGCTTTTCAGCACGGGCGTCATCAGGCCCATGTAATCGTCAGCCTTCTGACGCACTTCATCGTCGGGCGAGACCAGCAGCAGATCGCCCTGGATCGCTGTCCAGAACGCGAACGCGCGTGCGCCTTCGTTGAACGCGCGTGCGTCCATCAGCATGCGGCGGATATCCGGATGCACGATAATCGGATCGGCGGGGCCGTTCGGATTTTTCGCGCCTGTGATAGAGCGTCCCTGCAAACGATCCTTCGCGTAGGCCACCGCGTTTTGGTACGCGACTTCCGACTGCGACAGGCCCTGCAAGCCGACGCCAAGCCGCGCCACGTTCATCATCGTGAACATGGCCGCGAGGCCCTTGTTCTCGATGCCGCAGAGATAGCCGACGGCATCGTCGTAATTCAGCACGCATGTCGCGTTGCCGTGGATGCCCATCTTCTCTTCGATCTTGCCGCAGACAACGCCGTTGCGCGCGCCCAGCGAGCCGTCTTCGTTGACGAGGAATTTCGGCACGACGAAAAGCGAAATCCCTTTCGTACCCTGCGGCGCGCCTTCGATGCGCGCGAGGACGAGGTGGATGATGTTGCTGGCTAGATCGTGTTCGCCGGCGGAGATGAAAATCTTTTGGCCGCTGATGCGGTGCGTGCCGTCGCCCTGCGGGATCGCTTTGGTGCGGAGCATGCCGAGATCGGTGCCGCAATGCGGCTCCGTTAAGTTCATCGTGCCGGTCCACTCGCCGGTCACGAGCTTGGGCAGATATTTTTGCTTCAGCTCATCGCTGCCGTGATGATGGATGGCTTCGTAAGCGCCGTGGCTCAAGCCCGGATACATGCCGAACGCCATGTTCGCGCTCGATACCATCTCGTTCCACGCCAGCGCCACGATGTGCGGCAAGCCTTGGCCGCCATAAACTGGGTCGCTCGAAAGCGCGGGCCAGCCGGCGGCGACGAGTTGGTCGTACGCGTCCTTGAAGCCAGGCGGCGTCGTCACCGAGCCGTCGGCGTGGCGGGTACAGCCGTGCTCGTCGCCCGCCTTGTTCAGCGGCGCCAGCACGCCTTCACAAAACTTGCCGCCCTCTTCCAGCACCGACTCGATCAGATCGAGCGGCGCATCGGCGAAGGTCGGCAAATTGGAATAGCGCCCGATATCGAGCACGTCGTTCAGAAGGAATTTGTATTCGCGAAGTGGCGCCTTGTAGGACGGCATCACGCGCTCCCTATTTTTGTTTCGTCTTCTATAGGCGCGTTAGTGCGCGTCTTCGAGACGCTTCTTGGCTTCCTGCTCAAATGCCCGCGCATTCGCCATCGCCGCGGGGGCGGCGGGCTTGGCCAGGAACTCTTCGAGCTTGGAGATATTGTCCGACAGCGTCTCAATCGCGGCGTCGACGTCTTCGCGCTGCGCTTCCAGGGCGACGATGCGGGCTTTGTACTTCTTCAGCGCCGTTTGCGCCTGGGCGCGCTGATCGACCTTGTAGAGGTCGAGGATCTCTTTGATC
>QBMO01000055.1:18034-19305 GCA_003242075.1 Alphaproteobacteria bacterium
GCCGCGCAGGATCAGCTGCAGGCGGGCGCGATCGCGATGAGAATAGACGCGGTTCATGCCGTCGCGGCGCGGCGTCAGCAGGCCTTTATCTTCGTAGAAACGCAACGCGCGAGGCGTGACCTCAAACTCGCGGGCCAGCTGGGAAATCGTGTAGGTGCGCTCGGTTTTCGTCATGGCGGCGGCCTCCCTAAGGCTTCTGCCATTCCAGATAGCTTCCGTTGACGTAAGCGTCAAGAAAAGTTGACGGGGTCGTCATTAATTTATTTGAGAGCCAAAAGCTCCGGCTTGATGTCGGCGGTCGTCCGGCAGCCATTGAGCGCCATGGTGATATCCAGCGCTGCAGCCAGGTATTCCATTACCGCTTGAACGCCAGCCTCCCCGCCCAGCGCCAGCCCATAGACATAAGGCCGGCCGATCGCGACCGCGCTCGCGCCCAGCGCCAGCGCCTTGAAGATGTCCGCCCCGCAGCGAACGCCGCTGTCCAACATCACCGGAATTTTGCCGTTCACGGCGGCGACCACACTCGGCAGCGCGTCGAGCGTGCCGATGCCGCCATCGACCTGCCGGCCGCCGTGATTGCTCACAAGGATGCCGTCATAGCCTTCGCTCACCGCTTTCGCGGCGTCGTCAGCGCGCATGATGCCCTTCAGGATGATGGGCAGTTTCGTCCACGATCTGATCTTGGCGATGCGCGCCCAATCGAGGCTCGGGTCGGAGAACATCTGCGTGAACTGCACCGCCGCACCCAGCGGGTTTTCCTCCGGCGTTTGTGCGAGCAAACCGCGGAACACTGGGTCGGACGTATATTGTGCGATGCCCAGGCTGCGCAGAAACGGCGAATAGCCAATATCAAGGTCGCGCGGACGCCAGCCGAGGATCGTCGTGTCGAGCGTAACGAAGATGCCTTTGCAGCCGCACGCCTCGGCGCGCTTCACGAAACTCTCCGCCAGCGCGTCCGACTTGCCCCAATACAATTGATAGAAGCGCGGCCCGTCACCGTTTGCCTTGGCGATCTCCTCCATCGGAAACGACGCCTGGCTTGAAATAATCATTGGCAGCTTCATGCGCGCCATGGCGCGCGCGACCGCGAGATCGGCATCGGCGTGCATCATTTCGAGCACGCCGATCGGACAAGATAAAATCGGCGCCGCGGCTTTCACGCCGAATATTTCGCAACCGAGATCACGCTGCCCTGCCCCGCCCAGCATGCGCGGCGCGATCGGCGCACGCTGAAACGCGGCGCGATTGGCCTCCATCGCGGTCTCTATGCC
>QBMO01000055.1:19315-21785 GCA_003242075.1 Alphaproteobacteria bacterium
GCCCACGCTTCCGGCGACATTTTTTGTTTCGCCGCCGCTTCGAGTTGCGGAAAGCTCGTCGGTATCTCCGGCGTCGAACCGCCCATGCCGCGCAAGTAAATCGCGCCTTGCGTTTCGGGTCCGAATTGGCGCGGCGCATCAGTCATGGCTAATTCCTGTTTACGATTTTACCCGGCATTAACACGGCCCCGCCTTTGATCGACACTGCAAAGTCAGGGGCGATTCTCGATTCTTTCGAATTTCGTTCAGGGGTTGGGCGTGAAGCGGCGCGATGGCGCGCAGCGTAAACGCGGGCGAGGGCTAATATGAGCAGCGCGCAAAGCTGGAGCGTGAAGGGCATCGACCCCAAAGTGCGAGAGGCCGCGCGCGAAGCGGCTGCGCGTCAGGGTATGAGCCTCGGCGAATATTTGAGCCAAGCGCTCGCGGGCCAATCTCCGACGGGCGGGCAGCCGGCGACGACGCAGCATCCGCCGCGTCCGCGTTCAACGCGTTATCTCGGCTCGCTCGACGCTGAGAGCGATGACGATTGGAGCGTCGGCACGCGTCCGCACGATCCTTCGCGCCTCGCCCAGCGCATTGAATCGATCGAACGGCGCACGCAACTCGCCGTCACCGGTCTCGACCGCGCCGTCTCCACCATCGATCGCTCCGTACTCGGGCTCGCCGCGCGCATCGAAGACGCGGAAGCCGCCGCGACCGATGCCGCCGACCGCATCTCCGAAGCGCTCGAACAATTCCGCGCTGCTGGCGAAACGCTGAGCGGCAAGCTCGCTTACGCCGAACACAGCGCTGTTGAGAGCAAGTACGCTTACGACGGCGCCAAGGGCGAACTCGACAGCGTGCGCGAGCGCCTCGAGCATCAAGTCAGCGTCGCTGAAGAAGTTGCGCGCCGCGCTGAAGCGGCTGCCTCCTTCCTAACCGGCGAAATGGAAAACGGCGAAGGCCTCGTCGCCAAGACGCTCGCCGAAGCGCGCGCCATCGCCGAAGACGCCGCGCGTCAAGCGGCGGAAGCCTCCGCCGATGCGGTGCAGGAATTGCGCCGTCTGCAAGAAGAAATGAGCGAGCGCTTGGCGGAGACGGAAACGTCGACGCGTCGCGCCATCGAGTCCGCCGTCGCTGAAGTTCACACCGAAAATCGTGGCACGCGCGAAGCGCTGCTCGAAGAAGTCGTGCGGCTGGAGACGGAAATCTCCAAGCGCGTCGGCGCCGTCGATCAACTGAAGTCCGAACAAGCGGCGCTGATCGTGCGCATCGAGCGCGCCGAAGCCGGCTCACGCGAAAGCACGGCAGGCTTGCGCCAGGCCGCGGGTGCGGCGATCGCCGACCTGCGCAATGCGCAACTCACGCTCGCCGCGCGCCTGAAGCACGTCGAAGACACTTCCGGCGCTGGCGAAGGCATCGACCTCACCGTACTGCGCCAAGCCCAAAGCGACATTGCCGAACGCCTCGCCTCACTCGAAGCCAAGACCGATTCAAGCCCGGTGTCGGAAGCGCTCGCGGCGTTTGAAGCGCGCATCGCCTCGATCGAGAATGGCGGCGTCAACAACGACAAGCTCGAACACGTCGATGGCGCTGTGCGTACGCTCGATGTGGCGCTGCAACGCCTGACGGAACGGATCGCGGAAACGGAATCGACCGCCAACACCGCCATCCGGACGCTCGAAGAAACCGTCTCCTCGCTCGGCGCGCGTGTCGAGCAAGGCACCGGCGCTGTCGAAACCGAAGTCGTGCGCGCGATGCTGGAACAGCGTCTCGACACGATGGCGCAGCAAGTCTCGCAAATGGTCGGCGAAGCGCGCCACGAATTGCAGGACCAGTTGCAAGCCGCACTCGAAGGCGTCGCCGGCGAAGGCCTCGAAGGCGCATTGGCGGACGTGAACCGCCGCCTCGCCGCCGCCGAACGCCGCCAAGCGCAAACCATCGAAGCGATCTCGCTCGAAATCCGCCGCATGTCGGAAACCGTCGATAAGCGTCTGCGCGCGGTCGAAACGCGCAATGACGACGCCGCCGGCGCCGCTGTGCGCGAAGAGCTGTCACGCATGGCGTCCACGCTTGAGCAGCGTTTCGACGACATCGAACGCCGCGAAGCTGGCGCCTTCGATCGCATGGGTCTGGAAATCGGCCGCTTGTCGGAGCGCTTGGAAGAGCGCGTCGGCGCCGTGGAGAACCGCAGCGCCCAGGCGATCGAGCAAGTGGGCGAGCAAGTCGCGCGCATGGCCGACCGCTTCAACCAGCGCCAGGACATCCTCGCGCGCGAGCTCGGCGAGCGCATGCTCGACAGCGAAGAGCGCGCCGGCGCCCGCGTCACCGAAGCGATCAACTCGATCATGCATCGCCTGGCCGAAGTGGAAGAGCATTCCGCCGAAGCCATCGCGCCAGTGCAAAAGGCCGTCTCCAGCGTCGCCTCCAAGCTGGAGCGCATCGAAAGCGGGCAAGACGCAATCGATACGAGCGCCCCGCGCGCCGATGC
>QBMO01000056.1:0-273 GCA_003242075.1 Alphaproteobacteria bacterium
GGGCGCGTCGGGGTCTGCCGAAATAACGTCGAAAGCCGAGCTGAGTTCCGCATGTCCAAGGCAGGGGATGCGCTATGGGTTCGGGCGCGTTATATAGAGCGGGCCTATGGACGATCGCCTTCCCGCCTCCGCAATGCCGACTCTTCGGCAGCTCCAATTTCTCCTCGCGCTCCGGGCCGAGGGGAGCTTCGTCGCCGCCGCTGAAGCGGTCGGCGTGACGCAGCCGACGCTCTCGGCTGGAATCAAAGGTCTGGAGACGACACTCGGCGCGGT
>QBMO01000056.1:283-25013 GCA_003242075.1 Alphaproteobacteria bacterium
GTGTTGGTCGAGCGCGGGCGCAACGGCGCGGTGCTGACGCCGGCGGGCGAGGACGCCGCCGAGCGCGCGGCGCGCGCGCTGGGTGAGGTGGAGGAGCTGGTGCGCACCGTGCAAAGCGCGGGCGAGCCGTTCGCTGGCATTTTCCGTCTCGGCGCAATTCCGACGATCGCGCCATTCTTGCTGCCGCGCGCGTTACCGCTGCTGAAGCGGACCTTTCCGAAGCTGCGTTTACAGATGCGCGAGGATCTCACGGCGCGTCTCGTCGATGCGTTGCGCGCGCGCACGCTCGACGCCGCATTGATTGCCCTGCCTTATGATGCGCACGGCATAGCCAGCGCGGCCATCGCGGAAGACGAGTTTCTGTTTCTCTGCCCCGACACGCATCCGCTGGCGCAGCGCAATGATTTGTCGCCGGAGCATTTGAAGGGCGAGGACGTGCTGCTGCTCGAGGATGGGCACTGTCTGCGCGAGCACGCGCTTTCAGCCTGCAGAATTGCGCCGGGGCGGCGGTCGAGCGAACTTGGCGCCACCAGCCTGCACACTTTGGTGCAAATGGTGGGTGGCGGCATGGGTGTGACGCTGCTGCCGAAGATCGCGGCGGAGGCAGGCGTCGGCGTTGGCGCGCACGGTGCGATCCGGCCGTTCGCCGAGCCGATCATCGGGCGCTCGATCGGGGTGGCGTGGCGCGAAGGCGGGCCGCGCGAAAATGAAGCGCGCAAGCTCGCGGACGTGTTGCGCAGCCTCTTCTAGGAGGTCGGCCAGTCGGGCTTCGACAATTGCTTGGCCAAATGCGGCAAGCGGATCACCAGCCAGAGTGCGGCCCAGATGTTGCCGATAATGAAGATCGGCGCCGCCCACAAAGCCGCGACGATCCACGAGCGCTCGGTCAGGAACACGATCACGGCGAAGAACAGAAAGCCGATATAGAGATCGACCAGAGCGACGACGCCCCAAGGCAGCGTCGTCACCACGGCGAACTGATCGAAGAACGTGCCGTGCAGCTCTTGCTTGGCGGCAAAGGCCCAGATCACCAGGCCGAGCAGGGCCAGCCCCACTATGCCGATTCCGGCGCGGACAACGTTCATCGCTTCACTCTCCTGCCGCGCTCGATCGGCCTGCCGCGCTTGTTGGCGTGAACGCCCGGCCCGTCAAGCCGCTCGGCTCAGTCCATCAGCCGCTGCATAAGGTAGGTGTATTCGAGCGCCCGGCGGCGCGCCGCTTCGTTCAAATTCGCTGCCGCCGAGTGGCCGCCGTCGATGTTCTCATAATAGAGAACCGGCATGCCGAGTTCGAGCATGCGCGCGACGTATTTGCGCGCGTGTCCCGGATGGACGCGGTCGTCCTTGGTTGAGGTCAGCACGAAGGGCGTCGGGAAATCGTCGCGCCGGCGCAGGTTCTGATAGGGCGAGATCGTCTCCAGGAACGCGCGCTCTTCCGGATTGTTGGGCGAGCCGTACTCATCGACCCACGAGGCGCCGGCGAGCAATTGGTCGTAACGCAGCATGTCGAGCAGCGGCACTTGTACAACTGCGGCGTTGATCATCTCGGGATGCTGATTGAGCATGACGCCCATCAGAAGGCCGCCATTCGAGCCGCCCATGATGCCGAGACGGCGCGGGCTAGTGATCCGGCGGTTCACGAGATCCTGCTCGATCGCATAGAAGTCGTCATAGATCACTTGGCGATTGGTGCGCAGGCCGGCCTGGTGCCAGGCGGGCCCGAACTCGCCGCCGCCGCGAATGTTCGCCAGCACGTAAACGCCGCCCCGCTCCAGCCAAAGCTTGCCGGTTGAGGCGCCGTAGGTTGGCGGATACGAGACTTGGAAACCGCCATAGGCGTAGAGCAGCGTCGGGTTTTCGCGGTTCAGCTGCATATCGCGCGGGCGCACGACGTAATACGGAACGCGCGTGCCGTCGCGGCTGACGGCTTCGAATTGTTCGGCGATGAAGCGCGATGAGTCGAACAGCGCCGGCAATGAGCGGATTGGGCGCGCGCGTGTCGCGGCGTCTTCCAGCGCATAGAGTGTCGAGGGCGTGGTGTAATCTTGGTAGGTGGCGAACGCGAGCGACTCCGTGGGCGAGGTGCCGGCGAACGAGACCGAGCCGGTGGTCGGCAGTTCGATCTGTGTTTGGCGCCAGCCAGCGCCTTCAGGCGTGAAGCGCAGGATGCGGCCGCGTACGTTTTCGTAACCGGCAACCAGGATCGCATCGCGCGTGATCGCCACGCCTTCGACCGATTGACGTTCGGTCGGTGTGAATAGCGCGGCGGCGCGCGGCGCCTCGGCGCCGGTGTCGACAAGCGGATAGGCCGCGAGCGCGCCTTGCGCCAAGCCGCGCCACGCCTCGTTCAAGGTGAAAACCAGATTGCCCTGGAAAAGCCCGGCGATTGAGGACTTTGCCGGCAAATTGATCTGCTGCGGCAGCGCGCCGTCGAGACGCCAATATGCGGTCTCGAAGAATGTGTTGGCTTCGTACGCGATAGGCAGGCGCGAACCGTCCGTGTCTTGGAATACGCCGATGAAAACACCGACGTCGCTGGCCTGGCCGCGCATGACTTCGACGGCGCTCTCCAGCGCCGTGCCGCGCCGCCAGCGCTTGATGATCATGGCGTAGCCGCTTTCGGTCATCGAACCGTCGCCCCAGTTGGTGGCGACGAGCAGCGTGTTGGAATCAAGCCAGGCAACGGAGCTCTTGGCTTCGGGCACGACGAAGCCGCCAGCGACGAAGCTGCGCGTTGCGATGTCGTATTCGCGCACGGTGTTGGCGTCGCGGCCGCCATCGGAGAGTTGGATCAGGCAGCGCGTCGTGCCTTCGAGGCAGTCCGAACCTTGGAACACCCAGTTGGCGTTTTCGGCCGTGGCGAGCGCGTCGACATCGAGCAGTGTTTCCCAAACCGGCGCGCCGCGCGCGTAGTCGGCCAGAGGCGAACGGCGCCAGATGCCGCGCACGTGCGTCTCGTCCTGCCAGAAGTTGTAATAATAGCCCTCCTGAATGCCGCCGAGCGGCAGGCGGTCGCGGTTGTTGGCGATGGCCAGAGCATCGGCATAGAGCCCCGCGAAGCGCGGATCGCTTTCGAGTACGCCGAGTGAGCGCGCATTCTGTTCGCGCACCCAGGTGAGCGCCCGTTCGCCTTCAATCTCTTCGAGCCACAAATAGGGGTCTTCAGTCATGGGTTGTGAACTCTGGGTGGTGGCGCACGAGGCGAGGATGACGGCCGCAAGGCCTGCGAGAATGGCAGAACGCATGGAAGCACCCCTGATGTTGGGCGCACCCAAGCAGATCGCGACCCTTGGGGGCAAGGGCAAGGCGACGGGCTGTGGCAAGCTGCCCACGGCTTAGGGGTGCGTTTAGGTCGCGAAGCGCATACATTGGCGGCGATGCGCTATTTCAAGATGAACGGCTGCGGCAACGATTTCGTCATCATCGACGCGCGCTCGCGCGGCAGCCTGCCGCTGTCACAGGCGCAAGCCAAAGCCATCGCCGATCGCGAGACCGGTATCGGATGCGATCAGGTGATCGCGGTCGAGCGCTCGTTGCGCGGCGATGCGTTCATGCGGATATGGAATGCCAATGGCGGCGAAGTGGATGCGTGTGGCAACGCCACGCGCTGTGTGGCTTGGCTGTTGATGGAAGAAGGTGGTGCCGCTACCCGACGGATCGAGACGCCGGCCGGCATGCTTTACGCTGAACGCCGCGGCCCTGATCTCATCACCGTGGACATGGGCTCACCGCTGCTGCGCTGGGAGGAAATTCCCCTTTCGCGCGCGATGGACACGACGCGGCTCGATTTCGAAGCTGGCGGATTCGCGGCGCCTGGCGCGGTCAATATGGGCAATCCGCATGTCGTGTTCTTCGTGAACGACGTGCGCGCCGTGCCGATCGAGACGCTCGGGCCCAGAGTCGAACATGATCCGCTGTTTCCGCAACAGGTGAATGTCGGCTTTGCCGAGGTGCGCTCGCCCGAGGAAATCCGTCTGCGTGTCTGGGAGCGCGGCACGGGCCTGACCAAGGCCTGCGGCACCGGCGCCTGTGCGGCTGTCGTCGCCGCTCATCGCCAGGGGCTCACCGGACGCAAGGTGAATGTCCTGGTGGACGGTGGTTCACTTGAGATTGAATGGCGCGCGGGCGATGACCGGGTTCTGATGACAGGGCCGGTCGAACTCGAAAACACCGGGGAGTTGCCGACTGCATGAGAGCTTTGGTTGCCCTCGTCGCGCTGGCGTCTTGCGCCACAACGCCGCCCCTTGCGCCGAATGAGCGTGTAGCGGGTTGCTGGATTGCGCGCGGCGATGGCGGCGATGCGGTGACGATGCGCTGGCTGCCCGGCGCGGCCGGCGAACTCAATGGCGACCTCTTACGCTATACGAGCGCCGGCGCCGGCGGGCGGGAATCTTACGTGCTGCGCCAAACCGCAATCGCGTGGACGCTCTGCGAAACGACTGAGGGCGGCGCTGGCGCTTGCTGGACCGTAGCGCAGGCGGAAAGCGGTTCGCTCGAAGGCGGACGCGCCTTTATCGATGCGCACGGCGAGCGCTTGCGTATCGCCATTCTCGACGGCGGCGGTGAACGCGTGCTGTTCCAGGGCCGCCGTGACGGCTGCGATTGAAACGCCGCTGATCACCGGCGTCGATCATGTCGTGATTGGCGTGCGTGATTTGGATTCCGGCGTCGCTGCTTACGAAAGCTTGCTCGCCCGACGCGTCGCACATCGCTACGAGCGGGACGGTGTCGCGACGGCGCTGATCGTCATGGCGAATATGGCTGTCGAACTGATGGCGCCCAGTGGCGACGGCGAAACCGCGCGGCGCCTGTCGGCGGCGATCGACGCCAGCGGCGAAGGCTTGATGAGCATCGCCTTCGCGGTATCGGATATCGAACGCGCGCATCGGCGCATCGAACGCAATGGGCTTTCGCCGGAGCCGATCAATGACGGCGAAGCCGGTGCGCTGCGTTGGCGGCGCTTTCGCGCCAACACACAGGCGGCAGGCGGCGTGCGTCTTTTTTTCATCCAGCGCGAAACGCCGCTTTCGGCTGATGCAGCGAGCGATGTCGCGGCGCTCGATCACCTCGTCGTTCGCGCCGCCGACATGGAGCAGGCCGCAGCACTGTTTGGTGCGCGGCTCGGATTGGATATGCGGCTCGACCGTATGGTGGGCGATCGCCGTCTGATGTTTTTCCGGTGTGGCGATCTGATTGTGGAAATCGCCGAGCACGCCGCTGGTGCCGGCAACCGGCTGTGGGGGCTTTCCTGGCGCGTCCGTGACGCTGATGTGACGCGCTCGCGCTTAGACGGCGCCGGATTTTCCCTCTCCCAGGTGCGCGCCGGCATGAAGCCGGGCACGCGCGTCTTTACGGTGCGGGACGGCACGTGCGGCGTTCCCACTTTGATGATCGAGCTTTCGCCAAAGCGCGATTGATCTCTGGTTTCCTTCGCGCCATGCTCGCGCGGCGCGGTACGGGGGGAACAGATGGCGGACAAACAAGCTCTGAACGCGACGTTTTTCGCGTTTCGCAAGCGCGAGCGCAGCGGCGTGCTGCTCGGCACGACCATCGCGTTCGTGGTTGGCATGGTCGTTCTGCTCGGGGCGTTCGTCGGCGTCTTCTGGGCCAGCCTCATGCCAGCGGTGGAATGGTACGGCGAGGTGATTACCGCCGCCGCCGCCAACGATACCGCCGCCATGCAGAACGTGACGATGCCGCCCGGCTTGTTCACGCTGATCGGCGCACTGATGCTGTGGCTGTTTCCATTTTACATCTTGTGTGCAGCTTATGAGGCCGCCTGCCTGCGCTGGATGATCCACGGCGAGAGTGTCGGGTTCATGGGCCTGTCGCTCGGGGCGCCGACGTTCCGTGTGTGGTCGACGTACTGGATGTGGTTTCTGCTTAACATCGCGTTCTCGATCGTGATGAGCGTGTTGATGGGCGTCATGACCGGTGTGTTCGTCGCTTCGGGTGATGCGACCGCCATGATGGCCGTGCTGCCGGCCTTCTACCTCTTCCAATATGCCTTGATGGGATACTTCGCGGTGCGGTTCGCGCCGGCGGCGGCGACGTCGGTGGCGCGGCGCAAGTTTTCCTTCTTCCAAGCCTGGACGGTGACCAAGGGACGCTTCTTGGCGCTGCTCGGCTCGTTCCTGCTGATCTTTTTGATCTACATTATTGTTTCGATTCTGCTCGCCGTGGTTTGGTTCACCGTCATCTTGGGCGGTGTGGGGCCGGATTTGGCGTCGGTCGCCAACGATCCGCAGCGCATGAACGCTGTCATGCTCGAAGCGTTTGAAGCCTATCTGCAATCGCTTAGCCAACCGCAGAACTGGGTTGTCATTGGCGTCTTGCAAGTGATTGGTCTGATCCTGATGGCGTTCACCTATCTCGCCACTTACGGCATCAACGCCCGCGCGGCGCAGGCAGCGCTCGAAGAAGGCAAGATCACGCCCGCGAGCTAGGCGCGCCGGCACCGAGACAAATACCGTTCAGTGGGGAGACGATATGCGTAGCTTTGTGACGTCGTTGGCGGCGCAAACCGCCGGCGTGCCGCTGCAAGTGCGGACCGGCGAGGTCTATACGGTCTCCGTCGAGCAGACGCAGACGACCGACGTCGCCGGGCAAAACGTCGAAGCAACGTTGGCCCACGTGTACGCGCTCCACATAGTCGACGCCGAGAACCGCGTGTGGCGCTACATGCCCGCGAGCATGAGCTACGCCATGCCGACAGGGTTCGGCTTTGAAGAAGAAGCGGCCGCCTTCGATTGGACGGTGATCAATCAAGCTGTGTCGGCCGCCCTGCGCGTCGGCACCGATGTCGGCTTTGAGTGTCGCGTGGATGAATATGGCCGCTGCCTGGAGATGGCCAACTGGCCGCTCTGGCGCGATCGCTTGGAAAACGTGGTGCTGATGGCCGATGCGTTCGCGCGGCTGATACCGGCGTCAGCGGCGACGGGCGACGAAGTGCCCGTTGCGATCGAGCCGATCGCGCCTGGGCGCAAGAGTGATGAAGAAGGCATGGTCGAGGCGGCCACGCCGGCGGTTGATTGGGCGACGTTGCGCGGTCCCGTGCTGCGCGGCATCGCTTCGCTGCTGGACAATGTCGATGGCCGCGACGCCGGCGCCTCGCTGGCGATGATCGAGACGCCCGCCTTCTTGCAAGGCCGCACGCTGACACGCCGTGAAGCCGTGCCGGTGGCGGTCGATCTTGAAATGCCGTTCGGCGCGCCGCCTCTGCGCTATGTCGGTACGATGCGTCTGGAGCGGGTCAATCAGCGCGACAACACCGCGACGATCGTTCGCCAGGTTTCGCTCGATGAAGCCAGCGCGCGCGCGACGGTGTTGGCGATGAGCCAATTCCTGACGGCCAACCTCATCCAGCCCGTCGCGGCGGCGAGCGGCGATCCCGATGGGGCGGCGAGCTTGAGCGCGGTGATCGAGCCGATCGTGAGCGCGATCGGTCTGCGCTATGAAGAGACCACCACCGGCATCGTCGATCTCACCACTGGCATGGCCCGCGAGACGACAACGGCTTACACGTTCACAGTGATGCCGCCCGGCGGCGCCGATGGCGGAGCGCCGGTTGAGGTTCAGGGACGCACCGTGATCCGCATCACGCCCGGCGCGCCGAACGTGCAGCGTTTGCCGCGGGAGTAAAAGGAAGAGCGTCGCTTAACCCGCGGCGCTTTTCTTCTTTCGCGCCTTCGGCGCGGCTGCTTCAGCGGCGGCAGCCTTTTGCTTCGGCGCGTGCGCCTTGTTGCGCTCGCCGTGGCGTTTGAGCGCGTCGGCGAGGTAACGGCCGGTGTGGCTGGCTTTGACCTTGGCCACATCTTCCGGCGTGCCGAGTGCTACGATCTTGCCGCCGCCGTCGCCGCCCTCGGGGCCGAGATCGATGACCCAGTCGGCGGTCTTTATGACGTCGAGATTGTGTTCGATCACCAGCACCGAGTTGCCGTTGTCGACCAACTCATGCAGCACTTCGAGCAGCTTCTTCACGTCTTCGAAGTGGAGCCCGGTGGTCGGTTCATCGAGAATGTAGAGCGTCCGTCCGGTCGCGCGCTTTGAAAGTTCTTTCGAGAGCTTCACGCGTTGCGCTTCGCCGCCGGAAAGTGTCGTCGCTTGCTGACCGATATGGACGTAGCCCAGACCGACGCGTTTGAGTGTCTCCAGCTTGTCGCGAATGCTCGGGACGGCGTTGAAGAGGTTCGCGCCTTCTTCCACCGTCATGTCGAGCACGTCGGAGATCGACTTGCCCTTGTAGAGCACTTCGAGCGTCTCGCGATTATAGCGTTTGCCCTTGCAGGTGTCGCAGGTGACGTAGACGTCCGGCAAGAAGTGCATCTCGATCTTGATGACGCCGTCACCCTGGCACGCCTCGCAGCGCCCGCCTTTGACGTTGAACGAAAACCGCCCCGGCCCGTAACCGCGCGCTTTAGATTCCGGCAGCGCCGCGTACCAATCACGGATCGGCGTGAACGCGCCGGTGTATGTGGCCGGATTCGACCGCGGCGTGCGGCCGATGGGCGATTGGTCGATATCGATGATCTTGTCGATGTGTTCGAGGCCTTGGATCGTGTCGTGCTCAGCCGGCACGTCGCCCGCGCCGTGCCATTGGCGCGAGACGGCTTTGAACAACGTCTCGATCACGAGCGTGGATTTGCCGCCGCCGCTGACGCCGGTGACACACGTAAACGTGCCTAGCGGAATCTCCGCATCGACGTTCTGCAAATTGTTGCCGCGCGCGCCTTTGACGGTGATCAGCCGCTTCTTGTTCACCCAACGTCGCTTGTCCGGGATCGCGATTTCGCGGCGGCCGGTAAGATAGGCGCCGGTGATTGAATTCTTATTCTTCTGAATCTGATCCGGCGTGCCTTCGGCGATGATTGTGCCGCCATGGATGCCGGCGGCGGGCCCCATGTCGATGACGTGATCGGCGGTCATGATCGCTTCTTCGTCATGCTCGACGACGAGCACGGAATTGCCGAGATCGCGCAGTCGGCGCAGCGTTTCCAGAAGCCGCGTGTTATCGCGTTGGTGCAAGCCGATGCTCGGCTCGTCCAAAACGTAAAGCACGCCGGTAAGCCCTGAGCCGATCTGCGACGCGAGGCGGATGCGCTGGCTTTCACCGCCGCTCAGCGTGCCGGAAGCGCGGCCAAGCGAAAGATAATCGAGGCCGACATCGACCAGAAAGCGCAGCCGGTCGTTGATTTCTTTCAGAATGCGAACCGCGATCTCCTGCTGTTTCGGCGTCAGCTGATCGTTTAGCGAGCCGAACCAGTCGCGTGCGGCGCGGATGGAGAGCGTTGAAGCAGTCGCGATATCGCTCATGGCGACTTTCACCGCGAGCGCTTCCGGCTTCAGACGTTTGCCTTCGCAGGTCGGGCACGGCGCCTCACTCTGGTAGCGCTCCAAATCTTCGCGCACCCAGGCGCTGTCGGTTTCCTTCCAGCGGCGTTCCAGGTTCGGCAGCACGCCTTCGAAGTTCTTCGTCGTCTCGTAGCGGCGAACGCCGTCGTCATAAACGAACTTGATCGGGTCCTTGGTGCCGTGAAGGATCGCTTGTTTCAGCTCCTTCGGCAGATCCCGCCACGGCGCGGTGATCTTGGCCTTGTAGTGCTTCGCCAGCGCTTCGAGCGTTTGCGCGTAAAGTGGTGACGGCCCCTTTGCCCACGGCGCCACCGCGCCTTCCTTCAGTGTCTTGTCGTGATCTGGCACGACCATATCGGCGTCGAACTTGAGTTGCACGCCGAGGCCGTCGCACGCCGGGCAGGCGCCAGCTGGATTGTTAAACGAGAAGAGGCGCGGCTCGATTTCCGGAATCGTGAAACCGGAGACGGGGCACGCGAACTTCTGGCTGAAGATCAGCCGCTCCGGCGCGCCGGCTTTGTTTTTCAGCGTGGCTTTGCCAGTCGCATCTTCGTTTTTGCCGGCGATCTCGGCGAAGGCGATGCCGTCGGCGAGCTTCAGCGCTTGTTCGAGTGAGTCCGCCAGCCGCGTTTCGATGCCGGCTTTGACGGCGATGCGATCGACGACGATATCGATGTCGTGCTTGAACTTTTTGTCGAGCGTCGGCGGCTCGGAGAGTTCGTAGAAGTCGCCATCGATCTTGGCGCGCTGGTAACCCTTGCGCAGGTACTCAGCCATTTCCTTTTTGTATTCGCCCTTGCGGTCGCGCACGACCGGCGCGAGCAAATAGAGGCGCGTGCCTTCGGGCAGCGCCATGATGCGGTCGACCATTTCGCTGACTTGCATCGCCGCGATCGGTTGACCGGTGGCCGGGGAATAAGGAATGCCGACGCGCGCCCAGAGCAGGCGCATGTAGTCATAGATTTCAGTGACGGTGCCAACCGTCGAGCGCGGATTGCGCGATGTGGTTTTCTGTTCGATCGAAATCGCTGGCGAGAGGCCTTCGATGGAATCGACGTCCGGCTTTTGCATCAGCTCCAAGAACTGACGCGCATAAGCCGAAAGCGATTCCACGTAACGGCGCTGGCCTTCGGCGTAGATCGTATCGAAGGCGAGCGAGGACTTTCCGCTGCCGCTCAAGCCGGTGATCACCACAAGCTCGTTGCGCGGAATATCGACGTTGACGCCTTTGAGATTGTGCTCGCGGGCGCCGCGGACGCGGATGTGGGTGAGCGCGTCTCTCATTGCGGCAAGCCATAGGCGAAAGCGGTCATCGAGATTCCGGGAACGTAGTGTTGATTGAAGATGTAAGCGCGCTCGCCGTCGCGGCGCGAAGCGAGCGCGTAGAAGACCGGGAAGAAATGCTCCCAGTCAGGCGCAGCTTCTCGCGCATCGGGGCGCGAGGCGTAGTTCAGCACGGCAGAATCGTCGCTGTTTTGCGCCGCGCTGGTGACGAAAGCGTCGAACTCATGCACCCACGGCTCAAGCTGTTTGGTTCGGAAGAAGGCGGGCAGGTTGTGTACGATATTGCCGGCGGCGAGGATCAGCACGTTTTCGTCGCGCAGATCGGCCAGCGCTTGGCCGATGGCGAAGTGCTCTGCCGGAGGGCGTCGCGCGTCGAGGCTGAGTTGGACGATCGGCACGTCCGCGTCGGGATACATGCGCCGCAGCACGCTCCATGCGCCGTGATCGAGCCCCCAGCTGTCGTCGAGCTGCGCGCCGAAAGCTGAGAGCCGTGAGACGATCTCGCGCGCGAGGTCTGGATCGCCAGGCGCCGGGTATTGAACGTCGAACAAGGCCTGCGGGAAGCCGCGGCCGAAATCGTGGATGGTGCGTGGGCGCGCGTTCGAGGTGACGCGCACGCCCTCTGTCACCCAATGCGCCGAGATCACAACGATCGCGCGCGGCCGCTCGAAGCGCGCAGCGATCTCCACCCAGCCGCGGGCGGAGGGTGTGTCTTCGATCGCGTTCATCGGCGAGCCATGGCCGATGAACAGGGCGGGCGCTCTGATGGTCATTCCGGTCTTTCGAGGGTCCGCCGCGAGCCCCGCGCCGGACACCATATTTAGTATCCAGAGTCGTTCGGACATCAAGAACAATTAGAGAACAACGCGGCGTGGCTCAGCAAGAGCATGTTCCGACGCGGGGATCGTTTCGACCTCGGCGCACCCCAATTCGGTTCGGTTGGTTAACGCCTCTTTACGTCTGGGGCGAGTCGGATTATAGAACATAGAGAGAACATGCGACCGGGAGAGCCCGGCGGATGCCTCGTCCATCGAGTACAGCGCAGGAAACAGGAGGTCGGCGATGGCTGGCAGCATCAACAAGGTAATTTTGGTCGGAAACCTGGGCAAGGACCCGGAAGTGCGCCGTCTCAACAACGGTGATCCGGTTGTGAACCTCTCTATCGCGACGTCCGAGAGCTGGCGCGACAAGCAGAGCGGCGAGCGCAAGGAAAAGACCGAGTGGCACCGCGTCGTGATCTTCAACGAGAATATCGCGAAGGTCGCCGAGCAGTACCTGAAGAAGGGCTCGACGGTTTACATCGAAGGCCAGCTGCAGACCCGTAAGTACGAGCAAAACGGCGTCGAGAAATACACGACGGAAGTCGTGTTGCAGAAGTATCGCGGCGAACTCACCATGCTCGGCGGTAAGGGCGATGGCGGCGGCAAGTCCTACGACGATGAAGGCGGCGGCTTCACCGCGAAGTCCGGCGCAAAACGCTCAAGCGACGCCCCGCGCGAAAGCTTCAGCCAAGATCTAGACGACGAAATTCCGTTCTAAACCCGGTGCGCCGACTCTTTCCTCGCCCTTGATGGGCGAGGTGGCCGCGAGCATTTGCTCGCGGTCGGAGTGGGTGGCGGCGCCTCAGCTTGAGGACACGCGATGGCGAACGAATACGCCCGCAAGCTCCGAAAGGACATGACGCCGCAAGAGGTGAAACTCTGGTTCTATCTTCGTCCGCTAAGACGGAGCGGACATAAGTTTCGACGGCAAGTGCCGCTTCGCGGTTACATCGTCGACTTTGCGTGCTTCGACGCTCGCTTAATCATAGAAGTTGACGGCTGCCAGCATGGTTTTGCGGAGGCGATCGATGCAGATCGCGTTCGGGACGCGGCGCTTGAGCGCGGTGGATTTGCAGTTCTTCGGTTCTGGAATTGGGAAGTCGATCGGGAGTTTGACGCCGTGTGCTCGACAATTGCGGCAGCGTTGCAAAATGCCGAGTTGAAGCGACGTTGGCTCGAAGAATTTGGCGCAGACTCGTTGAAGCCGACGCCGTCACCCACTCAGTCATCGCGCTAGCGCGCGCTGACAGCTCGCCCATCAAGGGCGAGCAGGGTTGGAGCGGACGCCGCGCGCGCCCATATCGCGCTCATGATCCCATTCTCCGTTCTCGATCTCGCCCCCATCGTCGAAGGCGGTACTGTCGCGCAAGCGCTGGCGAATTCGCGCGATCTTGCGATTCAGACTGAGCGCTTCGGTTACAAGCGCTTTTGGCTGGCGGAGCATCACAACATGCCGGGCATCGCCAGTTCCGCGACGGCGTTGTGCATCCAGAACGCGGCGGCTGCGACCAAGACGATCCGCGTCGGCGCCGGGGGCATTATGCTTCCCAACCACGCACCGATCGTCATCGCCGAACAATTCGGCACGCTGGAAGCGCTCTTTCCTGGACGTATCGATCTGGGGCTAGGTCGTGCGCCCGGCGGCGATCAACGCGTGGCGATGGCGCTACGCCGCACGCTTGTCGGCGGCGAGGATCGGTTTCCGCAAGACGTGATGGAGCTGCAGGCGCTGCTGGCGCCGGCGCAGCCGCGGCAAGTGGTGCGCGCGGTCCCCGGCGAAGGCGCCAATGTGCCGCTCTGGATGCTCGGGTCTTCGACCTTCGGCGCGCAGATGGCGGCCGCACTTGGCTTGCCGTACGCCTTCGCATCGCACTTCGCGCCGGCGCAGATGATGAGCGCGATCGAGATTTATCGCGGCGCGTTCCAGCCGTCGGCGCAATTGGCGAAGCCCTACGTCATGCTCGGCTTCAATATCTTCGCTGCCCCGACCGACGACGAAGCGCGCTTTTTGGCGACGTCCCTGATGCAAGCCTTCGCCAGTTTGCGCCGCGGCATCCCGCGCAAATTGCAGCCGCCTGACCCGGATTTCGAGTCGACGCTCAGCGAGGCCGAGCGCGCATCGTTGAATGAAGTACTCTCCTGCTCCGCCATCGGTTCGCCCGCGACGGTGAAGGCGGCCCTGCAGGCCTTCATAGCCCGCACGCAGCCGGACGAACTCATTTTGGCGTCTCACATCTACGACCACGCGGCGCGCGTGCGCGCCTACGAAATCGCAGCCCAGGTGCGCGCCGAACTCGCGGCGTGACCGCTTGCACGAGGAAGCGGGCGGGCGTAGCGCTCGCGCCGTGACCACGCCCTCCCGCGCTTTCGCACCGCTCGATCTGGCGATGCTTTTGTCGATTGCGCTCATTTGGGGCGTGAACAACATTTTGGCGAAGCTTGCACTCGACGCCCTGCCGGCCATGATGATGGCGGCGACGCGGTTCGCCATCGTGCTGGTTGCGCTGATCTGGTGGATCAAGCCGCCGCCGAAGGGGCAGTTGCCGCTCTTTTTCGCGATGCTCGCTTTCATCGGGCCGGTGCACTTTGCCATCCAGTCGATCGGCCTGAAGATGGCCACCGACATGCCGCCGATGATCGTGGCGATGCAGTTGTGGGCGCCGGCGTCGGTGGTGTTTGCGGCGCTCTTGCTGGGCGAGCGCGTCAGCGGCTTGCGATGGGCGGGCGTAGGTTTGGCGTTCCTGGGCGCCGCTTCGATGAATTTCGATCCCGCCGTGTTCGCACAAGGCTGGCCTCTCTTTCTCGTTGGCCTTGCCTCCGCCGCTTATGGGTTTGGCACCGTGCTGGTGCGCAAGCTCGGCGGCGGCCTCGATCCGTGGGCGACGCAAGCGTGGATCGCGCTGGCCGCGGCGCCGACGCTTTCGGCTGCCTCGATCACCTTCGAGCGCGGCCACATCGAGGCAGCGCAGCAGGCGCACTGGAGCATTTGGGCCTTCATCATCTTCGGCGCCATCGTGTCGTCGATCGTCGCCAACGCCTTCATGTTCAAGCTGCTGCAAAAGTACGAAGTGTCGCGCACGACGCCCTATCTGCTGCTGACGCCTGCGATCTCGTTTGCGTTAGCGGCGATCATTCTCGGCGACCGCATCAGCCTGCAGATTTTGATCGGTGCGGCGGTGACGCTTTCGGGGGTGGCGCTGGTGGCGCTGGCGGAGCGGCGGTTCAAGCCGATCGCGCCAGCGCAGACGCCCGATAGCGCCTAAGGCAGCGCCGTCAGCGCCGCACAGGCGATGCGCGCACCGGCGCCGCCAATAGGCTGGGTCATGTGATCGTCCGGGCCGGTGTGGATCAGCAGCGCCGCGCCATCGGTATCGAGCAGCGGGGCGCGCTCGTGCTGGTTGGCGCTGGCGGGTATCCGCTCGCCGCCGAGCGTGACGCTCCGGGCCAGCAGTTCCGCCGCAAATGGGCCGGCCGGTGTGGCAAACAGGTTGGGGAGGTCGCCGGCGTCGGGCCCGCGTGGGTTCATCAGGCCGTGTTCGGCGTGCTGGCGCATGTCGATGTGACCGCCCGAGGCTTGAAAGCCCGCCGCGAAGTCGCTGCAGTCGCCGCGGCCGTGTAAATGGACGCCGTGCCAGCCGGGCGGCAGGGCGTTTGGCAAAAACTCTAGTCGAATCAACACGCCGTGTGGGCCATCTGTGAAGATGGCCTGGCCGACGGCCGCGCCTTCCGCGCCAACGATCCAGGCCGTGCGCGGGGCGGCGGCGGGCGTGTAGTCGCGGTGGGCTGGGGAACTCGCACAGGCGCTGAGCAGGGCGGCGAAAACGACGGCGGCGATGGGGCGCATAGCGGCTTCCTTGGTTTGCGACAGGGGCGTCACGATGTTAACTTCCGATGGATTCGACGGCGATTTTTTGGTCGCCTTACCCATCAACTCCTGAACTCCAGATTTAGACCGGATCCCGTGTCAGACACGTCCGATCCCGCCGACAACGGCGGTCCCACACTCCCCAAGGGCGTCACCCTCATCACCATCGAAGATGAGATGAAGCGCTCGTACCTCGATTACGCGATGAGCGTGATCGTGTCGCGTGCGCTGCCTGATGCGCGCGACGGCCTGAAACCCGTGCACCGGCGCATCCTCTACGCGATGGATGAGACGGGGAACACACACGAGAAGCCGTATCGCAAGAGCGCCAAATCGGTCGGCGAAGTGATGGGTAACTACCACCCGCACGGCGACCAGGCGATCTACATGACGCTCGTGCGCCTCGCGCAAGATTTCTCGATGGGCCTGCCGCTCATCGATGGCCAAGGCAATTTCGGCTCGATCGACGGCGATATGCCGGCCTCGATGCGCTACACCGAAGCGCGCCTCGCCAAGTCCGCGCGCGCGCTGTTGGATGACATCGACGAAGGCACGGTCGATTTTCAGGATAACTATGACGGCTCCACCAAAGAGCCGACCGTGCTGCCGGCGCGGTTCCCGAACCTGCTGGTCAATGGCGGCGGCGGTATCGCGGTTGGCATGGCGACCAACATCCCGCCGCACAATATGAACGAAGTGATCGACGCCGCCGTGGCGCTGATCGACAATCCCAACATCGCCGATCTCGATCTGCTCGATATCGTGCCAGGACCCGATTTCCCCACGGGTGGAGAAATCCTCGGCCGGGCCGGCGCGCGCATGGCGTTGATGACAGGGCGCGGTTCGGTTGCGATCCGTGCTCGCCATCACATCGAGACCATCCGCGGGCGCGAAGCGCTGGTGTTCACCGAGATTCCCTACCAGGTGAATAAGTCGGAGATGGTGGAGAAGATCGGGGAGCAGGTGCGCGAGAAGCGCATCGAAGGCATCGCCGAAGTGCGCGACGAGTCCAATCGCTTAGGCGTGCGGCTCGTGGTCGAGTTGAAGCGCGACGCGGTGGCCGACGTTGTGCTGAACCAGCTCTATCGCTTCTCGCAGCTGCAGACCTCGTTCGGCGTCAACATGCTGGCGCTGAACCAGGGCAAGCCCGAGCAAATGGGCCTGCGCAAGATTCTGGAAATCTTCCTCGGCTTCCGCGAACAGGTCGTCACCCGCCGCACCAAGTTCCGCTTGGCCAAGGCGCGTAAGCGCGGCCACGAAACGGTGGGCCTCGCGATCGCTGTCGCCAATATCGACGAAGTGATCAAGCTGATCCGCGAAAGCCCCGATCCCGCCACCGCGCGTGAGCGCATGCTGGCGCGTGACTGGCCGGCTGGGGACATGATGCCGCTGATTGCGCTGATCGCCGATCCACGCACGGTGGTCGCCGATGGCGACAAAATCCGGCTTTCGGACGAACAAGCGCGCTCGATCCTGGCGCTGCAACTCGCACGCCTGACCGGCCTCGGCCGCGAAGACATCGCTAAAGCGGCAAATGAAATCGCCGACGAGATCAAGGAATTGCTCTCGATCCTCGGTTCGCGCGAGCGCATCCAGAGCATCATTCGCGAAGAGATGGTCGCGGTGAAGGATGCGTTCGGCGTGCCGCGCCGCACGCAATTCTCGGAATCCGACGGCGATATCGACGATGAATCGCTGATCCCGCGCGAAGAGATGGTCGTCACCGTCACCCATGGCGGCTACGTCAAGCGCACGCCGCTTGCCGCGTATCGCACGCAGCGCCGCGGCGGCCGCGGCCGCTCCGGCATGACGATGAAGGACGAGGATTTCGTCACCCGCATCTTCGCCGCATCGACGCACGCGCCGATCCTATTCTTCTCGTCCTCGGGCATGGTCTACAAGATGAAGACTTGGCGCCTGCCGGCGGGCGATCCCCGCACCAAGGGCCGCGCGCTCGTCAATCTCTTCCCGCTCGAAGCGGGCGAGACGATCACGTCGGTGATGGCGCTGCCGGAAGACGAGCGCGATTGGGATAAGTTCGACGTCATGTTCGCCACCCGCTCCGGCGGCGTGCGGCGCAACAAGCTCAGCGATTTCGTGCAGGTCAACCGCAACGGCAAGATCGCCATGAAGCCCGACGAGGGCGATGGCATCGTCGAAGTGCAAATCTGCTCGGAAGAGGATGACGTGCTGTTGACCACCGCGAACGGTCAGTGCGTGCGCTTCCGCACCACCGACGTACGCGTGTTCAAGGGCCGTGACTCCACTGGCGTGCGCGGCATCACGCTAGCCGAGGGCGATAGCGTCATCGGCATGGGCGTCCTGAAGCACGTTGATGTCACCACCAAGGAAGTGAACGATTACTTCAAGTGGGATGCGCAGGACCGCGGCGATGTCGAAGTCGAAGCGGAAGAGGGCGCGCCGGAGAGCGAAGGCGAAGCAACGCCATTCGAGCGCCTCGCTTGGCTGAAGACGCAAGAGCAATTCATCCTGGCCGTCACCTCGAATGGCTTGGGCAAGCGCGCTTCGGCTTATGAATACCGCGTCACCAATCGTGGCGGCAAAGGCCTGATCGCACACCGCTTGACCGGCGACGCACGCCTCGTCGCCTCCTTCCCGGTGAAGGACGCCGAGGAATTGTTGCTGGTCACCGATAAGGGCCAGCTCATCCGCACCGCCGTCGACCAAATCCGCATTGCCGGGCGCGCCACGCAGGGCGTGATCTTGATCAATGTCGGCGATGACGAGCATGTCGTGGCGTCCGAGCGTCTCGAGGCTTTGGGCGGCGAGGCCGCCGAGCCTGGCGAGGCGGATGCTGAGGAGGCCGGCGAGTGACGAAACGGGTTCGCGTCGGTCTTTATCCAGGCACGTTCGACCCGCCCACGAACGGGCATGTGGATATCATCGCCCGCGCCGCCACGCTGGTGGATCGGCTCGTCATCGGCGTGGCCATCAATGAGGAAAAGAGCCCGCTTTTCAGTCTCGAAGAGCGGGTGGAGATGGTCGAGGAGCAGTGCGCCAAGATCAAAGGCGAGGCCGAGATCGTCATTCAACCTTTTGACACATTGCTGATGTCATTCGCCGAGAGCGTAGGGGCGCATATTATCGTCCGGGGACTGAGAGCAGTCGCCGACTTCGAGTACGAATTCGCCATGGTGGGCATGAACCAGAAGCTCAATCCCGCCATCGAAACGGTATTTCTCATGGCCGACCCGACGCACCAGGCGATCGCGTCGAGGTTGGTCAAGGAAATCGCGCGACTGCAAGGAAGCGTCGCGCACTTCGTGCCTCAAGAAGTAGAAGGACGACTGAAGGCAAAGTTCGGGGTGTCTTAAATGCTGCGCTTGGGTGGATTTCTGGCCGCGTGCCTGCTGGCGCTGGGCTTGTCCGGTGTTTTTGACGTCGCGTCCGCGCAATCGGCGCCGGACCCGCGCAATTGGCGTCAGGTCGATCCTGAGAACACGCTCTACATCGACACGGTCCATGGCCGCATCGTGGTGGAGCTCTATCCTGAGATCGCGCCGAGGCACGTCGAGCGCATCAAGACGCTGACGCGCGCCGGGTTTTATGACGGGCGCATTTTTCACCGCGTCGTCGAAGGCTTCATGGCGCAGACCGGCGACCCGCTCGGCACTGGCGAAGGCGCGTCGACCTTGCCGGACGTCCGCGAGGAGTTCCGCTTCCGCCGCGGTCCGGACATGCCGTTCATCGAAGCCGCGATCCAAGGCGGCGCCCGGCTCGGCTTTTACAAAGCGCTGCCGATCGAGAGCCAGCCGGACGCGCAAATGAGCGTGACGGCGGACGGCCGTGTCGCGGCGAATGCGCTTCACTGCCCGGGCGTCGTGTCGATGGCGCGTTCCGAGAACCCGAACTCGGCCAACAGCCAGTTCTTCATCATGCGTGCGCCGAACTCCGATCTGGACAAGCGCTATTCGATTTTCGGTCGTGTTGTCTGGGGCCAAGAGGCGGTGATGCAGATCGCGGTCGGCAGCCCTCCGCCTAACCCTGATCGGATGCTGGCAGTGCGTATCGCAGCTGACGTGCCGGAGCCCGACCGTGCGCCGATCTATGTGCTCCGCACCGATGGCCCAGAGTTCCGTGAGTTGATTGACGATACCCGCCGCCAACGCGCCGCGGATTTCTCGGTCTGCGACGTTCAAATCCCCGCGCGCGTGCCGCGCGACAACAACAGAGAGAGACGCTGGTGGTCGATCATACCTTTCATACCCTGACACTTGAGCTCGACACCGGCACGGTGAAGATCAAGCTGCGCCCGGATCTGGCGCCCGCCCATGTTCAGCGCATCGGCGAACTGGCGAACGAGGGCTATTACAACAACGTGCCGTTCCACCGCGTCATCCCGGGCTTCATGGCCCAGGGCGGCGACGGCAAGAACTTCAACGGCACCGGCGGATCGTCGAAGCCGAACCTGAAGCAGGAATTCAACGCCGAGGCGCACGTGCGCGGCGTCTGCTCGATGGCGCGAACCAACGATCCGAACTCGGCCAATAGCCAGTTCTTCATCTGCCTCGACGACGCGCGCTTCCTCGACAAGCAATACACCGTCTGGGGTGTGGTCGAAGAAGGCATGGACGCTGTCGATGCACTCCCGAAAGGCGAGCCGCCGCGTACGCCCGGCAAGATCGTCAGCGCCCGCGCGGAGTGAGCTACGGACTCGGTGCGGCCTTAGCGTTCAACCCGCGCCAGATCCTCTGGCTCGCACGAGTTAACTGGCCGTGGTGGAAATGTGTTCGCCTCGGCCACCCAGCATTCATCGAACAGTGAACAATAGCATGCGCGCGTAGTGATGCGCCCACGTTGACGCGCGACATCGACTGCGCTCCAGAGCGTCGCGTTTTCTGGCGTCCGCTGCCAAATAAGGGCGCTGACGTTGCCGCCAGCGGCCAGAAAGGAATTGGAGACGGGCGTCGTCAAATCCGCGCCGATGGCGCGCAGTGCGTCGCCGTCGGCTTGCGCCAGCGCTGTCTCGGCCTCAGCCGCGCAGCATGCTTCAATGATGCGACGAACAACGTGCCCCGACATTTCGATCGGTTCGCCATCCACGACGTAAGTGAAGTCGTGAATGCGCGCTGGCCCGGTGCCGGCATTGGATATACCGAATGCGAGCGATCCGAGCTGACCGTCGTCCGTGGAGTTGCCGCTGCCCAATTGGATAAAGGGCATGGAATTGGCCTGCACCAGCCGTTCCATTGCGCGGCTGGAATCCTGCGCCAAGTAGAGCGAGCAAGCAGAAATGAAGACTGCTGAGACGCTCAACACCATGTCCACCCAGGGCCTGCCGCTTTTCTTGACTTCAGCGGGCTGTTCGACGGGCTCCATCATGTCCAGAACTCCCTTGCGACGGCGTACCTGCTTGAACCGGTTCTCCGATGTATGCGAGAGCGCGTTACCGCAACAAGAATGCGATGGAGCGAATGCGGGTCGACCTGTTTGATTTCGAACTGCCGGAAGATCTGATCGCGCTGCGTCCAGCGCGGCCGCGTGATAGCGCGCGCTTGTTGCACGTGCGCGAGGACGGCGAGTTTGAGGATCGCTTGGTGCGCAATGCGCCGGGCCTCTTCCGGGCGGGCGATCTGCTCGTCTTCAACGATACGCGTGTAATCCCCGCGCGCCTCAAGGGCGTGCGCGAGCGTGATGGCAATGTCGTCGATATCGAAGCGACGTTGCTTGAACGGCTTTCGCCGTCGCATTGGAAAGCGCTGGCGAAACCCGGCAAGCGGCTGAAGGAGGGCGACCGCGTGCGCTTCGGCGCGACCGAGGATCGCGCGTGTTTAGCGGGCGCGCTGGACGCGACTGTAGGCGCCAAAAGCGAGGATGGTCAGATCACACTGGCCTTCGATCTTGCAGGCCCCGATCTCGACGCCGCGATCGCCGCCGCCGGTGTGATGCCGCTGCCGCCCTACATCGCCGCCAAGCGCAGCGAGGATGAGCAGGATCGTGCCGACTATCAGACCATCTACGCCGCTCATGACGGCGCCATCGCTGCGCCGACGTGCAACGTCACATGCACCCGCCCCACGCCAGCCGCATCGAATGCCGNCGGCATTCGATGCGGCTGGCGTGGGGCGGGTGCATGTGACGTTGCACGTCGGCGCTGGCACGTTTCTGCCGGTGAAGGCCGACGACACGGCCGAGCACAAGATGCACAGCGAGTGGCGCGAGATTTCCGTGCAAACGGCTGATGCTATCAACCGCGCCAAGCGCGAAGGCCGGCGCGTGATCGCGATCGGCACGACGGCGCTGCGTTCGCTTGAATCCGCCGCCGATGAAGCGGGCGTGGTCCGCGCAGAGAGCGGGCCGACCGATATCTTCATCACGCCGGGCTATCGCTTCCGCGTTGTCGATGGCCTCTGGACCAATTTCCATCTGCCGCGTTCGACGCTGTTCATGCTCGTCTCCGCCTTCGCCGGCTTGGAGTGGATGCAAGCGGCTTATGTGCACGCGATTGCGCAAGGCTACCGCTTCTATTCCTATGGCGACGCCAGCCTGTTATGGCGGCCGCGATGAGCGGTTTTCCCTTCGATATCCACGCCCGCGACGGGGCGGCGCGTACTGGCGTTTTGCACACGCCGCGCGGCGACATTCGCACGCCAGCCTTCATGCCGGTCGGAACGGCGGGCACGGTGAAGGCGCTGACCGTCGATCAGGTGAAATCGACTGGCGCCGATATCATTCTGGGCAACACCTATCACCTCATGCTTCGCCCAGGCGGCGAGCGCATGGCGCGGCTCGGTGGATTGCATGCGTTCATGCGCTGGGACGGGCCCATCCTCACCGATAGCGGCGGCTACCAAGTCATGTCGCTGGCGCAGTTGCGCAAACTCGACGAGGACGGCGTGACCTTCCAGAGCCACGTTGACGGCAGCACGCATCGGCTGACGCCGGAATCGTGCATGACCATCCAGGCCGACCAGATCGGCGCGGATATCGTCATGCAACTGGACGAATGCCCAGCTCTGCCGGCGCCGCATGAGCGTGTTGAGGAAGCGATGGAGCTTTCGTTGCGCTGGGCGAAACGTTGCAAGGCTGCCTTTGGTGTGCGCGAGAAGCAGAACCTGTTTGCGATCGTTCAGGGCGGTACCGATCCTGAGCTA
This sequence comes from Alphaproteobacteria bacterium, assembly GCA_003242075.1. Classification (GTDB taxonomy): domain Bacteria; phylum Pseudomonadota; class Alphaproteobacteria; order Caulobacterales; family Aquidulcibacteraceae; genus Vitreimonas. The sequence goes on from QBMO01000056.1 coordinate 22,719, forward strand.
CGGCGCCGCTCGGCAGAGACGCTCGTCGCGGAAGGCTTTGACGGCTACGCGATTGGCGGCCTCGCGGTCGGCGAAGGCCACGTCGAAATGTTGGCGACGCTCGACGTGACGACGCCGTTTCTGCCGCAGGAGCAGCCGCGCTATCTGATGGGCGTTGGCAAGCCGATCGATATCGTCGAAAGCGTCGCGCGTGGGATCGACATGTTCGATTGCGTGCTGCCGACGCGCTCCGGCCGCCATGGCCAGGCGTGGACGGACCAAGGTCCGCTCAACATCAAGAACGCGCGCTTTGCCGAGGACCTTTCGCCGCTTGACGCCAGCATCGATTGCCCAGCGAGCCGCGATTATTCCAAGGCGTATCTGCACCACTTGTTCAAGACCGGCGAACTGCTCTGCCAAGTGCTGCTCTCGTGGCACAACATCGCCTACTACCAAGCGCTGATGGCCCGCTTGCGCGCCGCGATCGCGGAAGGTCGGCTCGACCAGTTTCGCGCCGATTTCGCGGCGCAGCAGCAACGCAGCGAAGATTAGTTCGACGGCCGCGCTGGTGCGTGAACACCGGGCGGTGGCGGCGGGATCATGCTGGGGCAGCCAAGCGAGGCGCCGTAGCCGCGCAGGAACGTGCGCCGCTGCTGGCCATTCGCCACTGCGCGTAACGCGTCGCGTTCGGCTCGGCTTGCGCCCGAAATGCGCCGCACCCAAGATCGGAATGGAATCAAGTCTTGCGCTGTGTCTTGGGCGGCGTCGATGACTTGCTCTTCAGCGAAGTCGCCGCTGCGGTCCCAAATGTTGCGGTTGGGTCCCGGCTGATAGCTCTCCGGACCGAGCACCGCATCGAGCTGGCCGATCTCGCGCGACACCGCGGCGCAATTGGTCAGCGTCGCCGTGGCGTACGGATATTGGAGATTGCGCAGCAGCAACGGGATCTCGGGGCGGATGAGGCCGACATCGCGGAACGGAATGTAGGCGGCGTCGCTCACGCCGCGCCGTGTGTCGGACGTGCGGCCGGTCGAGCACGCCGCCACCGCGATCACGAGTAATCCTGCCACCAAGAAGCGTACGAAACGCTGCGCCATGTCCTGCTCCGGAACCTGTTCGGCCTGCCTATAGCGCGGCGGACCAAGCCACGCCAATGCGGCAAGACATGGACGGCGCGACGGGTTAATCCCCCGCCATGCTGCCGGTTGAGGAGGTTCTGCCCGATTTGCGCGCCGCTTTGACGCGGCGGAGCGAGGCCGTGCTCGTCGCGCCGCCCGGCGCCGGCAAGACGACGCGCGTGCCGCCCGCGTTGCTCGATGAGCCGTGGGCCCGCGCGGGCAAGATCGTGCTGCTCTCGCCCCGCCGGATTGCGGCGCGTGCCGCTGCAGCGCGCATGGCGAGTGAACGCGGCGAGCGCGTTGGCGACACGATCGGCTATCGCGTACGCCTCGACTCACGCATCGGCCCGAACACGCGCATCGAAGTCGTCACCGAAGGCGTGTTCACACGTATGGTGCTCGACGACCCGGAGCTGAAGGGCGTCGCGGCGGTGTTGTTCGACGAATTCCACGAACGGAGCCTCGAAGGCGATCTGGGCCTGGCGCTGGCGCGCGATACGCAAGGCGCGCTGCGGCCGGACCTGAAGATCGTGGTGATGTCGGCGACGCTCGACGCGGCGCGCATCTCGGCGCTCTTGGGCGATGCGCCAGTGATCGTTAGCGAAGGGCGTATGTTTCCAGTCGCGCATATCTATCGACCGCGCGATCCGCGGGCGCGGCTGGAGCAAGACGTGTCGGCGGCCGTGCGCGCGGCTCTGGCGTCCGAAGGCGGGAGCGCGCTGGTGTTTCTACCAGGCGTGCGCGAGATCGAGCGTACGGCGGAAGCGCTTCGCACCGATCTGCGCGACCCAAACATCGATGTGCGTCCGCTCTACGGCGCGATGAGCGCTGCCGACCAGGACGCCGCGATTTCACCTGCGCCGCCCGGACGCCGCAAGGTCGTGCTCGCTACATCCATTGCGGAAACCAGTCTCACCATCGACGGCGTTCGCATCGTTGTAGATTCGGGGCTCGCGCGCCGGCCGCGCTATGAGCCGGCGCTTGGCTTGTCACGTTTGGAAACCGTGCGCGCGAGCCAAGCGGCGATCACGCAGCGTGCGGGTCGCGCGGGCCGCTTGGAGCCGGGCGTGTGTTGGCGGCTGTGGAGCGAAGGCGAAACGCGTTCATTGCCCGCGTTCGAGCGACCGGAAATTCTCGATGCCGATCTCGCCGGCCTCGCGCTTGATCTCGCCGCCTGGGGCGTCAGCGACCCTGCGAC
>QBMO01000056.1:25023-28826 GCA_003242075.1 Alphaproteobacteria bacterium
GACTTTGGCATGGCTCGATTCCCCGCCGAAGCCGGCGTGGAACGAGGCGTTGGCGTTGTTGAAGCGCATCGGCGCGCTGGATGAGAGCGGGCGTTTGACCGCGCATGGCGAAGCCGTGGCGCGTTTGCCGCTGCCGCCGCGCTTGGCGCACATGGTGATCGCCGCGGCCGATGAAGGCGAAGCGCTGCTCGCCGCGCGCATCGCCATGGTGCTGACTGAGCAAGGACTAGGCGGCCGCGATGTTGACTTGCGTCATCGTCTGCAGCGCTTCGACGGCGAACGGGGACAGCGTGCGGACGCTGCGCGGACATTAGCGGAGCGGATTGCGGACCGCGGGCCTTCAGGCGCGCATGCGGGCCTGAAGGCCCGCGGTCCAGTGGACGAAGCGCGCGCCGGCGCAGTGCTGGCATTGGCCTTCCCGGACCGAGTCGCGAAAGCGCGTGGCGGCGGTTTCGTGATGGTCAACGGGCGCGCCGCAGCGGTGGATGAAGCCTCACCGCTGGCGCGCGAGCCGTTTCTGGTGATTGCCGATATCGCCGGCAGCGCTGGTCGCGCGCAAGTATTGCTCGCCGCGCCGATCACGCTTGCGGACATTGAGGCGATGTTCGGTCGCGAAATTGAGACGCGTGCGGCGGTGACGGTCGACGCGGCTTCCGGCGCCGTGCGCGGGCGGCGGACGCGGCGATTGGGACGTGTTGTGCTTTCCGAAGCGCCGCTGGAGAAGCTCAGTGCCGAGGAGATGAAGCAAGCGCTGCTGGACGCAGTGCGCGATGATGGCTTGGCGCTGCTCGATTGGAATGAGGGCGCGCGTCAGGTGCGGGCGCGCGTGGCGCTGATGCGTACGCTTGAGGGCGAGCCATGGCCGGATTGGAACGACGCGGCGCTACAAGCGACTCTCGATGATTGGCTGGCGCCGGCGATGGCGTCGAACTTGCGCGATGTGCAGGTGGCGCAGGCTTTGCTCAACGCGCTGCCCTATGACTTGCGCCGGCGACTTGATGCCGAGGCGCCGCCGCGTTTCGAGACGGCGGCGGGTTCATCGCTACTCATCGATTACGAGGCCGAGGGCGGCCCGGCAGTCGAGGTGCGCTTGCAGGAAATGTTTGGCGTCGACCGCCATCCTACGGTCGCCAACGGCCGCGCGCCGCTGACCTTGCGCTTGCTTTCGCCCGCGCATCNGCCGGGTTTCTGGCGCGGATCGTATGCAGCGGTGCGTAGCGAGATGCGCGGGCGCTATCCGAAGCATCCCTGGCCAGACGATCCGCTGACAGCGCCGCCGACCCGCCGCGCCAAACCAAGAGGCTCCTGATGATCCCGACGATTGACGACGTGAAGGCCGCGGCCGAACGCATCAAGGGCATCGCCATCCGCACGCCGCTGCTGCGCAACGATGCGCTCGACGCGGCGATCGGCGCGAAGGTGTGGGTGAAGGCCGAGTGCCTGCAGCGCGGCGGCGCGTTCAAGATGCGCGGCGCGGGCAACGCGATATCGGCGCTGGCGCCAGAGGTGCGCGCACGCGGCGTGATCGCCTTTTCGTCGGGCAATCATGCGATCGCGGTGGCGACGGTTGCGCGTCTGTTCGGCATCCCCGCCACGATCGTGATGCCGGCGGACTCGCCCAAGATCAAACTCGACACCACGCGCGAGAACGGTGCGACAGTGGTGACTTACGATCGCGTCAACGAAAGCCGTGAAGAGATCGGCGCGCGTATCGCCAGCGAAACCGGCGCCAGCCTCATCAAACCGTTCGACGATCCGTTCGTGATCGCCGGCCAGGGCACGGCGGGCCTGGAAATCGGGGAAGAGATCGCGCCGGACATTGTGCTGACGCCGGCTAGCGGTGGTGGGTTGGCGAGCGGCGTGGCGTTGGCGCTGCCGAACGCCCGCATCATAGCCGTTGAGCCCGTCGGCCATGACGACATCGCGCGCACGTTGGCGGCGGATTCAATCCAAAAGAACGCGCCGGGGATACGCTCGATCTGCGATGGGCTGCTGACAGACCAGATGGGCGAAATCCCGTTCGCGATCGCGCGCGCGCGTTTCGAACGCGCGATCGCGATCTCAGACGACGCTGCCCTGCGCGCGATGAAGTTCGCGTTTCGGCATTTGAAGCTGGTGCTGGAGCCGTCAGGCGCAATTACCCTCGCTGCAGCTCTCGAAGGCGGGCTCGACCTAAAGGGTCAAACCGTCGCCCTGATCGCCAGCGGCGGCAACGTTGACGCAGAAACCTTCGCGCGCGCGCTCGCTACTTAAGGCCGCCCGCGATGCAGGTCGCGCTCCAGCTGGATCTCGACCGGCTGGCCGGCGAGGCGATAGCGATAGACCTGCAGGTTCTCGGTCACGCGCTGCACGTAGTTGCGTGTTTCGGAGAACGGGATGAGTTCGATCCAGTCCACCACATCGATCGCCGGCGAGCGCGGATCGCCCCAATCGGCGATCCATTCGCGCGCGCGGCCTGAGCCGGCATTGTACGACGCGATCGCCAAGACGTACGAGCCGTTGAAGCTGTCGACCAGATCGGCCAAGTGCGCCGAGCCCAGCGTCATATTGTATTGCGGATCGCTGGTCAGCGAGCCGCGCTGATAGGTCATGCCCTCGCGACGCGCTTGCGACTGCGCCGTCGATGGAATGAGCTGCATCAGGCCGTGGGCGTTGGCGTGCGAGACGGCGCGCGGGTCGAATTCGCTTTCCTGACGGATGATGGCGAGCACGAGCGCCGGTTCGATGCGGCTGCCACTGCGCACCGCAGGCGGCAGTTCGATCAGCGGGTAAGCCGCGTTGACGGCGACCACGTTGCGGAAAAGGCCGGCTTTGGCGCTTCGCAGCGCTGTGCGGTCGTAAGACTGTTCGCGCGCCATCGCCGCGAGCAGTTCGATTTCCATCGGATCGTCGAGCGTGTCGTCGAGATAGAAGGCGATCGACTCGAAGTCGCGTTGAGCGCCGACTTCCGCCATGAGGCGCAAAGCCCGCACCAGTTCGCGGTTCTCGAAGCGGCCGCGCGCTGCGTCGGTCACTTGCGCGGTTTGCGGCAGCGAGAGCGTCGCCGAGCGATTGCCGCGCGTGGCGGCCAGTTGGCCGTAATAGGTGAAGGAGAAGCGGGCGGCCTCGTTGAACAGGCGCTCGGATTCGCCGGTGTTGCCCAACGCGCGAGCCGCTTCACCGCGCCAGTACAGTGCGCGACTGAGGCTCACCGGTGAAGACACATTCTCGCTCAAGTGCGAGAAGTGCTCGAGCGCGCGTTGCGGCTGATCGAGAAAGCGCAAGCTGAGCCAGCCGGCGAGCCATTCGGCGTCGGCGAAGCTTTCGCCTGAGGTCAGGCCGTGATTGGTGACCAGCTGGTAAGCCAGCTGATAATTGCCGGCGCGCAGCGCGCGGGGGAGATAGAGCCGCCGCTCGCGGAAGATTTCGTCGCGCGCCGCAAGCGGCGCTTCGCGGGCGTTAATCCGGGAAGCCATCGCCATTGCGTCGATCGGCTGATCGGTGCGGCGGCGATATTGCGTGCGGTCGAACAAGAGACCCGGATCGTCCTGACGCGAAGAGGGCACGGCATCGATCGCCTCTTGCAGACCGCGGCGGGCGCTGCTCTGGACGGCGATGCGGGCTTGCGCGAGCGCGCGGTCGGCTGGAGAGAGGCGCGGCAGTAGGCGCTGCGCAGCGGTGCGCTGATCGCGCCAGAGGAGGCCAGCGACGCGTGCTGCGTGATCTTCAGCGGTGAAGGCAGAGTTAAACTCTACAAGCGCGCGATCTTCGGCGGCGGTGGTGAGCGCATCATCGCGCCAGGCGGCGCGGGCAAGGTCGTTGGC
>QBMO01000057.1:0-3650 GCA_003242075.1 Alphaproteobacteria bacterium
CGACCAGATCGACGTCGATCGGGAACTTGCCCAGGATGGTTTTCGGGATCGGCAGCTTAGCGCCGGCCAGCACTTGCAGCGTGTGCAGCTTGTCGGCGACGGATTCGATCGCCGCCGGGCTATTGGCGATGGCGACGCCTTGGTGTTCGAAGTGGCGCATGACCGCGAGCGTGAAATACGTCGTCTCGCTGCCGCAGCGCGGGATGATGAGATCGGGCTTCTTCAGCTCGCGGCCCTGATAAATCGCCGACCAGGCGTGTCCGCTATCGACCACGAGATCGAATTCGCTGGGCTTCAGGACGTGGAGTTCGATGTCGAGCGCTTCGGCTGCTTCGATGAAGCGCAGAATTTCAGGCGCTTCCGGCACGCCGGGCGCCACGTCGCGGTTGAAGAAGAGCCAGCACCGCATATTCGACCCTCCCTACGCGCGTTCGGCGACAACGCGATGACACTCGAGCGGGTTCCAGATAGCATAAACGGCCCCGATCGTGGAGTTCGAAGCGCATGCGCGGCTTGCCGGTCATCAATGTTGCGTCGTTAGCTGGCGACGATGCGGTCGCGCGCGAGGCCGTTGCGCGCGAGATTGGCGCTGCCTGCCGTGATCTCGGCTTCTTCTACGCGGCCGGGCACGCGATCGGCGCCGACACGCTGGCAGGCTTGGACACTGCGAGCCGTCGCTTCTTCGCGCTTGCGGAAAACGAGAAGATGAAGATCGCGATGGCGAAGGGTGGGCGCGCGTGGCGCGGCTACTTTCCCGTCGGCGGTGAACTGACGTCAGGCAAGCCGGATCGCAAGCAGGGTTTGTATTTCGGCGAAGAGCTTGGTGACGACGACAGGCGCGTGATCGAAGGCTGGCCACTGCATGGGCGCAATCTGTTTCCTGAGGCTGTGCCGGAGCTAAAGCCACTTGTGTTGCGCTTCATGGATGAAGCGACGTGCAGTGCGCATGCGATCATGGAAGGCGTGGCGCTGAGCCTCGGGCTCGATGCGCAATATTTTCGCCGCACCTACACGCGCGACCCGACTTTGCTGTTCCGCATCTTCGAGTATCCCGCCGATGCGCGCGCAGATGACTGGGGCGTGGGCGAACACACGGATTACGGGCTGCTCACGCTTCTGGCGCAGGATGAGCATGGCGGCTTGCAAGTGCGGACGCCGGCTGGCTGGATCGACGCGCCGCCGATTGAGGGTGCGCTCGTCTGCAACATCAGCGACATGCTCGATCGGCTAACGGGCGGCTACTACAAGTCGACGCCGCATCGCGTGCGCAATGTCAGCGGCAAGAGCCGGCTATCGTTTCCGTTCTTCTTCGACCCCGCCTTCGATGCAGAGATCGAGTCCTTGCCGAACATCAGCGCCAGCGACGACAGCGCCGAGCGCTGGGATCGCGCCAATGTGCATGCATGGAGCGGCACGTATGGCGAGTACCTCGTCCATAAAGTGGGGAAGGTGTTTCCCGATCTGGCCGATAAAGCGCGCTAGGCCCGCGCCGGCATCATCTCGACCAGCGCGCCGCCGACGGACATCGCGATCTGCGGGAAGACGCCCGCGAGCAAGGTGTCGATGCCTTGATAGAGCGGGTTGAGCGGCGAGAGTTGGCCGATGCGCAGGCGCACATTGGTGTTGAGGCTCGCCGCCGCGCGCTGCACCAGCGCCGGTATGAACGAAAGATGCGCGCCGCCGCCGGCGAGCACCACGTCGATGACTTGCTCGCCACGCGCCTCGGCGCGCGGGACGATGGCTTGCAGGCTCTTGGCGATGGTGCCGGCGAGTGCGCCGAGATAGGCGCGGAAGCGTTCGTCTTCCATCATGTCGCTGGCGCGGACCGAGATCGTGCGCCAGCCGGTGCGCAGCTGGCATTTGCCGTCGCGCAACAGATCACGCTTCAATTCGCGGCCGACGAGGCGGGCCATGCGCGCGGCGCGGACTTCCTCGTCCTCGCCTTTGCGCATGCCGGATTTGCGCAGCAAGAGATCGATCAGGATGCGGTCGATCTCGTCGCCCGCGAGCGCGCTGCATTGGCGCGCATCTTTGATTTCGGAGAGCGTCGGCGGCTCCATGCGGTCGTCGAACTCGAACGCGGCGATGTCGGTGGTGCCGGCGCCCATGTCGAAGACCATGACGAAATTGGTCGGCTCGTTGCTAAAGGCGAGCGCGCAAGCCGCAGCCGCGTGCGGTTCGAACACGCCGGTCTCCAACATGCCGTCGCCGGGCTGGCTGGCTGCTTTGTCGAGCGCGTCGCGGCACTGGGCGATCGAAATGCCGTTAGGGCCGAGCAACAGCGTGCCGAGCTTTTGCGAGATGGCGGCGGATTCGTTGAAGATGTCCTCGAACACGCGCTCAACGCCGCTGCCGGGGCGCCAGACCGGGCTCGTGTAGCGGCGGCGCGCGTACATGGCGCCAGCTGGAATGTTGGGCGCGAGATCGATGGCTTCACGGATCAGCTGGTCGAGGTAGGCGAGGTAAAGCGCCAGCGCGTCGCGATGCCGAAACGTGCCGGTCGGATCGACCGACGGACGCATTTTCGATTGCAGCGCTTCTTCGAGATTGCGCGCGCCGAGCACGGTCTTGAACGACAGCAAAGGGTCGCGCGCATCTTCAACGCCGCGGCGGGCGTGTTCAAAAGCGGTGGGGCCGAAATAGAGGCGGCCTTCGTCCACGTAGAGGACGGAAGGTGTGAGTAACGGATGCTCGGCCCCGGAAATGGCGCCGATCGGCAGCGGCTTTACGCCGACCTCGACCGGCAGCATGGGGTCAAGACAGATCGACGCTTTCGACAAAGCCGTGCCGAAATCGATACAAATCCGTGCTCTAGGTGAGATGTCGCCGCTGTCTGCCATGGTCCGCCCGTTTAAGCGGGACATTATTCCAGTTTTGTTTGATTGGAAGCGGCTTGACTCAAGCCGGACGCGGCAAGCGCAGTGTCGCGCGCAGTCCGCCCAGCGGGCTTTGGCTCAAGATGATATCCCCACCATGCGAGCGCGCGACGTCGCGCGCGATGGCGAGGCCGAGGCCCACGCCTTTTTGATTTCGAGAGCGAGTCGCATCGAGGCGCGAGAAGGGCCGGAAGGCATCTTCATAGAGCTCTTCGGGGATGCCGGGGCCGTTGTCATCCACCGAAACAAACACCGCCGTTTCCTCGCCTTTGACGGTGACGCGGACCTTGTCGCCGTGCGCTACGGCGTTGTCGATCAGATTGGCTAGGCAACGTTTGATGGCGCGTCCGCGTGTTGGCGCCGACACATCTCCAGATTGCTCAACTGTAACGTCGCCGCCGCCGCGAGCGCTGTCGGCGACGACTTCGCTGGCGATGGCTGCGACATCGATCAGTGCGGGGGCTTCTTCGCCAAGGCCCTGGGCGAAGGCCAGATATTCTTCGAGCGTTTCTTCCATGTCGGCGAGGTCGCGCTTGGCGTCTTCGATTTCCGACGAGGGCGGCAGCAGTGCGAGTTGCAGCTTGAGACGCGTGAGCGGCGTGCGCAGATCGTGGCTGACGCCAGCGAGCAATTGCGAGCGTTGGTCGATCAGGCGGCTGACGCGTTCGCGCATGCTGAAGAAGGCGCGCGTGGCGCCGCGCACTTCGCGTGCGCCGCGTATGCGGAATGGGCCGCCATCCTCGCCGCGTCCGAACCGCTCCATGGCGTCGGCAA
>QBMO01000057.1:3660-21542 GCA_003242075.1 Alphaproteobacteria bacterium
GAATGGAAACGAGGCAGAAGAAAACGGTCGCGCACAAGATCCAGGTGACGAAGAGCGGGCCAGATCGCGCTTGCACGCGGTCGCGCTCGGCGCGGATGTTGAGGATGCCGTCGGTCGTCGGCACGCGCAGGAAGACGTAGCTGCCGGGGCAGGTCGGATCGTACCAGATCGGGCGCTGAAACTCCGAGTCGAGCGGCTCGACCAGATAGCGATCGATGATGTCGCTGCGCGAGCGGGCGCAGGCTTGGCGCTCCAGCGGCTCGCGATCGAGCGTGATATCGAGACGAAGCGGGGCGCGGGCGTGGCGTTGCAGGCGCAAGAAGTTCTCGGGCGTCGGCTCCGCCTCGTACATTTGCAACAGCAGACTAACGTCGGCGGCGACGGCTTGGCTGAGGCGCTTGGAGGTGAAGCGCCAATGGTCGTCGAGGAAGACGAGCGTGATGATGAGCTGGAAGATCGCCGCCGGCACGATGATGATCAGCGCCGTGCGCCAGTAGAGGCCGCGCGGCAGGTAGTCGCGCAAGCGAAAGCGGATGGGAAAGCGCTTGTTCATGCGGGCGCTGGGCCGGACCAGAGCGCGCGCCAGAGATTCACTTTTTGCGTCACGCTCGCCCAGATCGCCGCGGCGAAGAGCGTAAGCGCGAGTAGGAAGGTGCAGATGCGCGTCGTCCAGTCAGCGAGGTCGGCCAGATTGCCGACGAGTGCTGTGATGCAGATGCCAAGCAGCACGCGGCCAAACCATTTGCCGGCGCCGGCATTGGCGACGGTGATGGCGGTGAGCATGGCGGCGAAACCGAGGCCCAGCAGCGCCATGTCATGCGACATCAGCCGCGGGATGCAGAGCACGGCGATGCTAAGGCCCAAAGCGGCGCGTTCGTCATCGGCCATGTTGAGCGCTTCCGCGACGAGGACGCCCGCCAGCGAAGCGAGGCCCGCGAACGCGACATAGCCCAGCGTCGCCATCTGCGTGTCGCCCGGCAGGCCGACCATGTTGAGCCAGCCGAGATAAGCGTCGCCTGGCTTGCCGACATAAACGAAATACGACAGCACATCGCGCCATTGCTGCACCATCTCGCCGCCGGTCAGCACGAACTGGGCCGTGGGCGCTGCGCCGAGGATGATCGCGGCCGCGCCATACGCAAGTCTCCGCCACAGCGGCAGCGGCGCGACAAGGAAGACCACGGCGAAGGTGAGGAAGATCGGTTTGGCGATCGCTGCGAATGCGATGGCGAGCACGAGCAGTGACGGGCGCTTGCGCAAATGGATCGCGATGACGCCGATCAATGCGTGCAAGATGATCGCGACATTGCCCCAATAGATGGTGCTGCCGGACATGAAGCCGGCGAACCAGGCGCGGCGCGTGCGCGGCGTGGCGCTTTTCCGGCCAAAGATCAGCCAGGCGAGCGCTGCGAGCGCGACGATGTAAACACCGATGAAGGCGAGCCGCAGTGTGTCGTGCCCGAGTATCGATAGGGGCCATGCGAACGCTTCGGCCACCCATGGATGATAGACGAAGGGCATCGCATCGATGCCCTCGCATGTGACAGTGGGATCGTAGATCGGTAGGCCCAGCAGCCATTTTTCGGCGCCGCAGGCGACCGCGTTATAGTCGCGAAACCAGCGTGACGGTTCGGTGAGGCGATCGACGACGCCGGAAATCACCGGCAGCAGGAAGGCAAAGCCAATAGCGTAGGGCTGCCAAGCCGGACGCGCTTTTTGGCCTGCTTCCGTCATCGCGCTCAATCCCTTCAGCCCTGGGCGCTTTTACGGAGGCGGCGCTCCGCCAGCAAGGCGGGCATCCCTTTAGGGGTTGAAGCGCCGATGTTTTTCTCAGTCCGCCGCCAAGCGATAGCCGACGCCGCGCACGGTTTGCAGGTAAACCGGCGCGCGCGGGTCGGCTTCCACTTTGCGGCGCAGGCGCGTCATCTGCACATCGACGGAGCGTTCGAGGCCAGCGCCGGTGCGCTTGGCCAGTTCCTCGCGGCTGACGACTTCGCCAGGGCGGGTGGCCAAGATGCGCAGCAACGCCACTTCCGCTTCCGTCAGACGCACGAGCGCGCTGTCGCGGCTGAGTTCGCCGCGCGCGCCGTTGAAGGCGAAGGGGCCGAACTTCACCACTTCCGGCGCTTCGCCGCGATTAGAGACGGCGCGGCGCAGGATGGCGTTGATGCGCAGCGTGAGCTCCGCCGGCTCGAACGGTTTGGCGACGTAATCGTCGGCGCCGATGGAGAGGCCGCGGATGCGATCTTCCGGCATGCCGCGCGCCGTCAGCAGCACGATCGGCACTTTCGAGGTGCGTCGCACGCTTTCGGCCAAGGAGAAGCCGTCTTCGACCGGCATCATCACGTCGAGGATGAGGAGGTCGAACTCCATCGAGTCGAGCAGTTTGCGGGCGCTGGCGGCGTCGGGCGCAGCTGAGACGCGGGCGCCGGCTTGAGAGAGGTAGCGCTTGAGCAGTTCGCGGATACGGTCATCATCATCCACCAGCAACAGGTGCGGCGGGCGGTCGAGCGCGTCGAAGGCTGGGGCGGTGTTCATGTCGCGCGACCGAGGCAAGGATTGATCGAAAAGGCGTCACTTGAGGCACATCTTGCCACAAGATAGCGGGCTTCATTGACAGCCATGTCGCCGACCAGAGAAAACGAACAAAACCAATTCCCGAACCATGCCCCTGCGGGCGGCGGCTCGGCAAGTCAGAACTAGCAGGAGGGGCCCTGAATGGCCGCAAAGTCTTTCGACGATCGCGATGGCTGGGTGTGGATGGATGGGGAATTCGTACCCCACCGCGACGCCAAAGTGCACGTGCTGAGCCATGCGCTGCACTACGCCTCCTGCGTGTTTGAAGGCGAGCGCGCCTATGGCGGCGTCATCTTCAAGAGCCGCGAACATAGCGAGCGGCTGCATGCCTCGGCCAACATCCTGGGCTTCAAACTGCCGTTTAGCGCCGATGAGATTGATCGCGCCAAGGCTGAGCTGATCAAGAAACTGGGCTTTGAAAATTGCTATGTGCGGGCGTTGGCGTGGCGCGGCTCCGAGCAGATGGGCGTCGCCGCCAAGCGCGATGACGTGCACGTGGCGATCGCGGCGTGGGAATGGGGCGATTACTTCGCCGATAAGATGAAGGGCGTGCGCCTGATGATCGCGCCCTGGCGCCGGCCCGCGCCGGACACCTCGCCATGCAATTCGAAAGCCGCTGGCCTCTACATGATCTGCACGCTCTCACGGCACGCGGCCAATGATGCGGGCTTTGACGATGCGATGATGTTCGACTGGCGCGGACAGATCGCCGAAGGCACCGGCGCCAACATCTTCTTCGTGCGCGACGGCGTGCTGCATACGCCGACGCCGGATTGCTTCTTGAACGGGCTAACGCGCCAAGCGGTAATTGGGTTGGCCAAGAAGCGCGGCATCGAAGTGGTGGAGCGCGCGATTTGGCCGAATGAGCTGGCGAGCTTCAGCGAGTGCTTCCTTACGGGTTCCGCCGCCGAGATCACGCCGGTGCGCGAGATCGCCGGGCTGAACTTCAAGCCAGCGAACCTCACGGAACAATTGCTGCACGATTTTTCGGCGCTCACACGACGCGCAAACGCCTGAGTTCCCGGAACTAAACGCCGCGGCGCCTCGTTACCGGTCGAGCATTTCACTCGGCCGGAGCGCGCACATGGTCGCCCACAGATTTGATCCCGATTACTCGATCGCGGGGCGCCACTACGCGCACCCGCTTATTCAGTGGCCGACAATTATTGCCGGAACGGTCTCTGCAATCGCGATCGGCTTTCTGCTGAACGTCCTTGGCGTCGCAGTCGGCGCTTCGGCGTTCAACCCGTACCAGCTCGACAGCCAAGACAATTTGATCTCTGCCGGCGGCGGTCTCTATGTGATCTTCGCGCAATTGGTGGCGTTCCAGATCGGCGCCTACATCGCCGCACGCGGCGCGCGTTATCCTGATCATTTCGGCGGTCTGCTCACCGGCTTCTTGGTGTGGGCGTTTGCTGTTGCTGTTGCGGTCACTCTCGCAACATTTGCCGCCTCCGGCGCAGTGAGCGGCGATGCGTTGCCGTCAGGCGTCGCGGAAACCATCGGCGAATTGAGCGATGCGACCGATGGTCAAGGCGCCAACGCCGCCGAACTCGCCACCGCTGGCGATACGGCCGACGCGCTTGCTGCGCTGTCGTGGTGGACGGTCGGCGCGCTGTCGCTCGGCCTCGCTGGCGCCATCGCCGGCGGCTGGCTTGGCTCGCATCATCCGAAGTGGGAAGGCCGTCCGCGTCTCGACGACGGCGTTCCGTATCAAACGACGCCGCGTGTTTGAGGAGAGTGCATCGTGGAAGAACTCGGTAAAGGTTGCATTCTCTGGGCCATCGGCTTGCCGCTGCCCATCATCATTCTGCTCTTCCTGTTTGGAGTGCTGAACTAGGCAATGGGCGAGGGCAATGGGCGTGAGCCTATTGCCCGCCCGGTGCCTTCTCTTCTTCGCTGACGAGAAAATGGCCGTGCATCGCGGCAATCGGCTGTTCGCGTTCGTTCTGCCAAGCTTCGGCTTGCACATTGGCGATGCGGCGGCCGATTTTGACGACACGAGCGCGGGCGTAGGTGTCCACCGGCTTGCCTGAGCGCAAATAGTCGAAGCCGACATCGATGGTTTTCGGAAATTTGTCGCTCTTGGACGCGATGGCGAGTTGCGTGATGGCGGTCAGCTCCATCAACGCCGCCACCACGCCGCCGTGCAGCGCAGGCAGCAGCGGATTGCCGACGAGATGATCGCCAAAGGGCAGGACGAGCGTAAGTTCGTCGCCCTTCAGCTCAGCCCGCACGCCGAGGAAGCTTGCATAGGGAATGCGCGCGAGCGCGGCTGTGAGGCGTTCCTGCGGGGTCACGTTTTCTTCTCTCGCAAATTCGCGCCGAACTTACGTGTGGCGTTGACCATGAAGGTCGACGTCGCGTGGGCGATTGGGTTCTCGGCGCTATCTTCGAAGGCGACGGCGCGGACGAAGGCAACGCTGCGGCCGATTTTGTAGCAATGCGCTTCTGCGCAGACGTCGCGCCCCGGCGTGGCGGCGCGCATGTAATCGATGCGGATGTCGATGGTGGCGACCATGGAGGGCTCCTTCATCGCCAGCACCGCAGCCATGCCGCACAGCTGGTCGAGGAAGGTGGTGATGACGCCGCCAGCGATGACGCCGGTTTCGGGATCGCCGATCAGTTCGGGCTTGTAGGGGCAGCGTCCCCAGACGTGATTGCCTTCGAGCTTGGTGACCTCGAAACCCAGGGCGCGGCCCTGCGGGGTCCACTGCATCATGGTTTTGACGCGCTCGAAGACGTCCTCGCCTTCGCCGTAATGGGTTTCGCCGCTCATCGCCCGGTGCTAGCAGCGCCGGCTGCATCCCGCCATCGCATGAAATTGACGTAACGTCATTTTTGTGACGGTATAACGTCGGGATGACTCGGGAGCCCTCATGACCGACGCACTAGCGCTGGAGCCGGTCGGCAAGCGCGAAAAGACCAAGGCGGCGAACAGGTTGGCGATCCTGGCGGCGGCGCGCGAGGTGTTCGCGCAGCTCGGCTATGAGGCCGCGACCGTGCGCGACATCATCCGCGGCACCCAACTGGCCTCGGGCACCTTCTACAATTACTTCAAGTCGAAAGAGGAAGTGTACGAGGCGCTGGCCGACGATGGCGCTCGGCGCTTTCGCCCGATCCTGCGCATGGCGCGCGAGAATGCGCGCAGCTTCGAAGATTATCTGCACAGCGCCTTCGTGGCGTACTTCCAATTCATCGTCGCCGATAACCGCACCGAGGGCCGTCCGATCGATGAGCGGCGCCCACACGTGCTGCGCATGGACACGCCCGAAATGATGGCGGTCTATCAAGAGGTGCGCCAAAGCCTCGAAGAAGCCGTGGCGCGAGGCGATGCGCCGCGTGTGGACGCAGACTATCTCGCTTGCGCTTGCATCGGCACCGCGCAAGAGGTGGGTGCGGAGATGTTGCGCCGTTCGCCGCCCGATATCGATGCGGCGGCGCGGTTCGTGACAGGTCTGTTGCTGAACGGCCTGCAAGGCGCAGCGCGGAAATCCTGAGGGTAGGAGAGAATAAGCGTGTCCTGGCTGCGCAAGGCGCTCGTGCATCTTGCTTTGTCGCGCTCCGACGAAGCGTTGATCAAGGCATCGGGCGGCCAACCGCGGGTGGTGCGCGGCATGACGCTCGATCCGCGCATGCAATTCCTGGAAGCGAAAGCGCGCGAGCGCGCCATTCCGTGGGACTCTATGAGCGTCGCGCTTTTGCGTGCGCAGACCGAAGCGGGGGCGGAGATTTTCGGCGGCGGCAAAGTGCCGGGCGTGCGGATCGAGAAGGTTTATGTCACCGGGCGCAGCCATTCGGTGCCGTGCCGGCTTTATCTGCCGACCGTGCGCGACAATGCAGCGGCGATGCTCGTGTACTTCCACTTCGGCGGCGGCGTCATCGGCTCGCTCGAGACCTGCCACCGTCTATGCGCGCTGATCGCGAAGGAGGCGGGCGCGCCAGTGCTTTCGGTCGATTATCGGCTCGCGCCGGAGCACAAGTTTCCGGCTGGTCTCGAAGACTGCATGGCCGCTTATTCGTGGGCCGTCGATAACGCCGCCCGCTATGGCGCGCCGGTTGGTAAGGCGGCTGTCGGCGGCGACAGCATGGGCGGGCATTTCTCGGCGATCATCGCGCAGGAGTTCCGCAAGACGAAGCCGCCGGTGTTGCAGCTGTTGATCTATCCGGCCGTCGATTTCATGAGCGAAACGCCGTCCGTGCACGATTTCGCCGACGCCTGGCCGCTGACGGCCGAGACGATCGACTTCTTCATGAAGCAATATCTGCCGGAGCATGCAGACCCGAGCGACCCGCGCATCTCGCCGATCCGCACGCAGGATCTACGCGGACTTGCGCCGGCTCTGATTTATACCGCTGGCTTCGACATGCTGCTCGATCAGGGCGCGGCCTACGCGGAGCTGCTGCAGGATGCGGGCGTGAAGACGCGCTACCATTGCTTTGAGTCACTGCCGCATGGCTTTGTCGCGTTCCCGAGTGCGACGCGCGCCGCCGAGCAGGCGCTCCGGCGCATCGCGCAAGAGACGGCGCCGGCGCTAAAGGGGCAATTTAGCTAAAGCGCGCCGCGACCGCATAGCCGATCGACGCCGCCAGGCCTGTCGCAAACGTGCCCCAAGCCATGTCGATTAGCGTCAGCCGCACGTCCCAGACGCGCAGCGTGGCCTGGTTGGTGAGATCGTAGGTGGCGAAGGCGACGAAGCCGAGCGCTGCGCCATAGAGCGCGGCCTTCATCAAGCTCCCCTCATCGAGCGCGGGGCGGACGGCGAAGAACACGATCCCGCAAATGTAGATCAGATAAAACGCGAGCGCGGCGCCGACATTGAGCTTGTCGCTCAACAGCTCGCCGATCATCGGCCGATAGATGCGCGGCACGGCGTTGCTCAGCCAAAGCGCGTCGGCAATGCCGAAGGCGATCCCGGTCGCGAGCAGGGCGATCATATAGGTCATGCGGTCCTCGAAACGCGTTGCGGTGACAAGCGTCCAGGCCGGTTACGTGTTCCCGCCGTCTTTAGATCAGGGGGCGCTTTCGTCGAGCGCGCTGATGATGGTGATCTTTTGCCAGATCTTGCGGCCCAGGCCGTTGGTCAAATTCTCGATATCGTTGACCGCGTCGATAACCACGCCGTCGCGCATGCGGTCGCCATAGAGCGCGGCCAGTTTGCCGATCAGCGCCTGCATCTCGGCGCAATAGTCGAGATACCGGGTGAGCTCGAACTGTGACATCGTCCGCTCGGGCGAGGCTGCGGTCTTTTGCGTGTCGAGGACGATCGTTGGGTCTTTGGTGAGCTGGTGCATGTCCACGACATGCGCGAGCGAGCGCAGGCGGTGCAGAGCATCGAGCGCGCGCCGCCGCTTGATCCGCTCTTCCACGGACAACACGAACCAGACCGCGCCGCCGAACAGGATGAGCAGGTTCACCGCCGCTTCCAGGCCCTGCACCAAATCCGGCGCGCTGAGTGACCCGCTCTCAATGCGCAAAAACTTGAACGCCGCCACCTGCGCGGCGAGACCGAGGAGAACGAGCGCCAGCGCCGCCAGGCGCCAAACGATGGCGGGGCGGGCTAGGCGCGCGGCGTCGCTGGCGGAAAAGCGCGCGGTCTCGATCAAGTCGGCGCAGACGCGGACAAGGCCGGCTTCGGGAAAGCGCGCGACGATGCGGGCGTGAAGCTTATCCAGCGTCGCCAAAATGCGTTCGGCGCTGAGTTGCTGGTAAGGACCGGTCACGTGGCGCTCAGATTGCGCGCGCGTTGGATGCTGCGTTCGTTGAAGGCTTGGCCGAAGGCGGAGCCGCGCATCTCCGTCACCGTCTCGGCCGCGTAACGGCGCCCGTTCGGCGCGACGGCGCAGCTGATGACGATGTTCACATGATCGACGCGCACCAACGGCATCGGGCTAAAGCCAGCCGGGATGTAGAGCCGCACGCGGCTGATGTCGGGCGTGGCCTTGAGCATCGTCATTTCGCCGCGCAAGCGGTCGGCGAAGCGGCGCGCTTGCTCGCCGCGAATGCTCTCCGCCGTCGGCTGGAACGCGTATGTGGCGCTGGTTTCATCCTCGCGCACCAGGCGCACATCTTCGACGCGGCCCATATGCTCGCTGGCGCACCAGGAGACGCCGTCCATCTGCTCGGCCATGCGGTCGAAGGCGCGCCGGCCGTCATTGTCGAGTGACTCGCGGCTCGGCTGCGTGAGGCGCAGACGCGGGTTGGCGTTTGGATGGAAGCGCGCGCGCCATTGCTGCTCGCGGGTGTCGAGTTCGAAATCGAACGCGTAATTCGCCTGCGCGGACTGTGTCGCGGCGACAGCTTGGGCCAGCAGGGCGGCGCCCGTCTGCTGCGCAGCGGCGGACCAGGCGAAGGCGCCCATGAAGAGCGCGGCGATTGTGAGGAGGCGAGTAAACATAACCGGCAGCCTGCCACGCCTTAGGCCGCGCCTCAATCGCGCGGCGCGTAAGCAATCACGCGGATTTCCACCACGCCCTCGTCCAGCAGCAGGCGATCGACGTCAATGGCCGTCCAAGCGGGGTAAGGTTCGGGAACGTAGCGGTCCTTCACGCGCGCGAAGACCTCGAACTGAGCCGGAAGATCAGTGTGATAGGTCGTGATGTCGACGACATCGCTCCACTCCGCATCAGCCTCGGCCAGCACCGCGGCGATCACGGCGAAGGCGCGGTCGTAGCCGGCCTCGAAGGCTTCTTCGTTGGTTCCCCCGCCGACAGGTGCGGCGACGACGCCAGAGAGAAAGACATAGTCGCCAGCGCGGACGGCGGGCGCAAAGTGATATTCTTCGTAGGTGCTGCGCCATTGCAGCGGCACGATCGTCTCACGCAGGGCTGGGCTATCCGTCTCGGCGACGTCCACCGAAACGCACGCGCTTGCCGTCATGGCTGCCGCCAACAGGGTCGGTATCCGCATTTTGTCCTCCTCTAAGCGCCACTAGGCCGCGCCGCGCAGCCGCGCAATGGGGCTTCGATGAGCGCTGGGCCGCGCTACATAAGGTGCGGATGGACGCTCCCACGCTCACCCTGCCGCCGCGCTTCGAGGCGTGGTTCGCCGAACGCGGCTGGCGTCCGCGCGCGCACCAGCTGGAGCTGGTGCGCCGGGCTCAAGCGGGGCGCTCGACGCTGCTGATCGCGCCGACCGGCGCCGGCAAAACGCTGGCGGGCTTTCTGCCGAGCCTGATCGAGCTTGCGCCACTGGCGGACGAGGGAGGGCTGCGGCGGCCGCACAAACTACACACGCTCTATATCTCGCCGCTGAAAGCGCTGACCACGGATGTCGCGCGCAATCTGGAAGCGCCGGCGCACGAGATGCAGTTGGGCGTCCGGCTGGAGACGCGCACTGGCGACACGCCGCCGCACAAACGCCAGCGCCAACGCGCCCACCCGCCGGATATTTTGCTCACAACGCCGGAGCAATTGTGTCTGCTGATTGCCAGCGAACACGCGCGCGTGTTCTTCGAAGATTTGCAGGCCGTGGTGATCGACGAAATTCACGCCATCGCGCCGACAAAGCGCGGCGATCTCCTGGCGCTTGCGTTGGCGCGTCTGCGCCGCTGGGCGCCGGCGCATCGGCGCATCGGCCTGAGTGCGACGGTGGCGGATGAAGAGGGGCTGGTGCGGTGGTTGCTTGGATCGGACCGCGGGTATTCAGACACGCAAGCGAGCGATGGCAATAACGGTGCGTGCCTGAAGGCCCGCGGCCCGGATGTCATCGTCCGTGCGCCGCCTGGGGCTGCGCCCGTGATCGACGTGCTCGACTCTGACGCGCGGATTCCGTGGGCGGGGCATACGGCGCGGCATGCGATGCCGGAAGTGTATGAAGCGATCAAGCGCGCGCGGCTGGCGTTGGTGTTCGTCAACACGCGTGCGCAGGCGGAGATGACGTTCCAGGAATTGTGGCGCGTCAACGATGATGGACTGCCAATCGCACTGCATCACGGTTCGCTCGATGTGCAGCAGCGGCGCAAAGTCGAAGCAGCGATGGCGCGTGGCGAGTTGCGGGCGGTGGTGTGTACCTCGACTCTCGATCTCGGCATCGACTGGGGCGATGTCGATCTCGTGATCCAGATCGGTGCGCCGAAAGGCTGCGCGCGTTTGGTGCAACGGATCGGCCGCGCCAATCACAGGCTAGACGAACCGTCGCGCGCTTTGTTGGCGCCGAGCAATCGGTTCGAAGTGCTGGAGTGCCGCGCGGCGCAGGAGGCTGTGCTGGAGGGCGCGCTTGATGGCGCGGATGCGCGGGCGGGCGGGCTCGATTGTTTGGCGCAGCACGTGATGGGCTGTGCCTGCGGCGAGCCGTTCGATGCAGATGAATTGTATGAGGAGGTCGCCTCGACGGCGCCCTACGCCGATCTCACGCGCGCGCAGTTCGATCGCGTCATCGATCTGGTGGCGACCGGCGGCTACGCGCTGCGTTCGTACGATCGCTACAAGCGCATCGTGCAGGATTTGACCACTGGGCGCTGGCGCGCCCGCAACGCGTCGGTGGCGCAGGGCCATCGCATGAATGTCGGCGCGATCATTGAAAGCGAAATGCTGGATGTGCGCTTGGCGATGCGCGCGGGCGTGCGGCCGCGGCCGGGCGTGCCGAAGAGCGACGCGCCGTCGCCGATGACGCCGGGGCGCAGGCTTGGCCAGATCGAGGAATGGTTCATCGAAGGACTGACGCCGGGTGATACGTTCATCTTCGGCGGACAAATCTTGCGCCTCATCGGCGTGCGGGAGAGCGACGCGTTGGTGGTGCGCGCCACGGCGGAGCAGAATCCGAAAATACCCTCCTACGCCGGCGGCAAGTTTCCGCTTTCCACTTTCCTCGCCGAGCGCGTGCGCCAGTTGCTGCATGATCCGAAGCGCCAGAAGAAGCTGCCGCAGCAAGTGCGTGACTGGATCAAGATGCAAAAGCGCCGCTCCGTCGTTCCGGCGCCAGATGATCTGCTGATCGAAACGTTCCCACGCGGGCTGAAACACTATCTCGTCTGCTACCCGTTTGAGGGCCGCCTCGCGCACCAGACGCTCGGCATGCTGTTGTCGCGCCGCCTGGAGCGCGCGGGCAAGAAGCCGCTTGGCTTTCTCGCGAGTGAGTATGCGGTCGCCGTCTGGGGGCTCGATCCCATGGGCGATGTCGATCTCGACGCGCTCTTCGATGAAGACATGCTGGGCGACGATCTCGAAAGCTGGCTAGCTGAATCGACGTTGATGAAATCGATGTTCGCCAAATGCGCGGTGATCGCCGGCATGATCCAGCGCAAGGCGGTGGCGGCGGATAAGAAGACCGGCCGGCAAGTCACCTTCTCCGCCGATCTCATCTTCGATGTGCTGAAGCAGTACGAGCCGGACCACGTCCTGATGCAAGCTGCGCTCGCGGATGCGGGCGAGGGCTATATGGACTTAAAGCGCCTTGGCGCGCTGCTGCGGCGGATCAAGGGCAGGCTCGTGCATCGCGACTTGCCGCACGTCTCGCCCTTCGCCGCGCCGGTGATGCTGGAAGTCGGCCGCGTGCCGATCCAGGGCGAGGCGGAAGAGGCGATCCTGGAAGACGCTGCGTCACTGATCGCCGAGGCGATGAGCTGATCTTGCGCCCACGCGCGCGCGGGCGCAGCTTGCACAAAAATCGAGGGGGAGACGATGCGCATAGGTTTGGTGCTGGCGGCCGCGCTCGTGTGCGCGCCCGGTTTGTCTTGGGCGCAGGCGAGCAGCGCCACCCGCGCGGCGCAAGAAGTGGTGGCCGAGAGTCTGCCGCTGGGCGATCGCGAAGACGAGGACTTTGCCTCACGCGGATTCGTATCGGCCTGGGGCGAAGATCAAATACGTGGCGACGATGGACGCGTCGTCTGGGATTTCCGCGCCTACGACTTTCTCAACCAAGCCGCGCCGGAAACGGTGAACCCGAGTCTCTGGCGGCATGCGCAATTACTGGCGCGGGCCGGGCTCTTCCGCGTCACGGACCGCATCTATCAGGTGCGTGGCTTCGATATCGCCAACATGACGATCATCGTCGGCGATACCGGCCTCATCGTCATTGATCCGCTGACAAGCGTCGAGACAGCGCGTGCGGCGCTGAGCTTGGCGCGGCAGACTTTAGGCGATCGCCAAGTGGTGGCGGTGATCTACACGCACAGCCATGCCGATCATTTTGGCGGTGTGCGCGGTGTTGTCGATGCCGCAGATGTCGCTGCGGGCCGCGTGCAGATCATCGCGCCGGACGGCTTCATGGAGCACGCGGTCAGCGAGAACGTGATCGCCGGCAACGCCATGTCGCGGCGAGCGATCTATCAGTTCGGCGTCGGCGAGACGCCGGGCGTCGAAGGCGCGGTCACCTCCGGCATCGGCTTGGCGCTCTCGGCCGGCACGCTTTCCCTCATTCCGCCGACGCGCATGATTGCCGCCACGGGCGAGACGCTGACGATCGACGGCGTGCGTATCGTGTTTCAGGTGACGCCCGGTACGGAAGCGCCGGCGGAGATGAACTTCTTTTTCCCGGACTTTGGCGTTTTGTGCCTCTCGGAAAATGCCAATGCGACACTGCATAACATCCTGACGCCGCGCGGCGCGCTGGTGCGCGACGCGAAAGCCTGGGCTGATTATCTGACCGAGGCGCTGCGCCTCTACGGCGCCGACACCGACATCATGGTGACAAGCCATGCCTGGCCGCGTTTCGGCGGCGAGCGGGTGCGCGACTTCATCGCCAGCCATCGCGACGCTTACAAATATTTGCATGATCAGAGCGTGCGGTTGATGAATGCAGGATACACCGGGCGTGAGATCGCCGCGCAATTGCGCTTGCCCGATGCGCTGGCGAGCCGCTGGTTCAATCGCGGCTATTACGGCTCGCTGATGCACAACAGTCAGGCGGTCTACCAGCGCTATATGGGCTGGTATGACGGCAATCCTGCCAATCTGGATCGCCTGCCGCCGGCAGAAGAGGCCGTGCGTTTCGTGCGGGCGATGGGCGGCGCGGCCAATGTGTTGGCGGAAGGCCAGCGCGCGTTCGATGAAGGCGATTATCGCTGGGCCGCGACGGTGCTCAATCATCTGGTCTTCGCCGAGCCCGACAATCGCGACGCACGCGCAGTGCTGGCGCGCACGCATCGCCAGATGGCCTATCAGGCTGAGAGCGCGATCTGGCGCAATATGTATCTGACCGCCGCGCGCGAGCTTGAGCAGGGCGTGACGCAGCGCGCCGCTGCAACGCAAGGCGCCGACTTGGTCGCCGCGACGGAGACATCGCACGTGCTCGATTTGCTGGCTGTGCGCGTCAATCCGCAGCAGCTTGGCGCCCGTCGCTTTGCGTTCAATCTCGTCTTTCCAGAGCGCAATGAGCGCTTTGCAGTGACCATCGCCAACGGTGTTCTGGTGCATGAAGGCGGCGTCACGCTGGCGGACGCGCCTACCATCACGTCTCCGCGCGGGGTGTTTTTGCAGGCGCTATCCACTGGAACGATGCGCCGCGCTGTGATTTCGGGCGCGATCCGCATCAGCGGCGACAGAGGCTCACTTGAAGGCCTGAATGAAGTGTTCGATACCCCGGACTCGAATTTCGCTATCGTCACACCCTGACGAATCTGGTGCGCTGCTGATGCCGATGCTGTCGCAAGTGCCAAAGAAAACGCCGCGCCCGCGGCGAGCGGTGGCTCGTCCGTTGCCGCCGTTGGCGATTGTGGGCGCGAACGTTGAGGCGCGGTTGTGCGGTGTGACGGTGACGGCGTTGCCGGATGGCGCACTCTGGGTAGCTGAATCGAAGGCGCTCATTGTTTCCGATTTGCACTTGGAGAAAGCGTCGTCGTTTGCGCTGCGCGGGCAGATGCTGCCGCCGTACGACACGCACGCGACGTTGACTCGCGTTGCGGCGCTGATGGAGGCGCTGGCGCCGGAGATTGTGGTGTCGCTGGGCGATAGCTTTCACGATGGCGCGGGCGTGGCGCGTCTCGCCGAGCGCGACCGTGAACTGGTGCAGAGCATGATCGGGCGCTGCGATTGGGTGTGGGTCGAGGGCAATCACGATGGCCGTGCGCCGGAGACGCTGGGCGGTGCGGTGCGCGATGTGCTGCATTTAGGCGCGCTGGTGTTGCGGCATGAACCGACGGCGGGCGCCGCACCTGGCGAGATCGCCGGGCACTTACATCCGTGTGCGAAAGTGGCGGGGCGCGGGCGCAGCGTGCGGCGGCGGTGTTTCGCGACCGATGGTGACCGCCTGGTGATGCCGGCCTTCGGTGCGTTCACCGGCGGGCTCAATCTGCGCGCCGAAGCGTTCGATCCGTTGTTTCCAGATGGCGCGATGGCGTTGGTGTTGGGCAAAACCCGCGTGTTGCCCGCGCCGCAGGAGCGTTTGCTCAGCGACTAGATGCGCTGCAGCGCTGTTGCGAGCGGGATCAGCAGGCACACGATCATCGCGCCGCCTGTCAGCACGCGTCGGAGCAGCGGATACCATTCCGGCGCGCCCGCATCGATGTCGCTGCGGTGATCCCAGACGTATTGCGCCGCGAATAGTCCCGCAAACGCCGACGATGCGCCCAGCGCGGGCGGAACCAACACGACCAGAAGCGTCAATGCCCAGCCAGCGAGCGCAGGGAGCGCGCTAAATAGCAATCGCAGCGCGTTGGGCTCTTGCGGCGCGCGCATGATCTCGAAACCGCAGCGCACGCCGCCGAGAAACGAGAGCAACACGGCGGCGTAGATTGAAAACGCGATGACGGCGAGGTGGGCGGTGTCCTGGTGCTGTGAGAGCGTCACTAACGCCGTAATGGCCAAAGGTGCGAGGCCCAGGAATCCTAAGCGCAGCGCCGCGCGCGGCAAAAACGGTGGTGGGTCGGCGCTCACGTCCGGCGGAAGATTAGCGCCGCGACCCAGCCCGCGAACAGCGCCAACAGCACAGTCATGATGCCGTAGGCCCAGGACGCGGTTGTGGCGAGATCGTGGATGCGGCGCTCGATGCCGACGCGCGAAATGGTGATCGGGATACGTTGCGAGGAGATCAGCCGTCCATCGCGGAAGAGATAGGTGTCGGCATTGTAGCGCGCGATCGGCGCATTCGCCGGCAAGCGCACGACGGCGCGGAAGAGGCCGCCTTGGTACATGGTCAGGCCGCCGCGTTGTTCGGGGCGTGGCTGGCCGGCGTAGGATTGGTAGAGGCCTTGCGCATAACGCAGGCGCACCAGCGCGCGGCGATACGCCGACGGATCGCCGCCGGTAGGCACGGAACTGGCGAGTTGCGCCGACGCGGCGGGGTCGAGCTGGTATTGCCAAATCGACTGCGCATTGGCGATTTGGCGCAGCGGGCGGTTGCTCAGCACGGCGAAGAAGGACGGCGCTTGCGCAAACTCAACCGGATCGCCGTTGATCCAGAGCCCGAACACGCGCCGCTTGCGCATCACGACGGCGCCTTCGCTCGGCCCGCGCACGACGACAACGATGTCGCCGCGTCCGCGCCGGTCTGGGTTGACGCCGAACACGGTGATGTAGGAGCCGCGATAGTCAGAGCTGACAGTGATCTGCTCTTCGGCGACTGCAGCTGGCAGATCGTTCAGCATGTCGCCGGGCTGTTGCGCCGAGGCGGTGGCGCAGCAGAGGGCGAAAGCGAGGGCGGCAAGCGCGCGCCTCACCAGAGGCCCCCGCCGAGCACGTACGGTTCAACCGGCGGGATCACCAGGTCCCACAAGAACTTGAGGCTGGCCAGGATCAGCAGGATGCCGAGCAGGCCGCGGATCTGTTCGTTCTTCAGGCCGGCGCCGATGCGTGCGCCGAATTGCGCGCCGATCACGCCGCCCAGCATCAAGAGCGCCGCGAGCACGAGGTCGACCGTGCGTGTCGCCGCCGACTGCAGCACGACGACGAGCGATGAAACGATCAGAACTTGAAACAGCGAAGTGCCGACAACGACATTGGTCGGCATGCGCAGGAGGTAGATCATCGCCGGGATGAGGATGAAGCCGCCGCCAATGCCCATGATGGCGGCGAGCGTGCCGATGGCGAAGCCGAGCGCGAGCGGCGGGATGACGCTGATGTAAAGGCCAGAGCGCGGGAAGGCGATGCGAAAGGGCAAAGTGTGCGCCACCGTCCGCGCCGGCCGGCGCAGGATCGAGACGCCGCGCGTCGTGCGCCCGCGTATCAGGGCGTAGCTCTCGCTCAGCATCAGAAAACCGACGCCGGAGAGCAGCACGAGGTAGAGCAGCGAGATGATGAGATCGAGCTGGCCGAGACGCAGCAGCCGCTCGAATATCCACACGCCCGAGGCGCTGCCGGCGACGCCGCCGATCGAGAGCAACAGTCCCATGCGCCAATCGACGGCCTTGCGTCGTGTTTGTGTCATGATGCCTGAGAAGGACGTGGCCGCGATCTGGCTGGCGCCAGTGGCGACCGCGACGGGCGCTGGCACGCCGAGGAAAATCAGCGCCGGCGTCATGATGAAACCGCCGCCGACGCCCACAAGGCCCGACACAAATCCGACGGCGCCGCTGACCAAAAGGACAAGCAGCACGCTCACCGGCATCTCGGCGATCGGCAGGTAAATCAAATGTCCGCTCTGACTGAATAACGCGTGCGCGTCATCGCCCAGCGCCCCTTATGGGCGCCGTCGCTGGCGGAGGCAACGCCGGTCAGCGGAGAAAAATCGTAGCCCTTAAGCGGCCGGCCGGGCCCAGGCGCGTTGCCCGAACTCACCGTTGGCGATCGCACTCGCAGCGCGTGGGCGGAAAGCCTGGGCGCGGGCCCGGGCTTGCTCGACCTGGTTCGTCTGCAATTGCGCTTCCAGCGCCGCGGCGCGTGCGCCAGCATCCTGATCGCCCTGACGAGCGGCCACCAGGAACCAGAACATCGCCTCGGTCGGGCTCGCGTTTACGCCGCGGCCTTGCTGGTAGAGAACGCCCAGATTGTACTGGCTGTCGGCGACGCCGAGTTCCGCCGCCTGGCGGAACCAGCGGAACGCCGCCGCTTCGTCCAACGGTGCGCCTTCGCCGCGGGCGAAGTAGACGCCGAGATCGTGCATGGCGCGGCGGTTGCCGGCGGCTGCGGCGCGCTCTGTCCATTGCCGCGCGACAGCGAGGTCGGTCGGCACGCCTTCACCGCGCTCATAGAGCTTGGCGAGACGATACTGGGCCATGGCGAAGCCGCGATCGGCAGCGCGACGCAGCATGGTGACGCCATCAGATGAGCGTCCGGCAGCGATGCGTTGCAGTGCAAGTTCGTACTGTGCTGTCAGGTCGCCGCTCTGCGCGGCTTGTTCGAGCGAGAGGTTG
This sequence comes from Alphaproteobacteria bacterium, assembly GCA_003242075.1. Lineage (GTDB taxonomy): Bacteria > Pseudomonadota > Alphaproteobacteria > Caulobacterales > Aquidulcibacteraceae > Vitreimonas. Next base: position 21,465 of record QBMO01000057.1, read on the forward strand.
CGCGGTGCGAGCGGGCCAGCGACCACGGGCTGAACCGTGCCGCCGCTAGCGAGCGGCACGCCTTCAGCGCCGGCTGCG
>QBMO01000058.1:0-21829 GCA_003242075.1 Alphaproteobacteria bacterium
GACATCGGCGACGCGCCAACCAGGTTGCACGCCGACGAACGCCAAGATTTCGGCAGGATGGCGCAACGCGTCGCGCGTCGTGTCAGCTTCCGGCCGGCGCGGATCGGCGACGGCGGCGACGATATAGGGCACGCTGGCGCTCACTTCCGCAGGCGCTGTCATCATCAAACCCGGCACGGCGCCACCCGCGCACGCGCCGATGAAGAGCGCCAATCCCGCGCCAGCAATGAATTTCCGCATGCGTCCCTCCGAAGATCAGGTGTCAGGTCCCAGATTTCAGCTGTCAGTTAGCGCGTTTACGAAGCTGCGACGAGCGCTATGCGATAGGCTGAGCCCATGATCCCCGTCACCCCCTCCATTGCCCTCGATGAGCGCGACCTGGAAGAGCGCTTTATCCGCGCCGCGGGGCCGGGCGGGCAGAACGTCAACAAAGTCTCGACCGCGGTGGAACTCCGGTTCCGCTTGGGCGGCTACACCGAGATGCCCGACGACATGCGCGCGCGGCTGGAGACGCTCGCCGGCCGGCGCCTGACGCTCGACGGCGAGATCGTCATCCGCGCCGACGAACACCGCACGCAGGACCGCAACCGCTCTGAGGCGCTTGCGCGGCTGGTGAACCTGTTGAAACAAGCTGCGCACCGCCCCAAGCCGCGACACAAAACGCGCGTGCCGAAGGCGCAAAAGATGAAGCGCCTGGAAGGCAAGGTGCGTCGCGGCGATGTGAAAGCGAAGCGCGGAAAAGTGCGCGATCAGGATTGAGGCCGGCTAGCGCCCCCGCTTCGCCGCGATCGGCGGCGGGGTTAGCTCCAATTGCTCCGGCGGCGCAGGCAAGCGTGGCGCAGTTTCGATTTGCGCGGGCGCTGCGATATCGATGCCGGCGTCGCCCGCGCCCAGCTCCTTGAACTTGCGCGCTTGCGGCATGACGCGGCTTTCGACCGAGCCGAGCAGCGCGTTGTAGCGCGTCACGGTTTGACCGAGGCTATCGCCGACTTTGCCCATGTGATCGGCCATCACAGCCATGCGCCGATAAAGCTCGCGGCCGAGATCCGCGATTTCCTGCGCATTCTTGGCGCTTTGCTCTTGGCGCCAGCCGTAGGCCACGGATTTCGCCAGCGCCACCATGGTGCTGGGCGTCGTGATGATGACTTTCGACGCGAACGCATCGTCGAACAAATTCGGATCGCGCTCAGCGGCGGCGGCGAGGAAGTTTTCGCCCGGTACGAACAGCACGACGAAATCCGCCGTTGACGGCACGTGCTTCCAATAATCCTTGGAAGCCAGATTACGCACGTGTGCCTTCAACTCCGCAGCGTGCTTCTTCAGGCTGGCTTCGCGCGCGATATCGTCAGTCGCTTCCATCGCTTCCATGTAGCCAGAGAGCGCGACTTTCGAATCCACCACGATGCAGCGCCCGCCCGGCAGATTGATCACCACGTCTGGCCGCAAGCGCGAGCCTTCGCCATCGGTGGTGCTGACCTGCTCGGTGAAATCCACGTTCGGCGCGAGCCCTGAAAGCTCAAGCACGTTGCGCAGTGTCTGCTCGCCCCAGCGGCCGCGCATTTTGGGCGAGGCCTTCAGCGCCGAGAGCAATTGCGTCGTCGTCTTGTTGGTGGAGCCCACTGCATCGACGATCTGGCGCACTTGTTCGCCCATCGCCGACTTATCTTGCAGCCGCGCTTTCTCTAGAGCTTCAACCGACGTCGCCAGCTTCGTCAGCGCATCTTGCGCCGGGGCCATCACTTCTTTGACCCCGCCCGCTGCGGCTTGCTTGTGTTTTTCGAACGTCTCATTGGCGAGCGCCATGAAGGTTTGCTGCGAGGCCTGCAGCGCCTTGGTGGCGATCTCCACGAAACGCGCCTCCTCTGAATCCGAGCGCCCTGCTGTGGCGGCCTTAGCGGCAGCCAGTTCGGTGGCAAGGCGGGTGTTCTCCTGACGCAGCGTCGCCAGTTCGGCGACGGCGCGGTCGCGCTCGGTGCGGATCGGGTCCACGCCGGCGGAGCGGTAGGCGAACCAGGCGGCCGCACCCATGGCGACGACGGCCAGCAAAAGCAGAATCGATTCGGTCATTTCGGGAGCCTAGCAGTCTGCCGGACCCGACCACATGCCCCGACAGTATAGGGTTGATCTGGCGCATGGCGAAAGGCCGAGCGCAGGCCTAGGTTCCGGCCATGAACCCGTTCGATTACCTGATCCCAATCGCGCTGATCGTGGTCTTCCTGGTGCTGTGTTTCGGCATCTACGCCATGTTCCGAGGCGGCGATTTCGGCCGCTCCTGGTCCAACAAGGCGATGCGCTTCCGCGTGGTGGCGCAATTCGTCGCCGTCCTTGTTCTGGTTGGCGCGCTGTGGTGGAAGCAGACCTACGGCTAAGCCGGAGGCGCTTCATGGTCAGGCTCGATAAGATAGTCACGAAAGCCGGCGACGGCGGCAAGACGCGGCTCGCCACCGGCGAACCGGTCTCCAAGGCCAGTGCGCGCGTTGAAGCGTACGGCGCGGTGGACGAGGCTAATTCCGCCATCGGCGTGGCGCGGCTCCATACCAGCGCCGACGCCGTACTCGATCCAATGTTGGATCGCATTCAAAACGACCTCTTCGATCTCGGCGCCGATCTCGCCACACCGCACAGCGATGAGCTGAAGTTCGAGCCGCTGCGCATCCAGGCCAGTCAAACCGATCGGCTCGAAGCGGAAGTCGAACAGCTCAACGCCAAGCTCGCGCCCCTCACCTCGTTCATCCTGCCAGGCGGTACGCCCGCCGCCGCACACCTCCATCTCGCGCGAGCCATCGCGCGACGGGCCGAACGCGCCATCGTGGCGCTATCGGACGTGGACGCGACAACCTCCCCCGAAGCGATCAAGTACGCCAACCGGCTTTCTGATCTGCTCTTCGTCGCCGCGCGCTACGCCAACGACGAAGGCCGCGCCGATCTGATGTGGAAGCCAGGCGCGAACCGCTAATGCGCGGCGGCATTCATCACATCGATCTCACGGTGAAGGATGCGCATGCGTCGCGCGCGTTTTACGAGAGCGTGCTCGGCTTCATGGGATACGCACTCGTTGACGCGCATCCGAACGGCTACGACTTTGATCTGCGTGACGCCGATAATTTCTGCTCGATCGGCATCTTGAGCGCGCGCGGCGAACATGCGGATCGCATGCATGATCGCTACAGCCCCGGCCTGCATCACGTCGCTTGGATGGCCGCCAGTCGCGAAGACGTCGAAGCCATGCACGCGCATTTGCTGAGCATCGGCGCGACCATCCTCGACGCCCCTGCTGACTATCCGCGTTACCGCGCCGGCTACTATGCCGTGTTCTTCGCCGATCCAGATGGCCTGAAGCTAGAGTACGTCTTCAAGCCATAAACGAAAACGGCCCGCGCTTTCACGCGGGCCGTTTCAGGTTATGTCAAACCGACTTAGCTCGGCTTGTCGGCCTTTTTCGCGGCGTCTTTGACGTCGCCGACAACTTCGCGGACTTCGCCCTTGGCTTTGTCGTACTTGCCTTCAGCTTCGAGCTTTTCGTTGCCCGTCATCTTGCCGGCAGTTTCCTTCACAGCGCCCGAAGCTTTGTCGGCCGCACTCTTGATGTGCTCTTTGTCCATGAGACTTCTCCTTTGAATTCTTGGAATGGAGAAAGAACGCGGACTAAGCGCAGTAGTTCCTGTTACGCGATGTATTGGGCGCCATTCATCGTCAACGTGGAACCGGTCATGAAGCCGGAACCTTCCGATGCAAGAAATGACACAGTGCTCGCGATTTCTTCAGCCTTGCCGAGGCGGCCAACGGGGATTGTCGAGATGATTTTCTTCAACACGTCTTCCGGCACAGCGGCGACCATCTCGGTGTCGATGTAGCCGGGGCACACGCAGTTCACCGTGATGCCTTTGCTCGCGCCTTCCTGCGCCAATGCCTTGGTGAAACCAATCATGCCGGCTTTCGCGGCGGAATAGTTCACTTGGCCGGCTTGGCCTTTTTGGCCGTTGATCGAGCTGATGTTGATGATGCGGCCCCAACCGCGCGCGCGCATACCTTCGATGACTTGGCGCGTCATGTTGAAACACGAATCCATGTTGACGCGGATCACTTCCGACCATTGCTCATGGCTCATCTTGTGGAAGAAGCCGTCGCGGGTGATGCCGGCATTGTTGACCAGCACATCGATCGGTCCGAGTTCGGCCTCCACGGCCTGCGCCGCTTTCACGCAATCTTCGAACGCGCCGACATTGCCCTTCACCACCATGACGCCGAGCTCGGCGGCAGTGGCCTTGGCGGCTTCCTCATTGCCCGAATAGCCGGCGGCGACCTTCATGCCATCGGCCTTCAGCCGCGCCGAAATGGCCTTGCCAATACCTCGTGTGCCACCGGTTACGAATGCGACGCGCGTCATAATCTTCCTCCCGAAATTCGTCTAATGCGAATTGTTGCAGCGACACTCGCAAGAGTTGCCGCCGCTGGCAACGGTTCGGCCCGAAAATCGGCTCAAGCGCACTTTCCGCAAGCGTCATGCTGGCGCCCGCGCGCCGTACATGCTCACAATGGCGCCATGACCGATCTCGCCGCCCGCCGCCTGCAAACCGTCCGCGACCACATGGCGTTGGAGGTGACCCATGAGTGGGACGCCGTCATCGCCACGTTCAGGCACCCGCGCTACGAGATGTATGGCGGCGGCCAGGTTTTCGATGGCGAGGCGGCAGTGCGCGCTTATTTCGCCGCTTCGCGCACGCCCTTCCCCGACCAAGGCAACGAGATCATCGCGATTTCGCATGCGGACGATACCGTGCTGGTGGAGTTCTGGCTGACCGGCACGCATCTCGGGCCGCTGAAGATCGGCAATCGCACGATCGACCCCACCGGAAAAAGCTTCCGCATGCGCATGGCCGCGAGCTTCGAGTTTGAGCCTGGCAGCGACAAAATCGTCTGCGAGCGACCGTACTTCGATCAAAGCGCAGTGCTGCGGGAATTGGGGATCGCTTAAGACCGCTCGAACAACGGCCCGGACTTGAACGCCAGCCAAAGCGCGAAGCCGAGTGCGGGCCATTGCACCCACCAGCCGGCGCCTGTCATGAAGTCGATCGCGAACAGCACCGCCAAAATGGCGCCGAGACGGCCGGCGCGTGCGAAGAATTGCGCCTTGCCCTCGCTGGGACGCGCCGCCGTGCGCGCTGCGCGGGCTTTGCCGCCGCCGCCGCTCTCATTACCGCCGACACTATAGACCGCGACACTTTCGGCAAAATTCTTCGGCGTCTTTTCGCCAAGGTACTGGAAGCCGACTGAGAGCTTCTTTTGCACCTGATCGTAAACTTGCTGCGAAATCAGGATGCCGCCGGGTTCGGCCATCGTCTGCAAACGCGCCGCGAGATTGACGCCCTCGCCCAAGAGATCCGCGCCGTCGACCATAACGTCACCAAGATGCACGCCGATGCGAAAGCGCAGGCCGCCTTCGGCATTGGCGCCGAGTTCGCGTTGCACTTCGATCGCACACTGCACGGCTTCGACCACCGACGGAAACTCCGCGATCAGGCCGTCGCCCGCCGTGTTGGCGATGCGGCCGTGGTGGCGCTCGATGAATTGCGTGAACACTGCGCGCGCGGCGCGCAGATCGGTTAGCGTGCGCACCTCGTCGGCTTCCATGACGCTCGAATAACCGGCGGCGTCAGCGGCGAGGATAGTGGTGAGCTTGCGTTGAACTTGGGACATTGGCGACGATCCTAGCTCTGAGGACCGCCGGCTTCCAGCCGGCTTCTTTGTGCTTTTTTCACGAAGACAACCGCGCCACTCACCTACGAGGCGCTACGCAGGATTTTCTCCATTGGCCGGCCCTTAGCTAGTTCATCGACGAGCTTATCGAGGTAGCGGATTTCGCGCATCAGCGGATCTTCGATCTCCTCGATGCGGACGCCGCAGATGACGCCGGTGATGAGCGTGCGCGATGGGTTGAGCTTCGGCGCGGCGGCGAAGAAATCCTGGAAGGTGGTTTTCTTTTTCAGGTGAGCGTCGAGCTTGGCCTGCGTGTAACCCGTCAGCCAACGGATGATCTGATCCACCTCCGCCTTCGTGCGCCCCTTCTTCTCCGCTTTCGTGATGTAATGCGGATAGACGCTGGCGACGCTGATTGAATAGATGCGGTGCGGCTTGACCGGCGCACTCGCCTTCATGCGGCTTTCTTTCCCAGCATGTTCACGTTGAGATACGGCAGGTGCTTGCGCTTGCCTTTCAGCGTCCAGCGGAAGACGGCCATCTTATTGTCCGGCCCGTTTTTCTCGCTGGTGATCTCTTTGAACTCACCGATCACGTTGGTCGAGTAGAGCATGTTCGACCATTCCATTTCGGGAAATACCGACATGACGCCGCGATGCGAGAAGCGAAAGTAATCGTCCGGATATGGGTGATAGCGCCAAACCCACGGCACGCTGATGTAAACGACGCCGCCCGGCGCGAGCAGTGAATGCAGCGTGCTCGCCAACGCCCACGGCTTCGGGCAATGCTCCATCACCGAGCAGCACACGATCAGCTTGAACTTGCCAGGCGTCAGCGGCCCAACGCCTTCGGCGAGATCGTGGATCACGTCGACGCCCGGGCCCGCTTCCAGATCGACGCCGACATATTCAGAGTTGGTGTAGACGCTGCGAAACGAGGCGGTGTTGCCGTAGTCCTTGCTGCCCACCTCAAGCACTGGGCCGTCCGTGCTTGGCACGAACTTCTGCAAGTATAGCGACTGGTTCAGATCACCCATTATCGATTTCTCCGCGCGCCTACGTCACCGCTCGACGCAGAGCGCGATGCCCATGCCGCCGCCGATGCAGAGCGTGGCGAGGCCTTTGCTTTTGCCGCGGCGTTGCAGTTCGTAGAGCAGCGTCGTCAGCACGCGCGCGCCTGACGCGCCGATCGGGTGGCCGATGGCGATGGCGCCGCCGTTTACGTTCACGATCGACGGATCCCAGCCCATATCCTTGTTCACGGCGCACGCTTGCGCCGCGAAGGCTTCATTGGCTTCGACGAGATCTAGATCGGCGACCTTCCAGCCCGCCTTCTCCAACGCCGCTTTCGACGCCGGTATTGGCCCAGTGCCCATGATGGACGGGTCGACGCCGCGCGAGGCCCATGAGGCGACACGCGCCAGCGGCGTGAGCCCACGCTTCGCCGCTTCATCGGCGCTCATGAGCACGAGCGCTGCTGCGCCATCGTTGATGCCGGAGGCGTTCGCGGCCGTGACAGTGCCGTCTTTCTTGAACGCAGCGCGCAGGCCTGCGGCGCCTTCAAGTGTCGCGTCGTGTTTGATGTATTCGTCGTTCTCAACGACGGTGTCGCCCTTGCGGCCCTTCACGGTGACGGCGACGATCTCGTCTTTGAACTTGCCGGCCTTCTGGGCCGCGCTGGCCTTGTGCTGCGAGGCGGTGGCGAACTCGTCTTGCTGCTGACGCGTGATCTGCCATTTCTCGGCGACGTTCTCCGCGGTGATGCCCATGTGGTAGGAATTGAACACGTCGGTCAGGCCGTCCTTGATCATGGTGTCGCTGAACGAGAGATCGCCCATCTTTTGGCCGTTGCGCAGATGCGCGGCGTGCGGCGAAAGGCTCATGTTCTCCTGCCCGCCCGCAACGACAATGGTCGCGTCGCCGGCCTTGATCTGCTGGTAGCCGACGGCGACAGCGCGCAGTCCGGACCCGCACACCTGGTTCAGCGACCAGGCTGGGCTGTCATCCGGTACGCCAGCGGCGCGGCTGGCTTGGCGGGCCGGGTTCATGCCTTGGTTGGCGGTCAGCACGTGGCCCAGCACCACTTCGGACACGTCCTTAGCGTCCACGTTTGCGCGTTGCAGCGCAGCTGTGATGGCGGTCGCGCCGAGCGTATGGGCGGGCACTGCAGCAAAGCTGCCGTTGAACGAGCCGACCGGGGTCCGGGCGGCAGAGACGATGACGATATCGGTCATGGGGTGCGCTCCCAAAGCTGCAAGGCGTTGGAGAAAAAGAGGTCTTGGAACCCCTATCGCACGAGCGGCGCGCCAATTCCAAGCCGGGCCGTCGCATTCAGCAGACCAAAACAGCGGCTTTGTCTTGCATTGCACCCAAGGACGCGGGATTCTCCCGCCAAAGCCCGCCTTCGCGGGCGCACAAGATTAGAGGCGTTAGCGCTGTCGCGCCGAGCGCCCAAAGAAAGGGACACCATCGTGGCGGACGCGAACGGCCAGACAGCGGGGGACGCTGGCGGCGCTGAAGGCGGCGGCGAAGCCGTCATCATCAAAAAATACGCCAATCGCCGGCTCTACAATACGGCGGCATCGACTTACGTCACGCTCGACAATCTGTCGGAAATGGTCCGCGAGGGCGTCGACTTCATCGTGCTCGACGCCAAGAGCGGCGACGACATCACGCGCTCGGTGCTGACGCAGATCATCTTCGAAGAAGAGAGCAAGGGCCAGAATCTGCTGCCGGTGCAATTCCTGCGGCGCCTGATCCGCTTTTATGGCGACCAGATGCAAGGCTTCCTGCCGCCCTATCTCGAAATGAGCATGGAGAGCTTCTCCAAGGCGCAAGAAAAGATGCGCGAGAACATGTCGCGCGCGTTCGGCGCGACGACGCCGATGGCGGCGTTCGAAGAACAAGCGCAGCGCAACATGGCGATCTTCCAGCAAGCGCTGCAAGCCTGGGCCCCGTTCACGGCCACCGGCATGTCGTTCCCCTCCAGCTTCCCCGGCATGCCGGCTGCGAAAGCGGCGGCCGCCGAAGAAGACAAGGACGAGCAACTCGCTCTGCTGCGCCAGCAGATGGAAGCGATGCAAAAGCAGCTCGACGCGATGGCGAAGCGCTAACTTCTCCGCGCTTAGACTTGCACCGTCACGCGGAGGAACGTCGCCGGGCAGGACGTGAAGTCCGCGCGCCCGCTCTTATTCTGCGCAGCAAACAGCGCCTCTAATTCTTCCCGTAGAGCTTCCTGCTTGCCGTTTTGCTCAGCGGCGGCGAAGGCGTTCATCGTGGGGCCGTAGAAGCGGCGATAGGTGTCGACGAACGCGCTCGGCGCGCCAGCGAAGTTGAACATGTAGGTCTCCCGCAGGAACGAGATAGCGTCGTGCGAGACCCCGGCCGCGGCGAAGCGTTCGCGCACCGCGTCCTCGCTGCCCCACAATATCGGGCTGACGAAACCTTCGGGCGGCGGCGGAGAATAGGCGGCGCTGATTTTCAGGATTGAAGAGATGAATGTCGGATCATTGGGAATCCAGTTGCCCATTACGATGCGTCCGCCCGGCTTGGCGACGCGCACCATTTCCTTGGCTACGTCATGGGGCCTCGGCGCGAACATCGCGCCGAAGATGGAGACGACGAGATCGAACTGGTCGTCACCGATGCCTTCGAGATTGGAAGCATCGCCCTCCTGGAAGCGCAGATTCCGCAAGCCGGCGTCAGCGGCGCGCTTGTTGCCGGCGGCGACGAGATTGCTCGAAATATCGACACCCAGCACATCGGCGCCGCGTTGGGCCGCCGGCAAAGCCGTGGTGCCGTCGCCACAACCAAGATCAAGCACTTTCATGCCGGGCTTGACGCCGATGCTTGCCACAAGCGCATCGCCGCTTTCACGCATGGTGGCGGCAATCTTGGTGAAATCGCCCTTTTCCCAGAGGGCTTTATTCGGATTCATGGCACCAATTCCTCAATGTGCCCGCGCGGGGCGAGCGGGTTGTCTCCCGGGCGCCTGTTTGCGGCAGTGAGGCTGGGCACGCTAGTTCAGAAGTTGAATCGGCCAATACAGAAACTGAACTAAGCTAAGATCGCCTCACGCGGAGGACGTCGCCCATGTCCCAGTCTTATGGACAGTTTTGCCCCGTCGCGATGGCGGCCGAGATCGTCTGCACCCGCTGGACGCCGCTTCTGATGCGCGAGTTGGCCGGTGGCAGCACGCGCTTCAACGATTTGCGCCGCGGCCTCTCGCGGATGTCGCCCGCCCTGCTGTCGCAACGCCTGAAGGACTTGGAAGCTGCAGGCGTCGTCGAGCGCAAACCCGCGCCGAGCGATGCCAGCATTTCGGAGTATCACCTGACAGCGTCGGGTCGCGATTTGTGGCCGGTGATCTTCGCTCTGGGCGAATGGGGTCAAAAGTGGATTGAAACGGAAGCATCGCTGAAGAAGCTCGATCCGCAGCTTCTGATGTGGGACATGCGCCGCAACCTCAACCCCGACCCGATGCCGGCGCGGCGTAGTGTCATTCAATTCCAATATCCCGAACTCGCGCCCGCATCACGCTCGTGGTGGCTAGTGGTGAAACCAGGCGAAGAGGTCGACCTCTGCCAGATCGATCCCGGCTTCGATGTCGATCTCTATGTCAGCACCGACTTGCGCACGATGACGTCGATCTGGATGGGCTACGAGACGGTCCGCCAAGCAGACAAAGCAAGCCGGATACACCTCACTGGCGACGCCGAACTCGCAGCGAACATGCAAACGTGGCTCGGCTTAAGCGGACTCGCAAAAGTCGAGCGGATGGTGAGCTAATTCCAGTGCGGCGGTTTGCGGGCCGCCCATGGCATTTCTTTTTCCAGCTGCCCCGCCAAACGATAGAGCGTGGCCTCATCGCCGTAACGGCCGGTGAACATCATCGCGATCGGCAGATTGCTTTCGCTTTGATGCAGCGGCAGCGAGAGTGAGGGCTGGCCAGTGATGTTGAACGGCGGCGTGAAGCCGAACGTCGTGGCCTGGCGGCGATCGAACTCTTTCAGGTCATCCATCAACGTATCGAGATAATCGACGCGCGGGACGTTAGTTGAGAGCACCGGCGTCAACCACACGTCCCAGGTTTCGAAACGCGCGAGTATCTGACGGTTCATCAACCGCAATTGCTGCCAGGCCCAGCCAGCATCCTGTGCGCTGAGCTTTTTGCCGGCCTCGTAGCCGCGCCGCGCCAAGCCTTCGATGTCGTCGCCCGGCTCGCGGCCTTTGATCTCGATCCAACGTTTGATGCCGGCCGAGAAGTTTGCGGCGGAGACGATGCCTTGCGCGCGGTAGAGCAAGCGATAGTCGATGCCGAGCCCCTCCTCGCGCACGTCATGGCCGAGCGCTTTCAGCGTCTCAGCCGTGCGCTCCAGTGCAGCACGGACTTCGGGATCGACCGGCTTGCCCATCGGCGTCTCGCTCGAGAACGCAATGCGCAGCGTGCCCGGAGCGCGCGCGACCTCTCCGAGATAGGGGCGCTCCTTCTGCGGATAAGCGAACGGGCTGCCCGGTTCGGGATAACCAGTGGCGTCCAGCATTGCAGCACTATCGCGCACAGTGCGGGAGACGACGTGATCGACGCTGAAACCGATGGCGCGATCCGTGTCGTGCTGGCCGTTGGGGTTGCGGTCGCGCGTCGTCTTCATGCCGACGAGGCCGCAGCACGCCGCAGGAATACGGATCGAGCCCAAGCCGTCGCTCGCGTGCGCCAGCGGGACCATGCCGCTGGCAACGGCAGACGCCGCGCCGCCGGAGGAGCCGCCGGAGATGTGATCCGGATTCCAGGGATTGCGGCAGGGCCCGAGACGCGCCGACGTGGTGACGCCAGGAATGCCGAACTCTGGCGTATTGGTCTTGCCGGCGAGCACGACGCCACTGGCGCGATAGCGTGTGATGAGTTCGCTATCCTCCGCATCGGCGTCAACGCAGGCAAAGCGGCTGCCCGACGTGCGCGGCCAGCCTTTAACCCTGACGCCCAGATCCTTGATCAAAAACGGCACGCCTTTGAACGGACCCTCAGGCAGCGCGGCTTTCGCTGTCTCGCGCGCCTCGTCGTAAGATTTATGAACGACGGCGTTGAGCGCGCCATTGTGGCGCTCGATGCGCTCGATGGCGGCGTCGAGCAGCTCAAGCGGCGTGACGTCCTTCTTGCGCACCAGTTCAGCCAGGCCCAGGCCGTCATGCGCTGCATAGTCCGCGAAGCTCATCGCGCGTCTCCCCGCTTATCGTTGGCGCAGAGGTTAAGCGGTTAATGCGCGTTTGGCACGTCTGATGCAGCGCGGCTTCCATGAGCGCTGGCCCTATCCCGCTCCGTTACGTTGAGGAACCCGGCGGCAGCCGTCAGGGCGACCGCCGCAGCGCGGACCGTCGCGCCCCGCGCCGGTGGCTCGATCCGCTGTTCGCGGCGACATTGGTCAACCAGATTGCGCCAGCGGAGACGGTGTATGTGCGTGCTTACGACGCGAAGCCGCGCACCGTTCGCAGCGGCATAGCGTTCGACGTGCGCGCTTAGCCCGCCGCTTTTTTCTTCTGCGCTTCGAACTCAGCCAACCAGGTGTCAATCGCATCCAGCCGCGCTTCAATGCTTTCGATGCGGTCACTGGGTTCGGCATCTTCGGGCGGCGCTTCGCGCACAGCGACGCCGCTCTTCAGCGTCACTTCCAAGAGATCGGCCTGCAACACGCGCGCGAACGTTTCCAATTCAGCGGCGCTGGCGACGCGTTCATTGGTGAAGACGCCATGCAGGTCGGCGCGTTCGATGCCGGCGGCGATGGCTAACGCCGCCCTGTCGAGCCCACGTTCGGCAAGTTTCGCATCGAACCAGTCAGCATCGAAAAAGAGCGACATTCTTACACCCACCCTGCAACCGGCGCCGTTCGTGCAAAACGGCGGTGGTCATGGACGTAACCATCTTTCCCCGATTCGCCCGCTGGCTCGACTTCGCAATTGCGCTGGCGCTGGGCGTTTGGTGCCTTTGAGGGATTGGGGATTAGGGACGCGGGACGAGAAAGGGCGCGACCGTTAAGCCGCGCCCTCGTCCCGAGTCCCAAAAACCTAGTACCGTTTTACTGTCCCGCAAACTCAACGTCGCGGCGAGCAGAGATGATCGTGACGACAACGCCAGCGAGCACGTCCAGCAGCGCCATCACCAAGATGATGAAGAACACGCTGGTGGCGAATGCCGGGTGCAACAGGAATTCGACCAAGCAGATGATGAACACCAGCATCGAGAGCGCGTGATTGAAGATCGCGGCCGAGCCGGTGGAGGTTGATTTCAGCAGCTCGACAAAGAGCAAAATAAGCGCCAGCAGCATCATCACATCGCCGAACGTGATCATCCACTCGGCGCCCGACGCCATCGGCACCGTGACCCAGGGCTCCAGCAAATGCGTGCGAACACCTGCGCCGTCGCCGCTATTGGCGGCCGTCGCACCGAACGCCCAGATGTTGTAGGTCAGGACCGGGATGAGGATCAGCGGAAAAACGTTGAAAATAGCGCCCATTGGGCCCCCCTGCTGTTGCGTGCGTGACCGACGCCCCCGCGTCGCTGCTGCGTGAAGTGCAATGTGTTCGCCTGAATCGCCTCGGCCGCTCATAATTCGTCCGTGCCTCCTGGCAGTCGCGCCCGGCTCCGAAGCCACATTACCCCAAACAGGTCCGTCATGTTGGCGGCCAACCGTCCGAGGTTCGTGTACTTCGAGCGCCCAGCGCTACGCTGTCGATGATTAACCTCCAAAAACTCCACTGCATAGCCTTCGCGCAGCATCAGTGCGGCCATGAAACGGTGCATGTGATCGAAGTACGGCAGGCGCAAAAAAGCCTCCCGTTTGAACACCTTGACACCTGAACCGCTATCGTCCGCGCCATCATTGAGGGCGGCTTTGCGGATGTTGTTGGCGATGCGCGAAGCTGTGCGCTTGCTCCAATTGTCCTGCCGTTTGGTGCGTTTGCCGGCCACCATGCCCAGTTCCGTCGGCGCTTCGGCGCGGGTGAGCCTGGCCAGCAGCCGCGGCAGATCGGCCGGATCGTTCTGGCCATCGCCGTCGAGCGTGCCCACGACCGGCGCGCGCGCGGCCAGGACGCCAGTGCGCACAGCCCGGCTTTGACCGGCATTCTTGCGGTGTCCGACGATGCGCAGCGCCGGCAATTCCGCCTTCAGCGCCGCCAATTCCCCCCGCGTGTCGTCGCGGCTGGCGTCGTCGACGAAGATCATCTCGTAGGAGCGCCCATCGAGCACCGAGGCGATCTCACGCGCCAGATTGGCCGCGTTGCCCTCTTCGTCATGCACCGGCACGACCACGCTGAATTCGATGCTGTCGGCCAAGTTCCAGGTTCTCTTCCAGGTCGCGGCGGCCCTCATAGCGGTTAGCGCCGTCGGCTTCCAGCCGGCAAACCCGCTGGCCGGTTGGAAGCCCGCGGTACACGCCCTGCAAGGCGATTGACCCCTTCGGGCCAAATCCCGGTATCACCCATCCGTGCGCTCGCCCGTCTCCCCGGCCCTCTATGACCAGTTCGCCAGCGGCTGGCGCGGCTACGTGCTGATCGCGTTGATCGCGCTGCTCTCGGCCCAGTTTGGCGCGGGCCGGGTGCAGGTGATGGACGCCGACGAGGCGCGCTTTGCGCAGGCCACTCGGCAGATGGTCGAGACCGGCGATTACGTGAACATCCGCGTCCAGGACGCCGAGCGCAACCGAAAGCCGATCGGCGTCCACTGGCTGCAAGCCGCGGCCGTGCAGACGCTCGAGCCGCTGACCGAACGCACCAATGCGATTTGGGCTTATCGCCTGCCATCGGCGTTGGGGCTTGTACTTGCAGCACTCGCAACGCTTTGGGCTGGCGCCGCTTTGCTCGGACCACGGCCAGCGTTTTTCGGCGCTGCGCTTTTCGCTTCCGGCATGCTCGCTGGCTTTGAGGGCATGACTGCGAAGACGGATGCGTTGTTGCTCGGCTTCACGACGTTGGCGCTCGCGGCTGCGGTGCGCTTGCGATTTGGCGACGGGAAGAGACCCAAGCTCCTCTCCCTCCTGTTTTGGTTCGCGCTCGCATGCGGCGTCCTCATCAAGGGCCCGGTGACGCCGCTTGTGATTGGGCTAACGCTTGGCGCGCTCTTCGTGTGGGAGCGGCGTGCAAATTGGATGAAGCCGCTGCTTTGGTGGCCCGGCCCGATCATGGCGGCGGCGATGATCGCGCCGTGGTTCATCGCGATCTCGATGGAGACGGACGGGCGCTTCCTGTTCGACATGCTGCTGCGCGATCTCGCGCCGAAGCTGATCAGCGGACAAGAAGGCCACTTCGCGCTGCCCGGCTATCATCTGTTTTTGCTGCCGTTACTGATCTTTCCCGCGACGTACGCACTGCCAGCCGCGGCGCGCCTCGGCTGGGAGACAATCCGTGCGCCGCGCAACGATGATGCGCATGCGCCCTACCGCTTCTTGCTCGCCTGGGCCGTGCCGACCTTCCTCTTCTTCGAACTCGCGCCAACAAAGCTCGTGCACTACACGCTGCCCGCCTATCCCGCGATCGCGCTGCTTTGCGGCGCGGGGCTAACGGCGATGCTTGCCCGCTCATGGCGGACCACCCATCCGACTGGCGTTGCGCTCTTTGCCGTGTTTGGCGCCGTCATCGTCGCCATTATGGCGACCAGCGCGACGTTCATGTTCGGCGATTTCAACGCCGATTTGCGGCGCGCCATCTCGACGGCGCTGATCGGCGTGATCATCGTCGGCGCGGCTGTCGCCGGCCTCATCCTATTGCGCCGGCCTGCCGTGCGCGCGGCGATCTTGGTTGCGTGCGCGCTGATGCTGTCGTTCAGCCTGCGCGAGCGCATCTTGCCGGAGGCGCGCGCGTTCAACGTTTCAACTGGCGCACTAGCGGCGCTGACGCGGGCGCGTTTGACGCCGCGCGACAACCGCCCACTCTGGGTCGTCGGCTACACAGAATCCAGCCTCATCTTCCTGACGCGCACCGATATCCGGCTCGTCTCGGCGCGCGAGGCTGGCGCGCGGGCGCAGCCGGGCGATGCGCTGGTGATCGAAGGCCGCGCGCTGCAGGAAGTCGCGGCAGAGCTGGCTTTGCGGGATTTTGTGTTCACGCCAGCCGAGCCGCCAGTGCGCGGTTATGCGCTTGGTCGTGGCGAGCGGGTCGCGCTGTTCGTGGGCCGCATCGCGCCTAGCGGCGCGGCTGCGGCGGACGGCCAGCCACCAGATCCCGCAAGCCCAACACCACGCTGAGCGCCGGCATGGCGATCGCAGCGAAGGCGCGCTGGAACGGCGTCTTGGCGCTCTTAGCGACGAAGAGCGCCAGGCCCTGCACGTGCTTGCGGCTGCGCTGTGGACGCGAGAGCTGCACGCCGGCCGCATCGGGCTGAAACAAGATGCTGCCGCCGGCATCGGCGGCGCGACGGCAGAGATCGAGATCGGCGGCGTAGGTCGCGTAGCCTTCGTCGAAACCGCCGAGCTGCTGGAAATCGCTGCGCGGGATCAGCATGAACGCGCCAGATACTGCCGCCACTTGCGACGGCTCGGGCTCATCTTGCTCGATCTTTTTGCGGCGCGGCGTCGGCGCCTTGGCCCAATCGAGCGCGATCGCGATGGCTGACCAAGCGTTGAGCGAACCGGCACGCACGGCGCGGCGCTCACGGCCCTCTGTATCCGTCAGGCGCCCGCCGACGATCCACGGCGTCCGCGCGCCACCGCCGGCCGCCGCCATGCGCGCAACAGCGCCACGCTGCAGCACGACGTCCGGCGCGAGGAAAAGCAGCCAACGTCCAAGCGCATATTTCGCACCCTGATTGGCCGCCGCAGCGCTCGATTGCTCGGGCGCTGCGGAAACCAGCTTCACATCGCGGCGATCGGCTTGCAGCGCGCGCAGCGCTGCGGAGACTTCTGGTGCGTTTCCGTGATCGACGATGACGAGATCATCGATCCAGGGTTCAGCCAGCGCGCTGCGCAAACTAAGATCGAGCGGTGCGAAATTGGGCTGATGCGGGCGAACGTCGCGGACCACCACCACGGCGGACACGCGCGGCGCGAGTGATGTCGCAGACGTGCGTTCGCGTGATGGGAACTTGTCCACCCAATCCTTCTCCGCCCGGAAACCCGAGTCTTATCCTGTAGCGCCCTGCCGGCCTCGTCCAGGGGACAAGACCGGCGCGGCGCATACGAAGCGCATTACATACGCTTTAGATCGGGCGGCGATCGAGAGTCGGCAAGGTCATTCAATGCAATAGCGCTCACATCGCGACAGCAGTGCCTCCAACCCCTCCGCTTCGGCGAACTCTACCTTCACCGCTCTGAGAAACGCTCTCAAAAGCGCAAGCAGTGCATCGCTGTCGTTAGCCGAAGTTGGTCGAATAAAGACGTCCCTCCCGTCCTCACCGATCTCGTAGCATTCACCGGCGCGGCCATAAAGCGCGGTGTAAACACCATCGCGGACATCGATCCATTCGAGCGCCATCTCTGCCGCGCGAACTGAGCTGAAAAACACGGCCGGTTCATCGGCGGCGACGATGATCTCAATCCTCACCGTCTCAAATCCGGCGGCGTTGCTTCGGCGACAAGTGCGGCAACCGCCGCATCCAGCGCGGCGACGTCCTGCGCATCGCTGCCGAAACGGCGGAGCGCGAGTTTGCGCTCTTCCGCTTCCTTGCGGCCGACGACCGCAATCACCGGAGTTTTCGCCAGCGAGTGCTCGCGGATTTTGTAGCCAACCTTCTCGTTGCGGAGATCGAGTTCGACCCTGAGCCCGGCGGCGCGCATCGCCGCGGCGACTTCCTTCGCGTAGGCGTCGCCGTCCGACGTAATCGTCGCGACTACGACCTGCACCGGCGACAGCCACATTGGAAACGCGCCGGCATAGTGCTCGATGAGCACGCCGATAAAGCGCTCCATCGAGCCGCAAATCGCACGGTGCAACATGACCGGGCGATGCTTCTGGCCATCCTCGGCGATGTAAGCCGCATCGAGGCGCTCAGGCAGCACGTAGTCCAGCTGCAGCGTACCGCACTGCCACGTGCGGCCGATAGCGTCGCGCAAGTGGAACTCAAGCTTCGGCCCGTAGAAAGCGCCTTCATTGGCAATGCGCTCGACTTGCACGCCGGCGAGATTGGCCGCTTGCTCGAGCTTATCTTCCGCGATCGTCCATTGCTCATCCGTGCCGAAGCGCTGATCGGGACGCAGCGCCAGCTTCACCGAATGCAGTTCAACGCCGAAATCGGCATAGACCAAATTCAGGAGATCGATGAAAGCCTTGGATTCCTCGACGATCTGATCGTCCGTGCAGAAAATGTGCGCATCATCCTGGCTCATCTGGCGCACGCGCAAGAGCCCATGCGTCGAGCCTGAACTCTCGCAACGATGCAGTCCTTCAAACTCCGCCATACGGATCGGCAGATCGCGATACGAGCGCTGGCCGTGATTGAATATCTGCACGTGGCAGGGGCAATTCATCGGCTTTACAGCCATGACTTCGCCCTCATCCGTTTCGCAGACGAACATGCTGTCGTGGAATTTCTGCCAGTGGCCTGACTTTTCCCAGAACGATTGCTCCAGGATTTGCGGCGTCTTCACCTCGACATAGCCGACCGCTTCGATGCGCCGGCGCATGTAGGACAGCATCGTCCGATAGAGCGTCCAGCCCTTCGGATGCCAGAAGATCATGCCCTTGCCCTCTTCCTGGATATGGAAAAGGTCCAGTTCGCGGCCGAGTTTGCGGTGATCGCGCTTCTCGGCTTCTTCGAGGCGTTTCAAGTATTCTTCGAGCTGCTTCTCATCGGCCCAGGCCGTGCCGTAGATGCGCTGCAGCTGCGCGTTGTTCTGATCGCCCCGCCAGTACGCGCCGGCGAGCTTCATTAGCTTGAAGGCTTTGCCGAGCTTACCCGTCGACGGCAAATGCGGCCCGCGGCATAGATCGCCCCATTTGTCGCCGTGGCTATAGACCGTGATGGCATCGCCGGGCTTGATGACTTCGTCGATCGTCTCGGCCTTGTAGATTTCGCCGATCGATTTGAAGTGCGCGATGGCCGCTTCTTTCTCCCAGACTTTGCGGATGATCGGCAGGTCCGCGTCGACGATCTCTTTCATGCGTTTTTCGATACGCTCGAAATCGTCCGTCGAGAACGGCTCGTCGCGCGCGAAGTCGTAATAGAAACCATCTTCCGTCACCGGGCCAAACGTGACTTGCGTGCCGGGAAACAGCTCCTGCACCGCTTGCGCCAGAACATGCGCCGCATCGTGGCGCAGCACTTCGAGGCCATCGGCGCTGTCGCGCATAACCAGCTCGAACTTGCCGCCGCCCTCAAGCGGACGCGTCAGATCCCACCACGCGCCATCGATCTTGGCGGCGACGACCTTTTTGGCCAGCGATTTGGAAATGCCTTCCGCAACCGCGAGCGGCGTGACGCCATCGTCGTAAGCGCGCTCAGCGCCGTCGGGAAATTTGAGAGAGATGCTCATTGGTGTTTCTCGTGCAATTCGATGTCAGCCGGCGGCGCGCGGTAGCCGCCTTTCCAATCGCCGTAGCGCCAGGGGCGCCACCAGGAGTTTTTGCGAACCGTAGTCGGCGCCGGGTCGTAGCCGTGGCCGCCCCAGGGGGCGCAACGGCAAATTCGGGCCGCGCCCATCCAGCTGCCAGCCCAAGCGCCATGGGCGCGGATCGCGTCGGCTGTGTAGGACGAACACGTGGGCAAGTAGCGGCAGCCACGCCCGATCAGGGGCGAGAGCGTCCACTTATAAAGCTGGATGAGGCCCAAAAGGCCCCGCGCAGGTAAGCTCGGCGACATCGGTTCTGGCGATTTGTGGGTTTCACGACCGGGGCGCAACGCTGCCGCTGCGACGCGCCCGATCTCGCGCCGCCGGCTCTAGAAGGTAGTCGTAGTAGCGAAGCGCTCGTGCATCGCGCTTATATACCCATTCGTGGACGCGATCTCAACCTTGAGAGGCGCGATCGACCTCGCGGCACTGAACCAAAGTGTAGCCGCCCCAGCATTCGAGATAGGCCGCGCCCGGCAGATCGAGCGTGTATTTCGAGGCGAGATAGAGGCTCTCATAGCGCCCCCGCCCGGCGACCATCCCGGTGACGAAATCGACGACGCTATCGAGCGAGAACGGCGCGTTGTCTTGCGGTACTGGCTCTCCCGCGTCAGCCGCCGGCGCGCCGGCTTGTTGTTCGAGATAGGCGCGCGCCGCTGTTTCGTGGGCCTCACGCGTCGGGACAGTGAAGTAAGCCCCGACGCCGGCAAGGATCAGCAGAAGTAAAAGGCGCACCTCTTATCCGCCCGTGCGCGTGTCTTCGACGCGCGAGCACTGCACTTGTTGGAACGCGCCCCAGCAGCTGACAACAGGCGTGCCGTCGAGCGTCACGTCATATTTCGCGGCGACGTAATAATCGTTGTAGGCGCGATCACCGGCGATGGTGGCGCCAACGCTTTCGAGACCTTCAGAAATGCTGCCCGGATCGCTCAGCACCGCATCGGCGCCTGCGCGCATCGTAGCTTCATCGGGTTTGGTGAAATAACCGGCGACGCCAGCGACGATGAGCAGCAACAAAATCAGCCTGACCATTGGGTCTCTCCCTAGTTCCCCTGCCCGGACGCTAGCCTAGCGCGCGAGGCGCGCAAAGCGCTTCAGGTCGCTTTCTTGCGCTTGGGCGCCGGGGGCGGGGCGAATGCGGCTGAGAGTTTCTTCGGCGCCACGGCCCGCCAACTTTCATCGAGATAATCGATCAGCTTGGTCATCGGCGGTTTGGCCTTGGGGCCGAATGTGAACGTGACCCAGCCAGATTTCGCCATGCCGTAACCGGTGGGGGCGGCCCCCTTCAGCTTCAGCGCCTCTTCATTGCGGAACGGCAGCTTCAAAGAACACGAAAAACCGCCGTCCTCGGCGCCGCCCATAAACACGAACGCCTTTTTGCCCGCGACCTTCATCGCAATGTGGCCCCAGGGAAAATCTTCCACGGTGTCGGGATATTTGAGCGCGGCCTTGCGCAAGGCTTTGGCGTCAGCGTGTTTGAGCGGGGGTGTTGCGGTCATGCGCGCACAATAAACGCGCGCGCTTGCCTGTAGGATAGATTATTTCGCGCTGGCTTTGGCGCGTGCTTGATCGAGCGCTTCGACGGCGGCGTCGAAGGCGAGCATGGTGGAGGCGTGGCGCGCCGGATAGTCGCGCACGCCTTCGAGGTGGCGCAGCTCCCAGAAGCGGCCAGCCGGCGCCGGCGCACCGTCCCGCAGCATGGCGCGCAAGCTTTCGCGGGCGTCGCGAATTTCATCCGGCGTCGCGCCGACCGCGTTCATGGCCAGCACGCCGGTGGCGGCTGGCCGGAGCGCGCAGGCTTTCGGGTGCACTGCGATGGCGCTGACTTTGCCGTCCGTCAGCTTGAGTTCCACCGTCACCACCGAGCCGCAAATGCGGCTGACCTTGGTTGATGCCCCATCGGGCGCATCGAGCCGGCCGACATGGGGCATGTCAGCGGCGAGTTCGAGGATGCGTGGGTGGTAGAGGTCGTCCATCCGCCATTATGTGGCCTTCCTTGCCGCCCAAGCAACGGGCAGATTGGGCCACGGAGTGTGGGCGATGCGCAGACGTCTTTTCCTTTCAGCGGCGATCGCGGCTGTCGCGACGCCTGCCATGGCGCAAGATACGCCGGCAGCGCCTGCCGCCGAAACGCCGCCGCCTGCCGCTGCGCGCGTGATCGAGCCGGTCAATGCGCTGGAATATGCGTTCGTCTCGGCGCTAACCGAGCCCGACATGCGCCCGATCTTTCGCCGCTACCTGATCGACACGCATGTCGTCTTGGCGACCGTCTCGGCCGATCCGGACGCCGCACCGCTCGAAGTCGATGTNGCGTGTGGATGAGGTGCTGGGCGCCGATGCGCCGCGTATCGTGATCAATGGACGCGCGGCACTGGAGCGGTTGGAAGGCAAGAACATCGTGATCAATTATCGGCTGGTGCCGATGCTGACGCTCGAGCCGGACGACGTGAGGCGCTATCTTGAGCCGCCGGGCGACGCCTCAGCCGGGCCCACCCAGTAAGCCTTCATTGCCGCAACGCCGATCGTAGAGCCCGCGCGTGCGCGCGATGCGGCCGTTGCCGGCTTCGTCGAAGACATGCACCTGCCAAGTATGCGTGCAGC
>QBMO01000058.1:21839-29441 GCA_003242075.1 Alphaproteobacteria bacterium
CGTGACAGTGCGGCGGCAGACTTGCGCCGGCGGCGCGCCGCGTCCGTCGGCCGAGCGCGGCGCCGGTGCGCAGTTGAAATCCTGGCGGCGCAGGTCGGCCGTGGCGTCGCTGACAGCGATGCCGACGCCGTAACGCCCTGAGACATTAGCCTCGAACGCGCTCAGAGTTTGCGGCGCGGTGGTGTTGCGCCAATCGCCGAGATCGAGCGGCGACGAGGGAATGGTGGTTGAGCCCGTCGGCGCACTTGGGCTGGTGACTGTGCCTGTCGCGCAGGCGGCGAGCGCTGCAAGGGCGGCAATAGCGACGAGGTGTTTCATCTCACTCCCCTAGCGTGCGCCGAGGCACATGCGGTCGAAACCCGCCACCGGTTCGGCGCCGTTGCGTTCGAGCACGACATACCAATCGACGGCGCACTGGTTCTCCATAATTTCGATGCGGCACTCCAAGCGACCGCCCTCTTCGCAGGCAAAGCCGTTGCGCTCGAGGTCGGCGCGGATGGCGTCATTGCTTTGGCCGGCATAGCGGGTGCGTATTTGCGCTTGGAACGACGGCGCATACGTCGCCGGATCGGCGGCGCGCCATTGGCCGAAATCGATGCCGCCAGGGCGTGCGCCTTGCAGCGGCGCTGTCTGGCCGCGCGCGGCTTCGTCCGGCGGCGGCAACGCCGAGCCGCGCTCGACCGGAAACGGCAAGGGCGCGAGGCCGTCGCCGCCGCCCGTCACGCCAGCAGTGGAGCACGCGGCCAGGGCCGCAATCACGATAAGTCCCGCAAAGCGCATGTGTTTCCTCGTCCCCCGGTTGGCTTAGTCGGGCGGGACGACAGGTTCAAGGCGTCCTAGTGCGGTTGCGGCGTTGGCATCGGTCTTGGCGTTGGCCCACGGCGCGGATCGATCGGCCGCGGCAGCGCGGCGATGCGGATCGGGTTGCAGGCGACATTGTTGCGCTCGTTCGACTCCGCCACGCGGCCGCCGAGATCAACGCCGGCACACAAGAAATAGTCGCCGGGCGGAATGCCGGTCGGCAACGTGAATGGCCCGATCTCGTAGCGCGGCGCGCCGTACCGCGCTGTAACACCCGGACCGACGCTATGGGTGCGCGACACGCGGCCACCGAGCAGCAGCACGTCTTCGCGCCATGTCGCGTTGTAAACGGCCCATGTGGCGGGCGCGGTTCGGTCGGTCGAGAGGAAGATGTCGACCATGTAGCTCGCGGCTGGCGGGGCTTCGATCGTGCCAGGGCAATTGGTGTCGCCGCGATTTTCGACAGCGAGCGTGATCATCAAGGCCTGACCATTCCGCGCGGTGGCGGTCGCGCCGATAATCGGCGTCAGATCACACGCCGCAAAGGCAGGCGCGGCGAAGGCAAAAGCGGCAAACAGGACGGCAGCGAACAAGCGCATGCGACAAGCCTCCAGTGCTCAAGTCCCTCGCCGGCATAGGAAGCGATGGCGCCCAGGCAAGCAAGTGAAATCCGCGCGCTTACGCCGCCACGCTCGCGATGCGGCCGAGGAAAAGGCGTGTGCGTGTGGGCTTGTGGTGGAGCACGATGAAGAATGGGTGATCGGCGCGGAATGGGATTGGAGGCTCTTCAGGCAGCCGTACGGCGGTGACGCGCATATCGATGGCTGTCACTGCCGCCGCTTCCGTGCCCTCCTCGTCGATGGCGAGGAAGGTTTTGTGAATGACGGCGCTGATGGCCAGCGCCGCTTGTTCGGTGATGCCGGAAAAATCGGCGCTATCGGTAAAGGCCAGGCGCATGCCCAACGCTCGCAGTTGTGGCACGAGATCGTAATCGGCGCTCATCTCGACTTTTGGCAGCGTCACGCTGAGGCGCGCTTGCGGCGCAGCGCTGAGATCTTGCATCCAACGATCGAGCCGATTGCCGGCAAGTTGCGCCTCGAACGCCGGCAAACCATCGCGGGCGCGCGGCAGGAAGACGGATAGCGCGAAGGCTCGATCGTCATAGTCGAACTCGGCGGCCTGAAAGCCTTCGCCGTCCAGGTAACGCGCGGAGGTGATTTGATGCATGAGGCGCACACGTTCGGTCGCGCCGGTTTGCGCGAAGAAGTCGCCATCCTGCGTTGCGTTGGCGGCGAACTGGTCGCTCCACTTGCCCTTGAAATAAACGGCGTTGGTGAGCACGAGGCGGCGGCTCTCGTCCGGTTCGGTGAGGATGGTTGGGATGCGGTCGCGGGTTTCGCGCGCGGCCCAAGCGTTGATGGTGCGCAGCGCGGCGGTTTGATTGGCGATGAACGGCACCGGTTCGATCGTGGCGCTGAGCTCTTGTTCCAGCGTGCGCGCATACTCGGCGCGCAGCGCCATGGTGCGCTCCACCCATGCAGCGTTGGCGGCGGTGAACTCACTGCCGCCAGTTTGCACCGAGATCGCTTGCGCGGTGGCGCGCGTTTGTGTGGTGGCGCGGGCGATATCGGCATCGAAGCGAAGTGTCGCGCCGATTTCGGCGGCGGTTTGCCCGCGCGCGCCGGGATAGAGCAACGCAAACGCACTGGCGACGCTGTAGGGCGACACGAACTGATTGCCGGGCGCATTCGCGACCGCGCAATAGAGCGCAACGTCGAACGGATCAGCGCCGGGCGTCAAAATTGGTGCGGGCCTTGGTTCGACGCTGGGCGGCGTTGGTTCGCTGACGCCAGCATTGGCGGCGCAACCCGAAACAGCCGCGCATGCGGCGGATAGAAGTAAAGCGCGGCGATGCATCTCATGCCTCCTGCCCTCGTTTCTCATGATGGACCACGGTGCGGCGAAGTGAAGGCGAAAATTCGCGCTTCGCCGTAGCGCGCCGCAAACGTGCCGCAGTTCCTCTCTTGCGAAGTTGAAATGCAGCCATCGCGGCGTTCGTGCGTTTGCAGACACAAGCCGGCTCGGACCGGCGATGTCAGGAGATCCTCATGAGAAATGTTTTGATCGCTAGCGTAGCCACCGCCGCACTTGCATTGGCCGCACCGGCCTACGCGCAAGTCGTTGGCGACGTCACCGGCACGGTGCAAGGCCAAGTCGATACGCAGACTGCAACCGATCCGTTGAATGACGCGCGCCAAACCACGCGCGATACGACCGATTCCGTCACCGATACGCCGGTTCCGGTTGCGCCGACTGCCAGCGCCGAGAGCGAAGTACAAGTGCCGGGCGTGAGCGCTGAAGCCACGGGCGAAGCGACTGCGCCAGACCTGAATGGCGCAGTCGATTCCGCCGCCACGACCACCGACCGCACGCTCGACACCGCTGAAGCAACCGCTGACAGCGCCATGCCGAGCGCTGAAGCAGACGCCGCCGCGACGGCCAGCGCCGACACTAGCGGCGCTAGCGCCGACGCCACGATGACCGCCAGCGCCGATCTGCCGGACGCGGTGCAAGATGTCGTGGAAGACGGCGACTACACCACCGACGACCTCAACCGCGCGCAACTGGCCGCGCTGCAAGGGCCCGTTGGTTCGCGCTAAAACTGACGGACGATGGTGAAACGGCGGAGCTCACGGGCTCCGCCGTTTTCGTTTGCGCGCAATTTTATCCGGACTGCGCATCGCGCATCCGGTTCGACTTTTTGTCTGCCTCCCAACGGAGGGCGGAGACGCGGGACTTGCGTCCGATTGTAGTTTCGAGTGCGCGGTTTCCCGCGCCGACGCTTGTCTTCGCGTCTCCGTGATCGGCTTCATCGGCCCCGTCGCGAGAGATGTTTCACTCTAGGAGGCGGGTCCGCCGGCGGCGTGCGGGTTCGCGCTGTTCGGCACGAGTCCCCGGTACGTGCTCCACGCGGTTACAACTCCGCGGGCTTCTGCGGCCGCTGCGATACGAAACACCAAAACGTCCAAGGGGTCTGTCCGTCTGGTGCTCCGCCTTCTCTTGCGAGAGGCACCGGCGCATCACGCTCGATCACATCATCTCCGCGTTGGCTGAACAGGGATCCAACTGCCCTCCTGCGAAGATGATGTGGGCATTGTAGCGCGGACTGAGCCCTGTCGGATAAGCGGCGATCTATCCCCGCCAAACGCGGGCCAATACGCGGCGAGTTCACACCTGACGCGCCTTCGCGCTCCACCTCACGGACGCGCCTCTCCTTGAGCTGCGCCGCAACGGGCCTCATCTTGTGTGACGATAACAACTTGGCCGCCCCCGGTTGGACGGCGCATCATCACGCAACGCCCCGTTTCCACGACGTAGCGACTCCGAACCGTGGCGCTGCCGCCAGCAATGAGAGCTAGGTCGTACTCTGTCAGTTGCGAACGTCCATGCTCGTCTTCGACAGCCAAAATCGCCGTCGCGATGATGAGCGGATCGAGGGTCAAGAGCGCCCAAGCGGCGCGGTCAGTGGCGGTCTCGCCGGCGCGGATGTCGAGCGGACGTTGAGATACGACGCGCGCGTACTCGGGCGGCCCCACCTCGGGCAGTGGTTCGGAGCGAAGCGGCGCGCACGCGCTCAAGGCCGCAGCGGCAAGAAGCAGCGCCACCCTCACGGTTGCAGCTGTGCAAGCGCTTCAGTGATGTTTCCAAATATCTCGTTTGCGAACTGCTGCTCGGAAGTGCCCGTCACTTGAAGCTGATGGCGCCTCTCCGAATTCACGAAGACGCGCGTCGTCGTCTCGTTGACGCGGACGACGTTGACCACGCCCACCTCCCCCCAGCTGAAGGCGCTCACGGGTTTTGAGAAGCGGATTTGGAAACGCTCTGGCGTCTCATCGCTCCCCTGTACGTCGACGTTCATGCGCTCCACCGCCTGCAGCGCCGCCGCCCTCAGCAGATCATAGGAACCCGTAAAGTCCTGCGATTGGCCAGCCGACACATCGGCCGCTCTCACCGTCGCGGACGTTGCACAACTCGTCACCAGCAAGGGCGAAAAGATCAGCGATACCGCAATCATGAACCTAAACATTGAAGCCTCCGAGCTCTTCTGCTCGGACTCGAGCAGCCGCCATTGCTCCGCTCACCATTGCAGCCAACCCGCAGTGAGCCCTCGCCCACTCGTCCTATAATCAAGAATTGCCGCAACTCAAGGCAGCAGTCGCGATATTGCCGCGTGCAGGGGATCGAGCAAGGGACGGCCTACACGCAGCGCAGGACCACGCCGGAATCTATCCTCCGAATAGCCGCGCGCTTATTCAACGCGTGCGCGATCAAGCCAGCGCATGGCGGGGGTGGCGCTTATGCCGTGCACCACGATCGAGATGAGCACGACGAGCCCAGCGATCGCCCATAAGCGCTCGCTCGATCCAAACTCGCCGTGATTGAGGCCGTAGGCGAGGTAGTAAAACGAGCCGATGCCGCGAATGCCGAAGAAGGAGATAAGGCCGCGCTCCCTGGCGGGATGCCCAGATCCGATGAGCGCGATCCATCCCGCCACGGGCCGGATCAGGAAGACGATGGCGAGGGCGGCGAAGACGTCAGTCCAGGTTAGGTTGGCGAACAAGCCGGTGATCACAATCGCGCCGCCGAACAAGACGAGCACCAGCATCATCAGCAACCGTTCGATCTGCTCTGAAAAATCGTGCAGCGCTTCGTGGTATTCGTGATTGCGCTCGGTATCGCGCAGCACGAGCGCGGCGACGAAGACAGCGAGAAAGCCATAGCCGTGGCAAACCTCGGCGCTGGCATACGCGACAAGCGTGGCGCCGATGGCGACAAGCCCGTCGCGCGTGCCGGACAATTTTGAGCGCGAACGGCCGAATGTGAGCCAGCCCAAACCGCGCCCCACCAGCCAACCAATGCCGATGCCGGCGCCGACGCGCCACACCACATCACCCAAGAACCAGCCGCCGAGCTCAGAGATATCCGGCCATGCGCCGCCGGGCGCCGACGCCGCCAATCCGAACACCAGCGCAAGATGCACGAACGGAAACGCAAGGCCGTCATTGAGGCCGGCTTCGGATGTGAGCGAAAAGCGCACTTCGTCTTCCTCGCCGGCGCCCGGCTTGCCGACTTGCACGTCGGACGCCAGAACCGGATCGGTTGGCGCCAGCGCCGCGCCCAGCAGCAACGCCATCGCGATGGGGAGGCCGAGGCCGTAAACGCCGACCAGCGTGACGGCGAGGATGGTGAGCGGCATGGCGATGCCGAGCAGCCGCCACGTCGTCGCCCAGGCGCGCAAGCCGATCTTGCGATCGATCTTCAGCCCAGCGCCCATCAGCGAGATGATGACGACCGCTTCGCAGAGTTTTTCGACGATGGTGTCGTAAGTGCGCGGATCAGGATCGAATTCGAGCCAGCCGAGCCCGAAGAAACCGGCGCCGAGTGCGACGCACACAATCGACAGCGAAAGCGGGATCGCCTTCAGCGCCAGCGGCAGCCACGCCACCAACAACACGACGATTCCGAGGCCGAGCAAAAACGCGATGTATGGATCAAGCATTGGAACTTTCGGGCGCGCGGCCAACGCGGCTGTTTCGAGGAACGAGCTAAGCGCCGTTTAGGGACAGTCTGCAGAAGCATCAATTGTAGCGCGCTGATGGCACTTTGACGCCTTGGGGCGCGAAAGTCGCATTTTGCGGGCGGCGATTTCGCCCTGTTTTCGTGGTCGGCCGACTGATTTCCCGTTCGATGGACGCAGCTACGCCGCTGCGCGCATCAGATGGTGGCGCGCCATGAAGATATTGGCGAGCGCGCAGGTCACGAACAAACGGTGGGCGTTCTTCTCGAGGCCGCGATACCGGACCTTGGTGAAGCCAAACACACCCTTGATCACGCCGAAGGCGTGTTCGACTTTGGCGCGCACGCGGGACTTGGTCCGGTTCCGCAACTTCTCGGCTTCGTCGATGACCCCGTTCTGCCGGTATCGTCGGTTGGTGAAGTCCTGGGCGTTGGGCGCGTGCTCGCGGATGACGTCGCCCTGGCCGCGATAGGCTTGATCGCCCCAGACGCGGGTTTCGTCCCCGTGCAGCAAATCACCGAGAACCTGGCTGTCGGCGACGTTGGCCGCGGTGGCGACGACCGAGTGGATGATCTTGGTTTTGCTGTCGACGCCGATGTGCGCCTTCATTCCGAAGTACCATTGGTTGCCCTTTTTGGTCTGGTGCATCTCCGGATCGCGGGCCTGATCCTTGTTCTTGGTCGAGGACGGTGCGTGGATGATCGTGGCGTCGACGATTGTGCCCTTGGCGACTTTCAGCCCGTTTTTCTCGAGATGGACGTGCACCTCTTCGAACAGGCGCCGACCCAGATCGTGCTGTTCGAGCAAGTGGCGGAAGCGACAGATGGTGGTTTCGTCGGGCGCTGGCGCACTTCCCAGATCGATACCGACGAAAGCACTCATCGCGGCACTGTCGTAGAGCGCCTCTTCAGCCGCCGGATCGGACAAATTGAACCACTGCTGCAGGAAATAGATCCGCAGCATCCTCTCCAATCCGATCGGTGGCCTGCCGTTTCCCGCTTTCGGATAATGCGGCTCGATCAGCGCGCACAAGCGTCCCCACGGAACCACTCTCTCCATCTCCGCCAGAAACGCGGCCTTGCGCGTCGTCTTCGCGTAACGCCCAAACCCCATTGCGGCGAACGTCATCTGCTTCATCGGTCCCGCTCCGGTAGCGCTTGATCCGGAACCGAGGTTAAGCTGCTTCGCGGGCGGCGTGAATCGCGAACTTGTTCAGAGTCGCC
>QBMO01000059.1:0-2835 GCA_003242075.1 Alphaproteobacteria bacterium
AAGAGTTGTTGCCGGCGGCGCATGCTTTGGCGAGGGAGATTGCCGACAACACCGCGCCTGTCTCCGTTGCGTTGGCGCGGCGGATGATGCTCGATATGTTGGATGCAGGCCATCCAATGGAGGCGCATCGACTGGAGAGCCGGCTGATGGTAACGCGCGGGCGGGCGGGCGATGCGAAGGAGGGCGTGACGTCGTTTCTGGAAAAGCGCGCGCCGGTTTATCCGGACAAGGTCTCGACCGATATGCCGCAGCCATATCCGTGGCGGCCGACGCCGCCGTTTCGTGAGTAGGTTTCCACCTGTGCGAATCCTTCTGGTTTTCTCACTGTTGTTTTGCGCGGTTAGCGTGAATGCGCGAGCGCAAACCGCTTGGCGGCATTCGCAAGGTGCGTTCGCGGTGACCGTGCCAGCGGGCTGGGAGGAGGCCGAGGGCCGCGTTCCGGTCTCCGGCGAACGGCAGCTAGCAATCCAATCTCAGGCCATGCGGGAAAATCGTCTGCCGCCGCCAACCGTGTTCATTCGCGAGTGTTCAATAGGCAGAACGTTCCACGCCGATATGCAAGAGACGCAAGCCGAACTTAACGCAAAGTTTGAGGACGGCCAGCTGCTGAGCTTCCTCATCACCATGGCGATGCCAACGACAGAGCACTCCAGGGGAAACGAAATCGTAGATGGCGTTCGCGTGATATCGTACGACATCGATATTGAGCCTTCGCGTGGTTTGCTAGCAAGCATGGGGCGCGTCATGCAGCCAGACGTTCAGATTCCCGACGTCGGGCCAGTGCGGCTCATGCTGAGGATGTTTATCGTTCCGGAGCCTGAAGGCTCAGCCCAATACATTCTGGTGTGTCAGGCAACGCAAGTCGCCGAAGCAGCAGACGACATCGCAGCGATGACCGCGTTCCTAGCTTCGCTCGCCATTAACTCCGACCTTGGCGCGCAGTAAATCTCAGCCCCGCCGATACTGGATGAAACCCAGATTGCGTGCGACTTTATCGTAGAGGCTGCGGCCGGCGGCGTTGGCTTCGTGCGTGAGCCAATAGACGCGTGAGCAATTGAGTTCATCGGCGCGGGCGTAAACGGCTTCGATCAGGGCGCGGCCGACGCCGCGTTTGCGCACGGCGGGCGCGGTGAACAGATCTTCGAGATAGCAGAAATCCTCGATCGACCAGGTGCCCCGATGCAGGACGCAATGGACGAAGCCGAGCAGCACGCCGTCTTCATCCGCGACCAGCGCAAACATCGGCTCGCTTGAATCGAGCAAGCGCGCGAAAGTCACCTCGCTCACTTCCGGCGCCAGTTCGGATTTGTAGAACGCGAGATAGCCGCGCCAAAGGCCATCCCATTGCGGGCGGTCTTCGGCGCGGAGATCGCGTATGATCAAGCCTTGCCCATCGCCTTATCGAGATTGTCGGCGACGGCGTCGAGGAAGCCTTCGGTGGTGAGCCAGGCTTGTTGATCGCCGACGAGCAGCGCGAGGTCCTTGGTCATTTGGCCCGCTTCGACGGTGTCGACGGTGATTTTTTCCAGGAGCAGCGCGTAGTCGATAAGCGCCTGATTGTTGTCGAGCTTGCCGCGATGGGCAAGGCCGCGCGTCCAGGCGAAGATCGAGGCGACGGAGTTGGTGGAGGTCGGCTCGCCTTTTTGGTGTTGGCGATAGTGGCGCGTGACGGTGCCGTGCGCGGCTTCCGCTTCCATCGTCTTGCCGTCCGGCGTGATCAGCACGGAGGTCATGAGGCCGAGCGAGCCGAAGCCTTGCGCGACCGTGTCGGATTGCACGTCGCCGTCATAGTTTTTGCAGGCCCAGATATAGCCGCCGCTCCATTTCAGCGCGGATGCGACCATGTCGTCGATGAGGCGGTGCTCGTAAGTGAGCTTGCGCTTGTCGAACTCGGCCTTGAACTCGGCGTCGAAGATTTCTTGGAAGATGTCCTTGAAGCGGCCGTCATAGGCTTTGAGGATCGTGTTCTTGGTCGAGAGATAGACCGGGTAGTTTTTCATCAGGCCGTAATTGAACGATGAGCGGGCGAAGTCCTTGATGCTCTCATCGAGATTATACATCGCCATGGCGACACCGGAGCCCGGTGATTTGAACACCTCCTTCTCGATCGTCTGGCCATCTTCGCCGACGAATTTGATCGTGAGCGTGCCTTTGCCGGGGAAGCGGAAATCGGTGGCGCGGTATTGGTCGCCGAAGGCGTGACGGCCGACGACGATCGGCTGCGTCCAGCCGGGCACCAGGCGCGGTACGTTCTTGCAGATGATCGGCTCGCGGAAGATGACGCCGCCGAGGATGTTGCGGATGGTGCCGTTGGGCGATTTCCACATTTCCTTGAGGCCGAACTCTTTCACGCGCGCTTCGTCGGGCGTGATGGTCGCGCATTTCACGGCGACGCCGTATTGCTTGGTGGCGTTGGCGGCATCGATGGTGATCTGGTCGTTGGTGGCGTCGCGGGCTTCGACGCCGAGGTCGTAATATTTGAGATCGATGTCGAGATAGGGGTGGATCAGGCGCTCTTTGATCGCCGCCCAGATGATCCGGGTCATCTCGTCGCCGTCCATGTCGACGACAGGATTGTCCACTTTGATCTTGGCCATCGGTGCGCTCGCCTTTCGCGTTCGGGAAGTTGGCGCGCGTGGTAGCAGCAAGAGGGGCTGAGGCAAACCGGCCCGGCTGCCCTATTCGTCGCGGGCCTAGTCGCGGGCTTGGGAAATGCCGGCGAGTTCAGCGGCGCTCAAGACTTCGAAGTCCTCGCCTGGTCCGCGGGCGTCAGCATCGAGCGGCACGCCGTGGGCGCGGCGTTCGGCCCGCCCTTGCGGCGCCGGCGGGCCAGCA
>QBMO01000059.1:2845-7894 GCA_003242075.1 Alphaproteobacteria bacterium
CGCCGCTGACGGCAGTTGCGCGTCAGGAAAGCGCGGCGCGACCGGGCGCAGATAGGGTATGACCCAAGTGGCCGCCGCAATCGCCGCAACCGTTAAGGCGAGCGCCAGCAATCTACGCGTGGTCCAAGCCCACGCGCTCCCGCGCTTGCGGCGCGGCTTGTGATGAGAAATGACGTTTTCCGCCATGTGCCAGGATCGCCTCAAGCAATGACACGCGCACGAAACATGCCGCCCCCAATCGAGGAGGAATGGCCCGCCGTGTGTCTGGTGCGCCCCCAGATGGGGGAAAACATCGGCGCAGTGGCGCGCGTTTTGTTGAATTTTGGCCTGATTTCGCTCCGCCTCGTGGCGCCCCGTGATCGCTGGCCCAACCCGAAAGCCGAGGTGGTGGCGGTCGGCGCTGATGAGGTGCTGAAGCGGGCGCGGGTGGAATGGACGCTGGAGGCGGCGCTCGCCGACGCGACTTTAGTCATCGCCGCATCGGCGCGGCCGCGTGGGCTGGAGAAGCCGGTGTGGGGGCCGCGGGAGGCGGCGCTCAATATTCGGGCGGCTTTGGCGCAAGGGGAACGGCCGGTGGTGATGTTCGGCCCCGAGGCGGCGGGAATGGAGACCGAAGAGATCGCTCGGGCTGACGCGATCCTGACGCTGCCGGTTAATCCCGCCTTTGCCTCGCTCAACCTAGCCAATGCAGTGGCGGTGTTTGCATTTGCTTACGCCGAGGCGCGCCAGGCGCACGATTTGCCCTCCTGGTTTCGCGATAGCGAGAGCGAGCCGGCGACGCAGGAAGAGTTGGAAAAGCTCTTCCTCCATCTCGAACAAGAGCTTGAACATGGGCGTTTTTTCCACCCGATGGACAAAGCCCCGCTGATGAAGCGCAATCTGCGCTCAATCTTCTTGCGGGCGCGGCTCACCCAACAGGAAGCGCAGACGATGCGGGGCGTGATCAAAGCGCTCACCATCGGGCGCGGCGGGCGGAAGAAAGATGACGCTTAGGAAATGACTTTCCCGAGCTAGGGGAAATTGTTTATCCACATGGCGGGCAGGTCGCTGGGAAACATCGAGAGCGTATGCGGAACGCAAAGCGTCGCCTGAAACCAGATTTGGAAGAACCGCCGCGCGCGGCCTCACAAGAGCTCGTCCCGTGGGGCGGGGAGCACGTCGATGTCGACCGCTTTTGGGCCGAGAGCTGGATCGATCTCTTAAATCGCCAACGTTGGTTGTCGAAAAAGCTGAAGCTCGAGACCGCGCCGTGGCAGGTCGATCAGAACGCCGGCATCATTCAATTCGAGCGCAAGGATGGCGCACTGGTGACCGCGCCGGTGCAGATCATCGGCGCCTGGAATCCGCGCACCAGCATTTTCCGCTGGGGCTGGGACCACCCGATGGTGGTGCAGCGCTTGCGCAACGATGCCGAACGCACGCGCTGGTTCGGCGATAAACACGGCCTCGAAGAGCTGACGCAAAAGTCGTTCAAAACCGACGAGCAAAACGCCTGGCAGATGACGGCGCTGGCGATGAAAGTGAACGGCGCCCACGGCGTTTATCGCGCGCCAACGGATGGCCCGGTGATCTTCATGACGCTCGGCGAGCCGAAGGTGAAAAAGAAGTAGGCGTCTGCCATCGCAGTTTGTTTACGTTTTCGGCAAGACATTTAGTGCGCAACGAATCATCGGGTGCGCATGACAAAAGCTCAGATCATCCGGACTGTCGCTCTCACGGCGATCATTCTCGCCGTCGCCTTGGCGGTCGATTATCTCATCAACGTCGTCATCGCACCGGGCGTGACGCCTTATACGCCGCTGGTGACGGCGGCGATCGTGCTTTTGGTGGCGCCGGTGGCGATCGCCTATTTGTTGCGCCAGAACGAAAAGATGCAGCGCGCGCAAGGTGCGTTGGCTGACGAGCGCCTAGCACGCCTCGCCGCTGACGGCGCCAATGCAGCGAAGACGCAATTCCTGGCGCGCATGAGCCATGAACTCCGCACGCCACTTAACGCCATCATCGGTTATGCGGAGATCATCGAGGAAGATGAAGGCGGGCCGACTTCGGCGGCGGATGCGCGGCGTATTCAGACTTCAGCGCACCATCTGCTCGGCATGATCAATGACATCCTCGACCACGTGAAGCTCGAAGCTGGCGAGTTGCGTTTGATGCCGGGCCATACGCCGTTGCGGCCGCTGTTCATGGATGTGGTGGACACGATCCGTCCATTGGCGGCGGAGCAGGGCAATGTGATCGAGCTTGATTGCGACGAAAACATCGGCTCGGCATGGATCGATCAGCAGCGATTGCGGCAATGCATGCTCAACCTCGCATCGAACGCCGCCAAGTTCACCAAGAACGGTCGCATCGCATTGCGCATGAGTGAGAATGCGGATGGGGCCGTCGTGTTCGAGACAAACGATACAGGCGTCGGCATTGCTGAACCGGCGCTGTCGCACTTGTTCCGGCCGTTCACGCAAGCTGATGGATCGATCACGCGAGCGCAGGATGGCGCGGGGCTCGGGCTTGCCGTGACCAAGCAATTGATGGACGCGATGGGCGGATCGATCAGCGTCAAGAGCACAGCCGGGCATGGCTCGACGTTCACGCTCACCTTCCCGCGCACGGATTTGCGCAGCAACGTTGTGTCGTTCGCCGCTTAAACGGCGGAACAGAGCGCTGCGGCGGATGCTTTAGCTCTCACCATTCCTGTGGGAGTTCCAAGATGAGATTGATCCTGTGCGCCGCGTTTGCGGCTCTCGCTGCCGCTTGTGGTCAGACGACTAAAGTCACGGAAGCGCCTCCGCCCGCCGCGCCGCCTGCGCCGTTCTCGCTCGAAGCCATGGGGCAGAACGATATTCAGGGCCAGCTCACGGGTGAATTGGGCTGCTCGTTCACGGTGGCCGACGACGTGCTCGTCGTTGCCATGGGCAATGTCGATCCGAACGCCACCAGCGAGGCGCTCGCCAAGCGCGCGGGCGTGACATCGGAACTGCAGGCGACGGCGACTGGCGGCTATGACGGCATGGTCGAAGGCGCGTCGTTTACCGGTGACGGCCTGACGCTCGCAATCGAAATCGTGCAGCGCTCGGAGACCGGCAACGAGCAGGTCGCCTACAATGCGCGCCTCACCGCCACGCAAAATGACGGCGCGTCGCGGAGCTATGACGGCATGTGGACGTGCGGGCCGTAAGCGCGGTTTAGTCGCTTGGCTGCGGATCGGCGCGCGGTCCGGTCAGCACGATTTGCATTTGCTCTGTAGGAAACGGCTTCGCCAACGTGCGCGCCTCCTCTGCTGAGCCATGCATCCACGTTTCGAGATCGTCGCCGGTTAGGATGACGGGGCTCGCCGCAGCGTGGATGGGGCGTGTCAGATCGTTCGCGTCGGTGGTGAGGATGGAGAAGAGCAGATGCTCGCCATCTTCTTTGCCGCGCAAGCCGCTCCATGGCCGCCATATGCCTGCAAAGCAAAAGAGCGGGCGATCCTGCCCGAGCGCAAACCAATGCGCGATCTTTGGCGTTGTGTCGGTGTATTCGACAAAACTCGTCGCCGGCACGAGGCAGCGGAAATCCGGCTTATCAAGCCAGTTGCGCCAATAGCTTGAAGTGAGATTGCGCACGTTGGTGACAGGGCGTTTGCCCGCGGGCGGCGGCGGAAAGCCCCAGCGCATAGTGACCACTTCGCGCACGCCATCTTTCGCGGTGCGAACAACCGGCGCCATCTGATCGGGAAAAATGTCCGGCAGCGGCGGCTGATTGCCGGTGCGGTCACGCATGGCGCGCGTGTAGGCGACGAGCGCCTCGCGAGATTTGGTCATGGAGTAGAGATTGCACACAGAAGCAGAAGTAGCGCCTCAATCGGCCGGATTCCACTTTTGCTTCTTGGGCGACGCGGCGTTGCGTTCCGGTTTGCGCTTGGCTTTGTAGGGCGGCTTTGCGCGCGGTGGGGTCGCACCGCGTTCATCGCGGTGTGGGCGGTGCTCTTGTCGCGGACCACGTTCGGCGCGGTGAGGGCGTGTTTCTTCCGGCGGGCCGTTGAGACGTGTGACGCGAATTTGCTTTTCCAGGCGTCCGCCTTCGCCGATGTGCGCGAAGAAGGCATCCACGCTCGCGGCGTCGATCTCGACGTGCGTCTCGTGTTGCTGAATGCGGATCGAGCCGATCTGGCGTTTGCTGATGCCGCCGGCTTTGCAGAGCATCGGGATGAGCCAGCGCGGCTCGGCTTGTTGGTTGCGGCCGACCGAGAGCGACACCCAAACGCCGCCTTCGAAATTATCCTGCCCGCGCGGCGCTCGCTCGGGACGCTCTTGGCGGTTGGGTGTTTCCGACCATGCCGGCGTCGGCGCCAGCTCTTCGGGCGCGGCTTGGCCTTTGCGATAAAGGCGCACAAATGCGGCGGCGATGCGCTCGGGAGCGTGCTCGGCCATCAGGGCCTTGACGATCGCGTGTTCGGATTCGTTGGAAGCGGCAGTCAGCACGGGATCAGCGAGCAGGCGTTGATCGTCGCGGCGCTTGATGTCGTCGACGGAGGGCGGCTCGCCCCATTTGGCGTTGATGTTGGCGTCGCGCAGCAAGCGCTCGGTGCGGCGGCGTGCGGAATACGGCACGATGAGCACGCTTGCGCCTTTACGCCCGGCGCGGCCAGTGCGGCCGCTGCGGTGGAGCAGCGCTTCGGTGTTCTTCGGCAAATCGGCGTGGATGACGAGTTCGAGATCCGGCAGATCGATGCCGCGGGCGGCGACGTCGGTGGCGACGCAGACTTGCGCGCGGTGATCGCGCATCGCTTGCAGCGCGTGCGTGCGTGCCGACTGGGTGAGTTCGCCGGAGAGCGACACGACGGAGAGCCCGCGGTTTTCGAAGCGGCTGGCCAGGCGCGTCACGGCGGCGCGTGTGCCGCAAAAGACGATGGCGTTGGTGGCGTCGTAATAGCGGAGCACGTTGAAGATGGCGTTCTCGGACTCGTGGCCGGCGGCGACGAGGGCGCGGTATTCGATGTCGGCGTGCTGCTTCTGGCCGGTGACGGTGCTGACGCGCACGGCGTCGCGCTGATATGTTTTCGCCAGCGTC
>QBMO01000059.1:7904-21292 GCA_003242075.1 Alphaproteobacteria bacterium
TCTCAATGGCGCGCGGCATTGTGGCGGAAAACATCAACGTGCGCCGCTCGGCGGGCGAGGCTTCGAGAATGAACTCAAGCTCTTCGCGGAAGCCGAGATTGAGCATTTCGTCGGCTTCATCGAGCACGACGGTTTGCAGGCCATCCATCACCAGCGAACCCCGGCGGATGTGATCGACAAGGCGCCCAGGCGTGCCGACGACGATGTGGGCGCCTTGGTTCAGCGCGCGGCGTTCGTCGCGCGCGTCCATCCCGCCGACACAACTTGCGATGCGTCCGCCCGCGGGCGCGAACAGCCACTCCAGTTCGCCGCGCACTTGCATGGCGAGTTCGCGTGTCGGTGCGATGATGAGCGCAAGCGGCTTGGCGGCGGGTTCGAGGCGGTTGCGCGCGCCGAGCAGGGCCGCACCCAGCGTGAGGCCGAAGGCGACGGTCTTGCCCGAGCCGGTCTGCGCGGAGACGACCATGTCGCGCTCTTGGACATCGGCGGCGAGCACCGCGTCCTGAACCGGCGTCAACGCCTCGAAGCCGCGCTCGGCGAGCGCGCGGGCGAGCGCGGGATGGACATGATCGAAGACGGACATTGGATACTTTCGGACCGGACACGCTTTCCGCGCACCGGCATATTGAGGGGATGTAGGCTAAAGCCGCGCGAAAGACGATGCGCGTTCTTGTTTCAGGTTAATTCTCGACCAGCGCCCCAACCATCTCGTGGCCTTCGCCGCCGAGGATTTCGAGTTGGGTGATGGTTCCCTCGGCGATTTCGTCGTCGCTATCGACGTAGGTGACGCCGTCGATCTCAGGCGCGTCGGCTTTCGTGCGGAAGGCGTAGGCTTCGGCGTCTTCATCCCAGCCGTCGCAAATCGCATCCACCGTTTTGCCGATCATGGATTGCAGGCGTTGGTGCGCGAGCGTGGTTTGCACTTCCATGAAGCGGTCGTAGCGGTCGTTGACGTCGTCTTGATCGACGTGATCGGGGAGATTGCGTGAGGGCGCGCCTTCGACGTTTTCGTATTTGAACACGCCGGCGCGGTCGATCTCCGCTTCTTCGATGAAATCGAGCAGGGTTTCGAAATCGTCTTCGGTTTCACCGGGGAAGCCGACGATGAAGCTCGAACGAATAGTGAGGTCCGGGCAGATTTTGCGCCACGTCTTGATGCGATCGAGGACTTTGTCTTGGTTGGCGGGGCGGCGCATGGCTTTCAGCACGTTTGGTGAAGCGTGCTGGAATGGGATGTCGAGGTAGGGAAGGATTTTGCCTTCGGCCATGAGGCCGACGACTTCATCGACGTGCGGGTACGGATAGACATAGTGGAGGCGCACCCAGGCGCCGAGATCGCCGAGCTCTTTGCAGAGATCGTAGAATTTGGCGCGGACCATGCGGTCCTTCCATTTGCTCTCGGCGTATTTGACATCGACGCCGTAGGCCGACGTGTCTTGGCTGATGACGAGCAATTCTTTGACGCCGGCTTTCACCAGCGACTCCGCTTCTTTCAGCACAGCGTTGGCGGGGCGCGAGACGAGGTCGCCGCGAATGCTTGGAATGATGCAGAAGGTGCAGCGATTGTTGCAGCCTTCGGAGATTTTCAAATAGGCGTAGTGGCGCGGCGTGAGGCGGAAGCCGCCTTCGGGCACGAGATCGATTTTCGGATCGTGCAGCTGCGGCAGGTGCGTGTGCACGGCGCCGACGACGGCTTCGTATTGGTGCGGGCCTGTGATCTCGAGCACCTTTGGGTGTGCTTGGCGGATGAGGCCTTCTTCCTTGCCAAGGCAGCCGGTGACGATGACACGGCCGTTCTCGGCGATGGCTTCGCCGATGGCGTCGAGGCTTTCGGCTTTGGCGCTATCGAGGAAGCCGCATGTGTTGACCACGACGAGATCGGCGCCTTCGTAGCTGCCGCTCAGTTGATAGCCCTCGGAGCGCAGGCGCGTGATGATGCGCTCGCTATCGACGAGCGCTTTGGGGCAGCCGAGCGAGACGACGCCGATGGTGGGGGCTTTTGCGGACATTGAGGCGGGGGCTTAGCGCAGAGTGAGCTGGAGCCCAAGGGTCAATGCTGCGTTGTCAGGCGGTCTTGCTTGCGTCTAGATGCGCGCGGGGGAGATCAAATGCGCTTCTTTCGTCGGATCGGCGAACTCAAGGGCTGGAAGCGCTTTGGCTTCGAGGTCGGGATTATAGCTATCGGCTTGGGCATCACGCTGATCGCGCAAGAGCTGATCACCAACGCCAGTCGCGCCCGCGAAACGCGCCAAGCAGTCGACGCGGTCGAGGTTGAACTCGTCCAGATTTGGTTTTTCGCCAACGAACGTGCCGCTTTGGAGCCATGCCGCCGCGCGCAATTTGAAGCGCTAAGCGAGCGCTTGCGGCGTGCTGATGCACACTGGACGCCTGACGGCCTCGAACAACCGTCGCAAAGTTCTGATGTCTATATGCTGCCTTCTGTGTTCCGCACGCCGTTGCGGCCGTTCCCGGACATGTCGTGGCAAGCACTGCTCACCAGCAATGCCGCCACTGAGTTGGATCGCGCCCAATTCGCAACGCTGGGAAACATCTTCAATATCGTTGCTGAGATGCGAGGCCTACAGGTCGAGGCTTGGCGTCTGAAGGGCCGGCTTGCACATCTCAGCGTGGCTGGCCCGATGTCAGCTTCAGAGCGGCGCACGGCCTACGACGCCTTCGGCGAATTGGCGGCGATTGAAGCTCTTGTCGCCGCGGATGCGATCGACTTAGGGCGCGCCATCGCGACGATCGACTTTCGCAATGAGCGCATCTTTGACCCCGCACTCTCCGGCTTATCCGCCGAGGAGTTTGAAGCTGCCTTGCTTGCGCAGATCGCAGGGGCGCAAGCAAGTTTCGGCGCATGCTATGACGCCAGCCAGCATCAGCTCTTATTTGACCTCTACAATCGCGTGACCGGCAGCAATCTGACGATCCCACCGCGTGAGGTCGCGCCATGATCTTGCGCCGGATCATCGCGCATTTCCGTAAGCAGGAATGGACCGCGATCGGGATTGATTGTTGATCGTCAACGTGCGGTGCGTTGAGTCACCGCATAAGCCGCGGCGCCAAAGGTGATCGCCGTCAACGCGCCCCAAGCGCCTATCGCTACGGGCAGGCTTGGATCGAAGCCGGAAGCGAAGGCGACGGTGAAGACGATCACGAACCAGCCGACGAAGAACGCACTTATGCCAGCGGAGAGCGGGCTGATTGGCGCGGAAGGATCGTCGAACGGCCGCTTACCGCGGGCGAGCCAAGCGACGGCGCCGAACAAGATGAGATTGAACGGCAGCAGGAAGAACGGCACGAACACGTCAGCGCCGTCTATGCCGGGGCTTAGAATGGCGTCGGCGGGATCGTCTGGATTGAAGTGCACGATCACCGGTGCGCCAACGGGGTAGCGGCTCGCGAGCGCTTCAGCGTGTTGGGCGCTTGCTGCGTAGCTGCCGTAGCGATGGCGGTCGCCGACATAGGCGCGGCCATCGACGGCATATGAAAACCGCAGACGCGCCGTGTAATTTGACCCGCCTTTGCTGGAGCGTGTGATCTCGATGTCGTTCTGCGTAATCACGCCAGTGACGGTGGGAAAATGCTCGGCGCGCAATTGCTGACGAATTGCGTTGACCGCGAAAAAATCGCCGCCGAGCGTCACCGCGGTCCAGATCAGCCCCACGACAATAAGGAAGACCGTTTTCACCGGCGCAGTGTGGCGCGCTCAAAGGCGGTGGTAAATGTTCGCTTTGCGTCGCTAGGAAAATGAAGGCGTCCGGAAGCGGCGAGACTTGGGCGTCCGGTTATGGCGATATGGCGGCGGAGGATGTGACATGGCGACGATCAGGAAAGAGTTCACCAGCCCGCGCTCGGCCGATGAGGTTTGGGCGGTGCTGAAGCGGTTTGAAGCGCTGCACGAACTGGCGCCGGGCTTCGTCACGGCGTCGGAGATGGAGGCTTCCGGCGCACGCTTGGTGACGTTGTTGAACGGCATGCAAGTGCGCGAATGGCTGGTCAGCGCTGACGATCGCGAGCGGCGCTTGGTTTACGCCATCAACGACAGCCCGATTTACCAGCACTACAACGCCTCGGCGCAGGTGTTCGAGGACGGGCAGGGCAGCCGGTTCGTCTGGACGGTGGATTTTCTGCCGGATGCGGCGGCCGAAGGTCAGAACATGGCGATGGACATGGGCGCGGCCGCGATGGCGAAAGCGCTTGGCTGAGTGCTCCGGGGTGGGCAACTCGCCGCTGCTGCGAATGACTTGCAGGAGCGGTCGCGCTGAGCTAAGGTTTCTTTGCGGCTGACTCTCAGTCGCCAGATTCGCCTTTGCTTTCAGAGAAGTGCCGGATGTACGTCTGCAACTGTAACGGTGTGACTCGGACGGAAGTGGACGAAGCCATTTCCGCAGGTGCGCAAGGTCCGGAAGACGTGCTGGCCCATCATGGGTGCGAGCCGTGTTGCGGGCGCTGCCTTCCCGAGATCGCCGATGGCATTTCTAGCGGCGGTATGGCCTGCGCCAAGCGGAGCCTCGTCGCAGCGGAGTAGCGCGCGATGAAGGGTGATCCGGACGTCATCAAGAAGCTCAACGTCATTCTGACGAACGAGCTGACGTCGATAAATCAGTATTTCTTGCATGCGCGGATGTATCAGTCCGACGGCTACGGCAAGCTTGGCAAGAAGACCTACGAAGAATCCATCGAAGAGATGAAGCACGCGGACCGGATCATAAACCGGATCCTGCTGCTTGAAGGTCTGCCGAACCTGCAGAACTTGAACAAGCTCCAGATCGGCGAAAGCGTGCCTGAGCGGCTGAAGGCTGATTTAGTCGCCGAGAAGACCGGTCACGCCGGCATCAAGGAAGGCATCGAACTCGCCGAGACGAAGAAGGACTACGTCACGCGCGATCTGCTGACCGAGTTGCTCGACGACACTGAAGAGCACATCGATTTTCTTGAAACGCAGCTGCAGAACTTGGATCAGCTTGGCCTGCAGAATTACCTGCAAAGTCAGTACGAGCTGGACAGCAATCCAGAGTGATCAGCGGCCGCGCGCGGCAGTGTCGAAGCGGGCGATTTCGCGAAAGCCGTCGCCTGCTTTGAGCGCGGCAGCGCCCTCTGGGCTCAGCAGAAACCACTCGCCGACTGCCTCGTATGTCTCCAGTTGGCGGACGTCCGCATAGGGCAGTTTTTCCGCATTTCGCTTGGTCAGCCAGTGGCTGAGAAAACGTTGGCCCATGGGGCTTTCGCAAATCCAGGCGGAGCGGCGCAAGAACAAGAGTTGCAGCGGCTCGAAGAGCGTGCGGTTCGCTCGAAAGATGTCGTCGAGATCGGCTTGTGAAAAGCCGGCGACCTCGACATCGCGATGGATCACGCTCAAGCAGTCGAAACCAAGCCAAACCTCGTTGGCGACATTGAACGCCGCGTTGTCGCGCAAATCTTGCGCAGACACCGCGCCCGAATAATCGACCCGGCTGACTTCCAGCTTTTCGTTGTGGCGCAGGACGATCGGCACGGGTGAAGCCTCTCCTAGCGTTGCAAACCAGTGGCTCGCGTATCGGCGCGGAAGAATTCGGTGAAACCCTCGCCGCTTTTCAGCTTCTCCAGTTCGTTCGGTCGCAGCAGCAGCCATTGAGCGGCGGACTCGCAACTGTCGAATAGGCGAACGTCGCTCGACAGCGCGTCCTTCGCATCTCGACCCTTGGTCCAGTACCCCACGTGGCGCTCGGCGGCGGGGCTCTGGCACAGCCAAGCCGAGCGGCGCAGGATCAACATGTTCATCGGCTGATACATGTCGCGATAGCGGTTGAAGAGGGCGTCAAGCGCATCGAAATCGATGCTGAGAAAATCCGCGCCGGCGAGCACCAGGTTCAGGCAATCATAGGTGAGCCAAGTCGGATTAGCGGAGTTGAACTCCGCCAACGCCCCGAGCTCGGCAAGCGTCACCGATCCGGCGTAGTCGACCCGGTTCAGTTCCAGCGCTTCGTTATGGCGTGCGATGATCGGCACAGACGCGTCGCTCCTCGACTAGCGTTTGCCGCGTCGCGCTTGAGGAAGCGTTAAGGCTTCGCGGGCGATCGGCCGGCCTGGATGCGCGATTTCGGCCCCGGGGGCTTGCTTCTCGACCCCGCATCCGTCAAAAGCCCGCCTTTCCGCCAGCCTGGTTCATTCTGGGTGCGGAGCAATACTGGGTGACGGGCAACCGCCAGGGCAGTCGCGATCTCGTTTGTGAGGTCGCCGGTCCCCGTCAAAAGAAGAAGGCGCTCTGAGCGCATGACCAAGCGTATCCAAGCTAAATACAAGTCGGACCGCCGTTTCGGCCAAAACCTCTGGGGCCGTCCGAAATCACCGGTCAACAAGCGCCAGTACGGCCCCGGCCAGCACGGCCAGCGCCGCAAGGGCAAGACCTCTGACTTCGGCCTGCAATTGGTCGCGAAGCAGAAGCTGCGCATGTACTACGGCAACATCACCGAAAAGCAGTTCCGCAAGACCTACGAAGAAGCCGCGCGCCGCAAGGGCAACACGGCTGAAAACCTGATCGGTCTGCTCGAGAGCCGCCTCGATGCGGTGGTCTATCGCTGCAAGTTCGTGCCGACGGTTTTCGCCGCGCGTCAGTTTGTGAACCACGGCCACGTCAAGGTGAACGGCCGCCGCGTCACCATCCCGTCGTACCTGGTGAAGGTGGGTGACGTGCTGGAGCTGCGCGACAAGGCCCGCTCGATGGCGCTGGTTCTCGAAGCGCTGCAAAGCGGCGAGCGCGACACGCCGGACTACATCGAAGTCGATCCCAAGGGCATGACGGCGCGCTATTCGCGCATCCCGACGCTCTCGGACGTGCCATATCCGGTTCAAATGGAACCGAACCTCGTCGTCGAATACTATGCGTCGTAAGACGCCGACGCGGCCGCAACGACGCGTTTGAGGAATAGGGGCCTCCCGTCGAACGGGGGCCCTTATTTTTTGGCCGGAGGGAGCCGATGACGCAGGGCCGATACATTCTCACGCTGCAATGCCCTGACGCGGTTGGCATCGTGGCGGCGGTGTCGGGCTTCCTGGCGGAGCGCGGGTTTTCGATCGAGGAATCCGCGCAGTTTCACGATCTGCCGCGCGATGCGTTTTACATGCGCACGGCGTTCAGCGGCGCCGGTGAAGCGGGCGCGCTGCGTTCGGCGTTTGCCGTGATCGCGTCACGATTTGGCATGGAGTGGCGGCTTTACGATCAGACCGAGCGGCCGCGGATCGTGGTGGCGGTGTCGAAGATCGGGCACTGCTTCTTCGATCTGCTGCACCGCGAGCAGACCGGCTGGCTTGGCGGCGACATTGCCGCCGTCGTCTCCAATCATCCTGACATGGAGGCCTTCACCCGCTGGCGCGAGAAGCCTTACTTTCACTTGCCAGTGACGCCAGAGAACAAGGCCGAGGCGGAGGCCCGCATGTTGGCTGTGCTGGAG
This sequence comes from Alphaproteobacteria bacterium, assembly GCA_003242075.1. Classification (GTDB taxonomy): domain Bacteria; phylum Pseudomonadota; class Alphaproteobacteria; order Caulobacterales; family Aquidulcibacteraceae; genus Vitreimonas. The sequence continues at coordinate 15,341 of QBMO01000059.1, forward strand.
GAAACGGGGGCGGAACTGCTGGTGCTTGCGCGCTACATGCAGGTGCTCTCGCCCGACACCTGCGCCAAGCTGGCCGGCCGCTGCATCAACATCCACCACTCCTTTCTGCCGAGCTTCAAGGGCGCGGAACCTTACACCCAGGCGCACGCGCGCGGCGTGAAGATCATCGGAGCGACTGCGCATTATGTGACGCCTGACCTCGACGAAGGGCCGATCATCGAGCAGGCCGTGAGCCGCGTGGCGCACCATCACACGCCCAAGGACTTGATCGAGATTGGCCGCGACGTGGAGAGCCAAGTGCTTTCCCGCGCCGTGCGGTGGCATTTGCAGAGGCGCGTGGTCATCACCGGCAATAAGACGGTGGTGTTCGCGTAATCTGGAGTAGGGTTAGCGCATGACCATTGAATGGGCCGCGATCGATGACGCAATCCGCATCGACGCCGGCGTAAAATCTAAGCTCGGACAGCGCGACGCGGTCTCGAAGGAACTCCTTCCCGATCGCGAGGAGGCGGAGGCGTCGACGGCCGCGTACGCCAAAGCGATCGATGATTTGCAGGATCGGCTTTATGCCGAGGGCACGCGGTCCTTGCTGGTGGTGCTGCAGGGGATCGACACGTCCGGCAAGGACGGCACGGTGCGCGGCGTATTCAATCGCTGTGGTCCGCTCGGTGTGCGCGTGACGGCGTTCGGACGCCCGACCGACATTGAATTGGCGCACGATTATTTGTGGCGCGTTCACCAGGCCGCGCCGAGGCGTGGCCATATCGGCGTGTTCAACCGTTCGCACTATGAGGACGTGTTGGTCGCCAAGGTGCGCAACCTTGCCCCGCGGGAGGTGATCGAGCAGCGCTACGAACAGATCAACGCCTTCGAAAAACACCTAGTCGAGAACGGCACCGTCATTCTGAAATTCATGCTGCACATCTCCAAGGATGAGCAGCGCGAGCGTCTGCAGGCGCGACTGGACGAGCCTGACAAGCAATGGAAGTTCAATGCTGGCGATCTCGAAGATCGGGCGTTGTGGGACGATTATCAGCGCGCTTACGAAACAGTGCTGAACCGTTGCTCGACCGAGCACGCGCCGTGGCGGGTGGTGCCGTCGGATAAGAAGTGGCGGCGCAACGCCATTGTCGCCGCGATCGTACATCGGACGTTAGAGGCGATGAATCCGCTCTATCCAAAGCCCGCTTGGAAGGCGTCCGACTTCAAAATCGTTTGAGCTATTTGCCGGTCGCGTTGCCTTCTTGGCGGATGATGCCCAGCGAGATCACGCGCTTCAGCGCTTCATCCGGCGGGATCGCGAGCGGGCGGAGCGTGGAGCGCGGTAGATAGAGTAGGAATCCCGAGGTCGGGATCGGCGCCTGCGGCACATAGACGGCAACCAGATCGGCGCCGATCTCTTGCGCGATTTCGCCTGTGTCTTCGTTGGTGATGAAGCCGATGGCGTAGGAGCCCGGCTGCGGAAACTCGACCAGCACGGCTTGTTTGAACGATGTTCGTTCAGGTGCGGCGACCTGTTTGAAGATTTGCTTGGCGCCGCCGTAAATCGTGCGCACCAGCGGCAGGTTGGCGATGCCGGCGTCCGCGGTGCCGACGATCCAGCGGCCCACTAAATTGCCCGCGAGCGCGCCAACGAGTGTCAGTGCGGCGATGGCCAGCAGCAGGCCGCCTCCGGGAACGCTCTTCAGGAAACCGATCTCGGGCGGCACCAACGGCTCGACGCGCGTGTCGATGAAGGTGACGACCAGCCAGATCAGCCACGCCGTCACCACAAACGGCAGCACCAACGCAACGCCCGTCAGGAACGAGTTGCGCAGCCAGGCCAGGAAATTGAAGCGCCGCTCAGGCGGCGAGGGGGGAGGCATGATCTCGGATGTAGGGTAAGCCGCCACCCTCGGGAAGCGCCTCTAGCGCGTCGCCGCTGAGGTTCCTACTTTCGCTCCCATGTTCGGACGCAAGAGCACGCTCGTCTCGGCGCCGCGCCGGCGCGGCCCCAGGGACGGATTTTCAGAAACAGTCATCCGGGTGGTGGATGCCATCGGCCCGGCGGTGATCGGCGTGCGGCGCACCAGCCGCGCGCGCGATCTGTATGATGGCGCTGGCTCCGGGGTGATCATTTCGCCGGACGGTTATGCGCTCACGAATAATCACGTCGTGCGCGGCGCGGGCCGGATCGAGGCCATCCTGCACGATGGCAGCGTGGCACTTGCCGAGGTCGTCGGCGCCGATCCCGACACTGACTTGGCGCTGCTTCGGCTGAACGGGCGCGGCCATGCCTCAGCCGAACTCGGCGATTCAGACGACCTCAAGGTGGGCGAGTTGGCGATCGCGATCGGCAATCCGCTCGGGCTGCAGGCGACGGTGACGGCCGGCGTCATTTCGGCGCTGCGGCGGACGCTCCGGGGCGAGAGCGGGCGTTTGATTGAAGACGTCATTCAAACCGATGCGGCGCTCAACCCCGGCAATTCCGGCGGCGCGTTGGTGGATGCGCATGGTGCGGTGGTCGGCATTAACACAGCGATCATTGGCGGGGCGCAAGGCTTGTGCTTCGCGGTGCCGAGCAATACGGCGCGACTAGTCGTGCCCGAGTTGATGCGCGACGGACGTGTGGCGCGCGGCTGGCTTGGCATTGCTGGGCAAACCCAAGGTTTGTCGCGCGCGCTGGTGCGGCGATTGAACTTGAGCGCCGAGAGCGGCGTGCTTGTCGTCGCGGTGGCTGGCGGCGGGCCGGGCGAAGCGGCAGGCTTGGTCGAGGGCGATGTGGTGCTGAAGCTCGATGGCGTGCCGACAGCGTCTGTCGATGCGATCCATAAGGTGCTCACGCGCGAACGCATTGGACGCACGGTTGAGCTGGCGGTGTTGCGCAATGGCGCGGTAACCAAGCTCAAGCTTGCAGTGACCGCCCGGCCCGAGCCGAAGGCGGCTTAAGCGGTGAGGGCGACGCCCTTGTCGGCGAACAGCGTCTTCAACTCGCCGGTTTGAAACATCTCGCGGACGATGTCGCAGCCGCCGATGAACTCGCCTTTGACATAGAGCTGCGGGACCGTCGGCCAGTTGGCGAACTCCTTGACGCCTTGGCGCAGGTCCGCGTCGGCCAGCACGTTCACGTCGCTATATTCGACGCCGAGATGGTCGAGGATGCGAACCACCTGATTGGAGAAGCCGCACTGGGGCTGATCGGCGGTGCCCTTCATGAACAGCACCACGTCGTTTTCGGCGACGGTGCGGCGGATGGATTCGATCGTGTCGGACATGAATGCTCCTCAAGCGCGGACTTAAGCGCGCGCGGCCTGCCCATCAAGCGGTCTTAGGACCCGTCTCAAGCGCCAAGGCGTGCAATTCGCCGCCCATGGCGCCTTTAAGCGCGGCGTAAACCATCTGGTGCTGGGCGACGCGGGATTTACCGACGAAGGCGTCGGAGCGGATAATGGCGCGGTAGTGATCGCCGTCTCCGGCCAGATCATCGATGCGGATATCGGCGTCCGCGAACGCCTCGCGGAGAAGATTCTCCAAGTCTTGAATGGACATAGCCATAGCGGATGGGGCTCCTCAGCCGTAGGGGCACGGCTGACATCAGGATTGTCGCCTTTTTGCGGTCAAACCGGAACACATGACGATCACGAAAGTTTTGGTTGCGCATGGGCGCGCCTTCGGGGCATCAGCGCATGTTGGGGGGATGGGCGACCTACGAAGGCGCTCACTGCGTGGGAGACGTTGACAAGGACGCCATTTCCGAAAATTTAGGCAAGGCATTCGGATGCCGTCTGGCGAAAAGACCGTGCGGGTAACGGCGAGCCCAGATTGAAATCGGAGGAGCGCTTCTGGTCCGGGTAGGGCCAAGGTCGCTCCAAGGCGTCATTTCCCGCGTGAGACGAATAAGGCGGCGGACTGCGGCGGGTGCTGTAAGCGCTCTTCACGTTCGCCAGACATGATTTAAGGCAGAGGCAAAAGGGCAGACAATGAGCTTGATTTCTTCGCTGCTGATGGTTGCGCAGCAAACTGCGGCGCCAGCCGCTCAACCAGGTGCAACTCCAGCGACGGGCGCTCCGGCAACGCCGCCGCCAAGCGCGCCGCCGCCGTCGGCTGCGGAACTTGAAGCCGCGAAAGAGCGCGGCGCAACGGCTCAAGACGAAGCCGCCGGTCACTCCGAAGTCAGCCTCATGGAGCTGGTCCGCGAGCTGAACGCCGTCGAAATGGGCGTTCTCGTGATCCTCGGCCTCTGCGCGATCTACGCCGTCGCGCTGCTGTTCGAAAAGATCTACGTGATGCGCAAGGCTGCGGGTCAGACCAAGGAATTCCTGGCGGCCTTCCGCAAGGCCAACTCGGTTGAAGAAGCCGAAGCGATCGTCCGCAAGCTGCCGAACTCCGGCATCAAGTCGATGTTCGACGCCGGCATGGGCGAAGTTCGCCGCACTCAAGACCTCGGCCTATACACGATGCGCGACGCCCGCGATCACACGATGCAGCGCGTTGCCTCTGCAATGGTGACCCGTCAGAACGAGCACCTTGAAGATCTCGGTTCGTCGATGACCTTCCTCGCGTCGATCGGCGCCAACGCACCGTTCATCGGTCTGTTCGGCACGGTCTGGGGCATCATGGTCGCCTTCGTCGGTATCGCCAAAACCCAAACGACGTCGCTCGCGGTCGTCGCGCCTGGTATCGCCGGCGCTCTGCTCGCCACCGCCGCCGGTCTCGTCGCCGCTATCCCGGCGGTGCTCATCTACAACTTCGCGGCCAAGCAAATTTCTAAGCAAGGCCAGAAGATGGACGACTTCGCCTCTGAATTCATTGCGCTTGTCTCGCGTGACATGGACCGTCGCGCTGGCTGAGGCTTTGAACCATCGGAGGAACCGCCATGGCGGGTAAATTATCATCTGGAGGCGGCGGAAAAGGCCGTCTCGAGGTGACGGCCGATCCGAACGTTATTCCGTTCATCGACGTCATGCTCGTGCTGCTGATCATCTTCATGATCGCAGCGCCGATCTCGAGCGTCGATATCGAAGTCAACATGCCGACTTCGCGGATTGAGCCGTCCAAGCGTCCGCCGCGTCCGACCTGGATTTCTGTGAACCAGAGCCCGGCGGGCGGCGTACAGGTCTTCGTTATGAACGATGCGGTGACGCTCGACACGTTGGGCGAGCAAACCGTTGAGGCGGTGAAGCTCAACTCGCCGCAGATTGCCAATGACGAGTACGAGGTCAAAGACCAGCGCATCTACATCCGTGCTGACGGCGAACTCGAATATCGTCACGTGGTGCGTGTGATGAACCGGCTACAAGATGCTGGCTTCACCAAGATCGGCTTCGTCGCCGAAGATCGGCGGATGTAGGTCATGGGAGCCAAGCTTGCATCTGGCGGAGGCAGAAAAGGCCTACAGCCTAACTCTGAACCCAATGTCATCCCGTTTATCGACGTTTTGCTCGTGCTCTTGGTCATCTTCATGGTCACAGCGCCGATCCCGACTGTCGATATCCGGGTAGATTTGCCGCCGCCCAACCCCGTGCCGATCAGGCTCGAGGGTTTGAACCCGACGATCGTTGGTATTCGTGAAACCCCGCAGGGCATGGTCATCTACGTCGACGAAGAGACAGTGCCGTTGGCCGAAATCGGCGACGCCACGCTCACGCATGCGATCCGCAATAACCCGGCGCTTGATGTCGAAGACATCTACGCCGAGGCGCGGGTTTTCGTGCGCGCCGATCAGAGCACCGCGTACGCCAACGTCGTCAACGTCATGAGCCGTCTTCAGGAAGAAGGATTCGCCAAAGTTGGCATCTTCGCTGAACTTGCGAGCGAGGGCTAAACGATGATTGGTCTTCGTCTTATCTCTCTGACGCTTGCGGCGATCATTTGCGCCGGCATTGCGTATCTGGCGTTCACTGGCCGTTTTCGCGCCGTCACCGACATGTTCGATGACGAAGATGCGGTGAAGGTGGAAATCGAGGAGAAGGT
>QBMO01000005.1:0-4985 GCA_003242075.1 Alphaproteobacteria bacterium
ATCCACCATCGATTCGCACACCGACGCTCGGGCAGACGCTCTGGAGCGGCTGTTGGCCGAGACCGGCTTTGCCGGGGCCCAGCGCACGCCGCTGGCCGGCGACGCCTCGACCCGCCGCTACGAGCGCCTAGCCCTGGGCGGCCGCCGCGCCATGCTGATGGACGCCCCCCGCTCAAACGAAAGCGCCCCATGCCCGCCGGGCGCCACCCCTGCCGAACGCCGCGCCATGGGCTGGAACGCCACCTCCCGCCTCGCCGCCTCCCGCGTCGAAGCGTTTGTCGCCGTCGCGCAGCATTTGGAAAACCTCGGCCTGTCGCCGCCGAAAGTGTACGGCGCTGATTGCGAGGCGGGGTACGCGATCCTCGAAGATTTGGGCGATGATCTTTACGCGCATGTCATTCCGCAGGGGACGGATGAGATCGCCTTGTATGAAGAAGCAGCGCGCGTGCTGGCGCATGTGCATGCAGCGCCGGTGCCGAACCGGATCGAAGGCGCCGGCGGTGCGAACTGGGCGATCCTCGATTACGATGCGCTCGCGCTTGAAGTGAACGCGGACCTTTTCGTGGAATGGCTGCCGCGTGCTGCGGATGTTCACATCGATGATGCGGCCCGTGCGCGCTGGGAAAAGGTGCGCGATAGTTTGATCGTGAAGGCGCTGGACTTTCCGCGAGCGTTTACGATCCGTGATTACCACGCTGAGAATTTGCTCTGGCTACCTGAGCGCCAAGGCATTCAGCGCGTTGGCTTGCTCGACTTTCAGGACGCCGTGCGTGGTTGGCGCGCGTGGGATTTCTCCATGCTGCTGCACGATGCGCGCCGCGATGTGAGTTACCCCGCGAGCGAAGCGGCGATCCGCGCTTATCTCGATGCCTGTGGTGCAAGCGACGCCGAATTCCGCCGCGAACTTGCGGTGCTGGGCGCGCTCAACACGATGCGCATTCTCGGCATCTTCTCGCGCCTCGCTGGGCGCGACGGCAAGGAGCGCTACCTTGCGTTTATGCCGCGCGAGTGGGGGCACCTTGCGCGCACGCTTGAGCATCCTGCGCTCTCGGAAGCGAAGGCCTTCGTTGAAAGCGTAGCGCGGCCGTATCTGGAGCGCGCCGCTTGACGCCGTACACAGCCATGGTGCTCGCCGCGGGCCTCGGCACGCGGATGAAGCCGCTGACCGATGATCGTCCGAAAGCGCTCGTCCATGTGCGCGGGCGCGCGCTGATCGATCATGTGCTAGATCGGCTGGTCGATGCGGGCGTAAAGCGCGCCGTCGTCAACGTGCACGCGTTTGCCGACATGCTGGAAGCGCACGTGAAGCGCCGCACGGATATCGAAATCGTTATCTCCGATGAGCGCGCTCAGTTGATGGAAACCGGCGGCGGCGTGCGCCAGGCTTTGCCGCTTTTGGGCGACGATCCGTTCATCGTCTGCAACATCGATAGCGTCTGGGAAGAGCCGACAGGGTCTGCGATCGCGCGTCTGGCCCGTGGCTACTACAACAATTCGATGGGCGCGCGCTTGCTGCTCGCATCGATGGATGAGCAACTCGGATATGATGGCGCCGGTGACTTCGTGGCGGAGCCCGATGGTCGCATTGCTTTCCGCGACGATCATCCGAAGGCGCCGTGGGCCTATATGGGCGTGCAGATCGTTGATCCGGCAGTCGTCGCGCCTGAGCCGATCGAACCGTTCTCGTTCACGCGCATTTGGCGGCGTCTTGCCGAAGAGCGGCGCCTCTTTGGTGCGCCGCTGATTGGCTACTGGATGCACGTCGGCGATCCGGGCGCGCGCGCCGAGGCTGAAGCACGCTTGGCGGCCGCGGCGCCGAGCCCATGACCATGTTGCCACTGGGGCTGCCCGAACCCTTGTTCGGCGGCCCGGCTCCGCGCATCCGCGCCGTGCCCGCATCCGCGCCGTTTCTCGAAGTGCTCGCCGACGCCATGGTCGGCGAGTTGGTGCGCAAGGACAATCCGTTTGCGCTTTCCGATGCGCTCGTACTGCTGCCAAACCGTCGCGGTGCGCGCGGTCTGATGAACGCGTTCGCGCGCAAACTCGGCGGCGCGGCGTTGCTGCCGACGATCCGCCCGCTCGGCGATCCATACTCTGACGAAGACCCGGACGTTTGGGGTGCTGAGCCGCTGGGCGAAGACATCCTCCCGCCGATCGACACGATGCAGCGCCGCCTGCAACTCGCCGCACTCATCCGCCGGCGCGACAAAGCCGAGAATGGCGTTGAAGATCCCGCGCGCGCGCTCGCTTTGGCGGATGAACTTGGGAAATTGCTCGATAGTGCCGCGACCGTTGAGCGCGCCGATTGGAGCAAATTGCGCACGCTCGTGGAAGAAATCGATCTCGCGCGCCATTGGGCGAGTTCAGCGGCGTTTCTCGAGATCATCGCGCGCTTTTGGCCGGAGCACTTGAAAGAACAGGGCTTCAGCGATCCGGCTGAACATGGCGCCGCGTTGCGCCGTGCGCTCGCCGCGCGCTGGCAAGCAGCGCCGCCAAAGCGCCCGATCATCATCGCCGGCTCCACCGGCTCGCAAGCGACCACGCGCGAGTTGATGCGTGTGGTCGCGCGCCTGCCGCGTGGCGTTGTTGTATTGCCCGGTCTCGATATCGATTTGGACGACGGCGCCTGGGCGCTCGTTGGCGATCAGCATCCGCAGCATGCGCTGAAGGATACGCTGGAAGCGCTAGGCGTTGCCCGCACCGAAATTCCATTGCTTGCCTCCGAGCACACAAGCGGCCGCGCGCGGCGCGTGTTGATGCGTGAAGCCTTGGCGCCGGCCGAGAAAACTGCGGACTGGCTGGCGCGCATGGATGCCGCCGGCGGTGCGGAGTTCGTGAAAACCGGCGCCGCTGGTTTGCGTTTGCTGGAAGCAGCGACCGAAGACGAAGAAGCGACGGCGATTGCGCTGTTACTGCGCGAAGCGGTCGAGAAGAAAGGCGCGACGGCGGCTGTTGTTACACCCGATGCGAGGCTCGCGCGCCGGATCGAGGCCAAGCTCTCGCGTTGGGGCATCGCGCCAGCTGTCTCGCATGGTTCGCCGCTGCGCGAGACAGACGCTGGCCGTCTGATTGCGCTTCTGTGCGAACTCGCGCGCGACGCCAGCGAACCGGTGGCGCTTGCAGCGCTGCTTAAGCATCCGCGTGTTGTGCTGGCGCGTGACAGCCGCGGCCTCACTTTACTCGAACACAAGGCGCTCCGCGGTCCACGCCGCTACGACACCTTGGCTGAACTCGCCGTGCTTGGTGAACGCGACGACAAGCTCAAAGGCTGGAGCGCCGCGCGCGGAATAGTCGATACGACTGCCGTTGCCTTCGCGCCTCTCGTCGAACTCATGCAGCGCAACGAAGTGACGCTGACGCAGTTCGCTGACGCGCTCTCGCACGTCGCGGAAACTGCCACGCATCACGAATGCTGGCAGGGCCGCGATGGCGAGATGGCCGCGGACCTCTTGCGCGAAGCATACACGCATGGCGCGGAAATGGGCTTGATGCCCGCGTACGCTGCGCCGCGCGTGCTGCTGAAATTGATGGAAGGCCGCGATGTCGCGCCGCCTGCGGCGGCAAGCGATGCGCCGATCGCAATCTGGGGCTTGCTCGAAGCACGCTTGCAGCGGCGCGATCTTATGATCCTTGCGGGGCTGAACGAGGGCGTGTGGCCCGCGCCTGCTTCGGAAGACCCATTCTTGTCGCGGGCGATGCGCGCTAAGCTCGGCTTGCCGTCGCTCGACCAGCGCATCGGTCTTGCCGCGCATGACTTCGCCCAACTCGCCAACGCGCCCAATGTCGTGCTCACGCGCGCGCTCCGCCGGGACGGCTCGCCGACATTGGCGTCACGTTGGCTGTGGCGCTTGCAAACCTTGGTGAAGGGCGCCAAGGCCGAACTCACGACCGCCGCGGATTACATCGCTTACGCGCAAGCGCTCGATAGGCCCTCGGTTTTGAGCACCGCTAAGCCGCCAGAGCCACGTCCGCCTGCCGACAAGCGCCTCACGCGAATCAGCGTCACTGGCGTCGAAACATTGATCCGCGATCCATACGCCGTGTACGCACGCCGCATTCTGAAACTCGAGAACCTCAAACCCATCGGCGCACCGCACGGCCCGCAGGAGCGCGGCACCGCGGTTCACGCGGCGATCGAGAAGTTCGGCGATGGCCACGATCCGGCGCTGCTCTCATCGCTGCTAGACGAAGAGCTACGCCTCGCTGGCGTGCCGCCGGAACGCCGCGCGGCTGAGCGCGAGCGCCTGCTTGTTTCGATCGACGCGCTGATCGCTTGGTTCGAAGCGCGACGCGCGCGCGGCGCCACGATTTATCGCGAAGTGAAGGGCGAGCTAGCGCTTGGCGATGTGACATTGAGCGGCGTGGCAGACCGTATCGAGATCGCGCCGAGCTATGCGGCCATTCTCGATTTCAAAACAGGCCAACCGCCTTCTGACAAACAGGTTGGGAGCGGCCTTAGCCCGCAGCTTCCGCTCGAGGCTGCAATGCTGGCCGAGGGCGCATTCAAGGACGTGCCTGCGTCGCAGGTGAGTGAACTCATCTATTGGCGCTTTGGCGGCGCCGATCCAACGCCGCGCGAGATCGATTTGGAAAAGCCCGTACACGAAGCCGCCGCCGAGGCGCTCGCGGCGTTGCGCGGCTTGCTGACAAAATACGCGTCAGCTGAGCAGCCGTTCCTCTCCAAACCGCGCGTGCTGAAAGTGAAGCTTTACGACGATTACGATCAGCTGGCGCGGCGCAAGGAATGGGCCGACGAAAAGGCCGACGAATGAGCGCGCTCGTCGACCCCATCGAAGAGGCGACAGCCAATCAGCGCCTCGCCGCCGATCCAGGCTTGTCGGTGTTCGTCACAGCCAATGCTGGGTCCGGCAAAACCAAAGTTCTGGTCGATCGCATCGCGCGACTGTTGTTGCAGGGTTCGCGGCCGTCCGCGTTTCTTTGCATCACTTACACCAAAGCGGCGGCGGCCGAGATGCAGCGTCGTT
>QBMO01000005.1:4995-12448 GCA_003242075.1 Alphaproteobacteria bacterium
CGGCGGCTGGTGCGTGGCGGACGATGCGACGCTTGCCGCCGAACTGGAAAAGCTAGGCGCCGGCGGCGCTGATCTCGGCACAGCGCGCGCGTTATTTGCGCAAGCGCTGGAGACGCCGGGTGGGCTGAAAATCCAAACGATCCACGCCTTCTGCGAACGCCTGCTTGCGCGCTTTCCACTTGAGGCTGGCGTTGCGCCTGGCTTCGATATTGCTGACGAAGCGCGCGCTGCGGCGCTTCTGAGCGATGCGCGTGCGAGTGCGGCGCTTGCGCCAGACGCGCCGCGTGAAGCGTTCCGCCGGTTCGCGGCCAAGCTGCACGGCGAGGGGCTGGAGGCGTTTCTGGATCGCCTCGCTTGGCGGCGCGCAGAGTTTCATCGCTTCGCCAAAGCGCCGTTGTTCGCCGCGCAAGGCTTGCGTGATCGCCATGGCGTGACGCAGAGCGCCGACGAGGTTGCACGTGCCTTCTTTGCTCGCCTCGATCTCGATCTGGCGCGCGAGGCAGCTGCGCGATTGAACGAAGGCAGCGCCCAGGATCAGCAGGCTGCTGAGCGCTTGGGACGTGTCGTTGAATGCATGGCGGCCAACGCTCTGAGCGGCGCACTCACCGCATGCTTTGAGTTTGCCTGCACGGACAAGGGCGATCTGCGTAAGAGCTTCGTCACGGCCGGGACAAAGAAGGCGCATCCCTGGCTCGATCCGCACGTGCGCGCATTGGCGGAATCCGCATGCGCGTTGCGCGAAGAGCTGAACGCCATCGAGCGCGCGGAAGATGCGGTCGCGGCGATGGCTTTGGCGCTGAAGCTGGATCAAGCTTATGCCGACGCCAAAACACGCTCCGGCGTTCTCGACTTCGACGATCTGATCGAACATGCGCAGGCGCTGGTGCAACGTTCGGAGGCAGCGCCCTGGGTGCTCTACAAGCTCGACGGCGGCCTCGATCACATTCTGATCGATGAAGGCCAGGATACGAGCCCGGCGCAGTGGGATTTGATCACGCCGCTGCAGGATGAATTCTTCGCCGGCGCCGGCGCGCGTGGCGACAAGCCGCGCACGATCTTCGCCGTCGGCGATCCCAAGCAAAGCATTTATGGCTTCCAAGGCGCCGACCCTGAGCGCTTCCTCGGCGAAGCGCAGCGCTTGGGCGCGCGCGCCTACGAGGCAGGCGTCGCGTTCAAGGCGCCGGAGCTGCGCACGTCGTTCCGTACAACGCCGGAAGTGCTGCGCGTCGTCGATGAAACGATAAAGGATAAGCCGCTGATCGCGGGGCCGGGCGCGAGCGATGAGATCGTGCACCTTGCATCGCGCGCTGGCGAGCATGGCGTGGTTGAGGTTTGGCCGTGGACGCCGCGGCCGGTCGTCGGCGATCCGCAACCATGGGACGCGCCAGTCGATATCGAAACCGGCGCCAGCGCTCCAGCAAAATTAGCCAAGCAAATCGCGCTGCGTGTGAAAGAGATGATCGCCACGAGCGAGGCGGTTTGGGACAAGGACGAAAAGCGCCAGCGGCCCATTCGCCCCGGTGATGTTCTCGCACTCGTGCGTACGCGCGGGGCGATGTTTCGCGAGTTGATTAAGGCGTTCAAACGCGCGGGCCTCCCGGTCGCGGGCGCCGATCGCATGGTGTTGCGCGACGAGCTTGCCGTGGAAGATTGCTTAGCGCTGATGCGCGTGGCGCTCGATCCGGCAGATGATCTATCGCTCGCGTGCGTGTTGAAGGGGCCGTGGTGCGATCTGCTCGACGATGACGCTGACCTGTTTCCGCTAGCGCACGGACGCGCTCCCGGAGAAACGCTTCATGCTCGTTTGCTCGCCGCGACCGATCCGAAGTACGCGCCGGCGCGCGCGTTCATTCAGGCGTTGATCGATCGAAAAGGCGCTGACGCGTTTGAGTTTCTGAGCTGGGCGCTGGAGACGCCGCATCACGGCGGCGCTTCGGGTTGGGCACGTGTGTTCGAGCGCTTGGGCGCCGAGACGCGCGATCCGTTGGAGGAATTGCTTCAGCGTGCGCTGAAGCCGGCCGGCCACGTCGCGCCAACTTTGCAGCGTTTCTTGTCCGACATCGATCTCGATTCTGGGCAAGTGAAACGCGAGTTGGAGGCCGAGCATGGCGCAATCCGCGTTATGACGGTGCACGGCGCGAAGGGTCTCGAGGCGCCGGTCGTGATTCTGCCGGACGCCACGGGCGATGTTGGCGATACGCCAGACAATGGCCTCATCTTCGATGATGAGGAGGGCCCGTTCGTGTCGTTCCGATCGAAGGACGACGACGCGAAAGTCGCCGCCGCGCGCGCCGCGCACAAAGAGCGCATGCTAGGTGAGCATTGGCGTTTGCTTTACGTCGCGATGACGCGCGCCCGCGATCGGCTGATCGTCTGCGGTCCGCAATTCCGCAATGGCGAGGACAAGGAAAGCTGGCGTCTTGCTGTGCAGGAAGCGCTAGAGCGGCTTGGCGCGGAAAAGATTGAGACACCGTATGGCCTAGGCTTGCGCTTGGGTTCGCCCGAATTCGCTTCACCTGAAAGCGCGCCGGCGCATGCTCGTGTGACGTTGCCTGATTGGGCAAAAACACCGGCGCAAGCCGGTCCGCAGCGCGCGTTCGCGACGCCGTCGCGCATTGAGCGTATTGATCCAGCGTTGTTCTCCCCGCGCGGCGATGGGCAAAAGCGCTTCCGTCGCGGACGCTTGATCCACGGTTTGCTGCAACGTCTGCCTGAGGTTGCGCTGAGCAAACGCGCTTCTGCCGCGCGGGTGTGGCTCGAACGTCAAGGCGCCGACGAAGCCGAGGTCGAGGCCTTTGCGCGCGAAGCCTTGGCGGTGATTGATGATGCGCGGTTTGCGGCAGTGTTCGGCCCGGCGAGCCGCGCCGAAGCGCCGATCGTCGGTGAGATTGACGGCAAAGCCGTCAGCGGCATCGTTGACCGGCTCGTGGTTGAGGATGCGCGGGTGATCGTGCTCGATTTCAAGACGGATCGGCCAGCGCCAGCAAATGCGTCAGATGTGCCGAACAGCTATGCTTTGCAGCTGGCGCTATACCGCGCCGTGTTGCGCAAGATTTTCCCCGGCAAGAGCGTTACCTGCGCGCTTCTTTGGACCGAAAAGCCTTTGTTGATGGAGATTCCGGCAGCGCAGCTGGACGGTGTTTTCGCTACGTTCACGTCCGGTTGAAACAGCGCGGCCTGCCGCCTACATCAGATCAAACGATTCCTGTTCAGAAAGGGCGCTCCCGTGGCCACTGCCAAAGTCTCGGACGATAGTTTCGAAGCCGACGTGCTGAATTCCGGCCGGCCTGTGCTGGTGGATTTTTGGGCGGAGTGGTGCGGCCCCTGCAAACAGATCGGCCCCGCGCTCGAAGAAATCGCCGCAGAGATGGGCGACCGCGTCCAGGTGGTGAAGCTCAACATCGACGATAACCCGATGACGCCCGGCAAGTACGGCGTGCGCGGCATCCCGACTTTGATGGTGTTCAAGGACGGCAAAGTGCACGCGACGAAAGTCGGCGCCATGCCGAAGTCGAAGATCGTCGAGTGGCTGAACGAGAGCGTCTAGCTCTCCGCCGCCAACGCTTGGGCGGCCAGCAAAAATGAACCAGAAATAAGCACACGCGGCGCGGGCGACTGCGCCGCGTTTTGCATGGCTGCGGCAAGCGACGGTGCGGTGTCCGAAGCGACGCCGTGCTCCGCGGCCAGCGCCGCGATTTCGTCTGGCGCGATGTGATCTTCGCTCAGCGGTACAGCGATCAAGCGTGCGAGTGACGGCGCGAGTGCAGTGACGAACGCTTTCGCATCTTTTCGCGCGCGCAAGCCTATGATGGCGATAGCGTCGCCGCCGCGCCGTGCTTTCATGTCGCCCAGCGCGCGCGTCAGCGCCCTCGCAGCATCTTCATTGTGGCCGCCATCGACCCAAACTTCTCCGCCAACATCGCGGATCGGCGCACTGAACGCGCCGCGCGTGAGCGGCTGCAAGCGCGCAGGCCAGCGCGCGTTGGCGATGCCAGCGGCAAAGGCGTCGTCGGTGAATTCGTGATGCCAGGGTGCGAGCAGCGCGGCGCAGGCGAGGCCTGCATTGTCGATCTGGTGGCAGCCGAACAGCGCGGGCAACGGCAGATCAAGCGCGCGCTCTTCGGTCTGCACGACGAGGCGGCCGTTGCTTTCATAGGCATCCCAGTGGACGCCTTGTTGAAACAGCGACGCGTTCACGCGCGCAGCCTGTGCTTCGATGATGGTCCGTGCATCCTCGGACTGACGCGCGACGATGGCGGGGACGAAGGATTTGAAGATCCCGGCCTTGTGCGCGGCGATCTCGGCGAGTGTTGCGCCGAGTGCGTCCTGATGGTCGAGGCCGATCGGCGTGAGCACAGTCAGCGCAGGCTCGGGGGTGATATTGGTGCTGTCGTCGCGACCGCCCATGCCGGTTTCGAGGAGGACGAGGTCGGCGGGCGTCTCTTTGAACAGCAGGAATGCGGACGCAACTTGCGCATCGAACTGCGTGAGGTCTGGCGCCAATGCATGCAGGCGTTCGGCGGCTTGAACCAAAATCTGATCCGAGGCGATTTCGCCCCCTATCAAGAATCGCTCGTTCAGCTTGAACAAATGCGGCTTCGTGAATGCGTGCACGCGCAGGCCGGCCGCCTCTGCAATGGCGCGCATGAAGGCGATAGTCGAGCCTTTGCCGTTAGTGCCGGCGACGTGGATGACGGGAGGCAGATGCCAGTGCGGCGTGCCAAGCGCGTGAAGCGTGGCATGCAATATCGCGCGCTCGAACGGTTTGCCGTGACCAAATTCGGGGCCGAAGAGCGATTCGAAACGCTCAAGCGCTGTGTCGCGCAATTACTCCGCCGCCTTGGCGCGCGTCGGCTTCGGCGCTTTGCGCTTGGACTTGGGCGCTTCTTCCGCTTCGTCGGTTGCGATATCGCTCAGCTCGAACGTCTCTGCGTCTTCCACCGGTTGCGCGCGTTTGTGCATCAGCACGGAGAGCAGCGTCGAAAGCGTCGCCTTCAACTGGCGGCGATCTACGACGAGATCGACCATGCCTTTGTCGAGCAGATATTCCGAGCGTTGGAAGCCTTCCGGGAGTTTCTGGCGGATGGTTTGCTCGATCACGCGCGGGCCCGCGAAGCCGATCAGCGCGCCGGGTTCGGCGATGTGGATGTCGCCCAGCATCGCATAGGACGCGGTGACGCCGCCCGTCGTCGGATCGGCGAGCACGACGATGTAGGGCAGGCCGGCCTCGTGCAGCATCTGGATCGCCAGCGTCGTGCGCGGCATCTGCATCAGCGAGAGAATGCCTTCTTGCATGCGCGCGCCGCCGGACGAGGTGACGACGATCATCGCCGCCTTGCGCCGCACCGCCGCTTCAGCGGCCGCCACGAAGGCTTCGCCCGCGGCCATACCGAGCGAGCCGCCCATGAATTCGAAGTCTTGCACCAGCACAACGGCGTGCGCGCCGCCGATGCGGCCGTAGCCCGCAGCCATGCAATCGTCGCGGCCGACTTTGGCGCGCGCGATCTTGATGCGGTCGACGTACTTCTTGTCGTCCTTGAACTTCAGCGGATCAGCGGCGACCTTCGGCAGCGTGATCTTCTGCCAAGCTTGGTCGTCGAACAAAATCTTGAAACGCGGCTCAGGGCCGATGCGCATGTGGAAGCCGGACGGCGTCACCCAATCGGCGGCCTCAAGTTCGGCGCGATAGACAAGGTCGCCCGAAAGCGGATCCTTGATCCATAGATTGTCCGGCGTATCGCGCGCCTCTTCGGGCTTCTTCTTGGAAAGCCCCGGCCGTGCGAAATTCGACAGCCAATTCATGCGGGTGTCCCTTCAAGTGCACGCGCTGTGCGTACAGCTTCACTCAAAATCCGCACCTTGCGCAAGACGCGATCGGCGGCTTGGCCCGCTGGTGCGGCGGCTATTTCGTCTACGAATGCCGAACCGACGACGACGGCGTCGGCGGTGCGGGCAATCTCTTGGGCTGCGGCTGGCTCGCGGACGCCAAAACCAACCGCGACCGGCAGTTGCGTCGCACGCTTCAAACGCGAAACGGCCGCGCGCACGGCATCTGATGTCGCAGCGTTCGCACCGGTCACGCCGGCAACGGAGACATAATACAGGAAACCCGAGGCGCCATCGAGCACCTTGGTTAAGCGGTGATCATCCGTCGTCGGCGTAGCGAGGCGGATGATGGAGAGGCCGTGCGCATCGAACGCCGCGCGCAGTGGGCCGTCTTCCTCCGGCGGCAGATCGACAAGGATCACGCCATCGGCGCCGGACGCGTGCATGGCTTGCGAGAACGCTTCGTAACCCATGCTCTCAATCGGATTGGCGTAGCCCATCAGAATGAGCGGCGTGTCTTTATCGGTTTCGCGGAAGCGGCGGGCGAGATCGAGCGTATGTTTGAGAGAACCGCCCGCCTTCAATGCGCGCAGTGCTGCTTTCTGAATGCTCGGGCCATCCGCCATCGGATCGGTGAACGGAAAGCCGAGTTCGATCACATCGGCGCCGGCACCCGGCAGGCCGCGCAGAATCTCAAAGCATGCCTCGTGATCGGGATCCGACGCCATCACATACGCGACAAGGCCAGCGCGGCCCTCGCGCTTGAGCGCGGCAAAGCGAGAGGCGAGACGTGCGCTCAAGATCAGCTCGGGCAGCGCGGCGTGCGATCGCGTGCGAACCAGAGCACGACGTCGGTGGAGTTGGCCTCGCCTGGTGGGTAATCGCCCGGGAAAATGTTGAGCACATTGAGGCAATCGTTTTCGTCGGTGCGCTCGGCCGTCATCCCGCCCGTGACGTACTGGCCTTGATACCAGCCTTGCTCGCCCAACTGACCGATGTATTCGGCGGCGATCGCGGTGGAGCCGAAGCGCGGCATGGTCACGCACGCAATCTCGAACACGGCCGTGTCGGTGATCGCTTCGGGATACATGCAGTCGGGCGGCACGGCCGAGCCTTCGACGAGAGCAAGCCGGATCGAGTCCGGCAATAGGATGGGCGCCTCTTGAGCGGCGGCGTTGGCGCACGGCAGTGCGATGGCGGCGATAGCGATGAGGAGGCAGCGAATGTTCAAAGCGTTACTCCTAGTGCGTCTGCGACAGTGAAAACGTCTTTGTCCCCGCGCCCGCATAAATTCATGATGACAAGCCCGCCCTTGCCAATCTCGCGCGCCACATCGCCCAGGCGCGCCAAGGCGTGGCTTGGCTCAAGCGCGGGCAAAATGCCTTCCAAACGCGCACAAAGCTTGAAGGCTTCGAGCGCCTCGTCGTCGGTGGCGCTGAGATACTGAGCCCGGCCGATGTCGGCGAGATAGGCATGTTCGGGGCCTACGCCCGGATAATCGAGGCCGGCGCTGATCGAGTGGCCCTCGAGAATTTGGCCGTCTGCGTTCTGCAAAAGATAAGTGCGGTTGCCGTGGAGCACGCCCGGCCGGCCGCCATTGATCGCGGCGCTATGCTCGAAGCGATCG
>QBMO01000005.1:12458-13452 GCA_003242075.1 Alphaproteobacteria bacterium
ATCGTCAATGCCGCGCCCCGCCGCTTCAACGCCGATGAGGCGCACGCTTTCGTCGGCGATGAAGGGATGGAAAAGCCCGATCGCGTTCGAGCCGCCGCCGATGCACGCCATCACGGCGTCGGGCAAGCGCCCCTCGCGCTCCAAAATCTGCTCGCGCGCTTCGCGGCCGATCACGCTTTGAAAGTCGCGCACCATTTCCGGATAGGGGTGCGGACCCGCGGCGGTGCCGATGCAGTAGAACGTGTCGGCGACATTGGTGACCCAATCGCGCAACGCTTCGTTCATGGCGTCCTTCAAAGTCGCCGCGCCCGACGTGACGGGCCGCACTTCGGCGCCGAGAAGCTTCATGCGGAAGACGTTCGGCTTCTGGCGCTCGATGTCGGTCGCGCCCATGAACACCACGCAGGGCAAACCCAAGCGCGCGCAGATCGTGGCTGTGGCGACGCCGTGTTGGCCTGCGCCAGTCTCAGCGATGATGCGCGTCTTGCCCATGCGCTGGGCGAGCAGCACTTGGCCGAGGCAATTGTTGATCTTGTGTGCGCCGGTGTGATTGAGTTCGTCACGCTTGAAGTAGATTTTCGCTCCGCCGAAGTGCGCGGTCATGCGCTCGGCGAAATAGAGCGGCGAAGGGCGGCCCACATAATGGGTCCAGAAGTCCGCCATCGTCGCCGCGAAGGCGGGGTCGGCCTGCGCATCGCGATAGGCGCGCTCAAGATCGAGCACGAGCGGCATCAGCGTCTCGGCCACGAACCGGCCGCCATAGGAACCGAACCGGCCCTCGGCGTCAGGTAGCTCCTGCCAGTTGCGGCGCACGTCCATGGGGCGAGCTTAGACTTCCACTGCCGTCAAGAATTGGGCGATCAGGAGGGGGTCCTTTAGGCCGGGGGCGGTTTCCACACCAGAGGACACGTCCACAAGGTCGGCGCCGGATACAGCCATCGCCTCGCGGACGTTCTCGGGCGTCAGGCCGCCGGCCAGAAACCAGGGCCGGCCA
>QBMO01000005.1:13577-23589 GCA_003242075.1 Alphaproteobacteria bacterium
AAACCCCAGTCAAACGCCAGGGCGTTGCCGCCCGGCAGGCCGGCTTTAGGGGCCTGGGCGTCGAACAGGAACATGTCGACCACCTCGTCATAGGGGCGGGTGGCCTGGAGGTCCTCGGCTCGGGCGATGCCGATCGCCTTGATCAGCCCCCGCCTGGCGAAAGGCCTGACTTCGGTCGCGCGCTGCGGGCTTTCACCGCCGTGGAGCTGGATCCAGTCCGGCTGGGCGGCGGCGACGGCGGCCGCGATGTGCGCGTCGTCTGCGCTCACGGTGACGAGCACGGTCTCGACCCGCCCACGCGCGCGCTGGGCTAAGGCTGCAAGCTTGGGCGGCGGCAGGTAGCGCGGGCTCTTCGGGTAGGTGACTAAGCCGACGAAGCGCGCGCCGCCTTCGATGGCGGCGTCCAGCGCTTCGACACTCGTGATCCCGCAGATTTTCGCGTCAGGCATGGGGGTTAGGGGAGTAGGGCCGTGGGGCTGTAAGGCAATAGGGTTCGCCGATTGCCTTGCGCTCTACGGTCTCACTTCTTCAGCAGATCACGGATTTCGGTCAGCAGCTTGATGTCTGCAGGTGTTTCGGCGACGGGCGCGGGCTTGGCTTCTTCCTTGCGCTTCATCGTGTTCATCGCCTTGATCACCAGAAACAGCACCCAGGCGACGATGAAAAACTTGATCGCCGCGTTGATGAACTTGCCGTAGTTGATCGCGACTTCCGGCACGGCGGCAACGTAGCCAGCGGCGCCTTCCGTGCCGATTGCCGGCGTGCCCGCTTTCAAAACCAGTTTCAGCGTCGCGAAATCGATGCCCGCGAGCAGCAGGCCGATTGGCGGCATGACGATGTCGTCCACCAGGGAAGACACGATCGTGCCGAACGCAGCGCCGATGATCACGCCGACCGCGAGATCGACGACGTTCCCCTTCAACGCGAACTCGCGGAATTCCTTAAGCATCGACATGAACCGGACCTCTTCGGCGACTTTGATCGCGGGGCAATTGCCAGACTTCGCCCGGTCGGACCAGTCGGTTCACGGCCGCACTTGGACGGCCTTGTAATTCTTACTACATTGCCGCCCAAGCAAGGGATTCGAGCGAGGGGCGCGATGAAGCTGGGGACGATTTGGCGCGTGGTTTGGCCCGAGCGTGGGCCGTTGTTTGCAGTCGTCGGCGGCATCGTCTCGCTGCTGGGCGATTTCGCCAGCTTCCTCGGCAATATCGCCTCGCCGCAGCTATTGCTTTGGCCCGCTGTCGGCCTCGCTGGATTGCTGGCTTGGTTCTGTCTCGGCCGCGTCACGGCCGTTCCGGCAGGCGCCGAGCCTGCGGTTGAGACCGCAGCGGTCCAGTGCCGCGAGTGCGATGCGTTTCGCGTCATGCTGTTTGCCAGCGCTGGCGTGGTGCTCTTGCTCCTCGCCGGCCAGGGCACGACCGCGACCGAGCGGATCGGCGCGCAACTCGGCCTGATTCAGCAAGACGTCGCCGCGATCCGCGACGACACCACCGCCATCCGCGATGTCACCGCGTCTTCTGAATTGGTGCGCAATCCACGCTCGGCGGAAGATTTCTTCCGCAATGCCTGGATTCACAACATGGTTCGCCGCGACGCGCAAAGCGCGTGGACGTCGATCCAGGGCCTCTATGAGCGTCACACGCCGAACAAGCTCGATGCGGCGGAGCTCTACTTCAATGCCGGGCGGGCGTTTGTCGCCCGCGAGCAATTGCTGAACCAGATGATCGCGATTGGCCGCCAGCGCCGCGATGCGTCGATGCTGGTGATGGCGGCGCGCAACGTCGATACAAATGAGCAGGCGTACACGTTATTGGACGAAGCGCGAGCCATCGATCCGGAATTGCCGTTCACGCACTGGGACCCGTTCCGCACGCAATTCGTCGGCCTCGTGCCCGGCGGCACGCCGGAGCAGCAGCTGGAGCAATCGCGGCGCTCCTTGGCGGGTGCGGAAACATTCTTGGAAGTCGCTGGGCGTAAGCCGGTGGCGAGCTATCACTATCAGCCTCAGCACGCGCCAGACATGGAAAGCTTCGTGCGCAGCCAGATCGATACGTATCGCGGCACGGTGCGCAATTGGGAGCAGGTCGTGCAGGGGCGCGGACGGCTCTAGTTACGGCTCTTCGCCGCCATTGACCTTCAGCCGCAGCTCTTTGCCCGGCTTGAAGAACGGCACGCGCTTGGCTTCGACTTTTACCGCAGCGCCGGTGCGCGGATTGCGGCCGGTGCGTGCGTCGCGCTTGCGTACTGAGAAGGCGCCGAAACCGCGCAGCTCTACGCGGCCGCCTTCGGCCAACGCCACGCCGATTTCATCGAGCACCACGTCCACCGCGTGCTCGATCTCGGCCGCCTTGATGGGCGCCATCTCTTCTTGGAGCTTGTTGACCAATTCCGACCGCAGCATCGGATTCCCCGTTCACGATCCTGTGTTCCCGTTAAAGAGCGCGGCAGGGGCGTGGCGTCAACTGCCACATGCTTGAATTTTGGAAAGAAAAAGCCCGGCGCGAGGTTCGCGCCGGGCTTTTAAGCAGAATGCCGATGGTTCGGCGGACGCTTACTTCTTGTCCTTCAGAGCCGCGCCCAGGATGTCCCCGAGTGAAGCGCCGCTGTCGGACGAGCCGAACTGGGCGATGGCTTCCTTCTCATCAGCCAATTCCATGGCCTTGATCGAGAGCGCCACTTTGCGGCTGGCCTTGTCGAAGCCGGTCACCATCGCATCGACCCGATCGCCCTTGGAGAAGCGGTCGGCGCGTTGTTCTTGGCGATCGCGCGACAGGTCCGACTTGCGGATGAAGCTGCGCAGGGCGTTGCCTTCGCCGAACGCCACTTCGATGCCGCCGGTCGCCACGTCGACGATTTCGACAGTGATGATCTGGCCGCGCTTGAACTCGGCGTCCGCCATCGGGTCGTTGTCGACCTGCTTGATGCCGAGCGAGATGCGCTCTTTCTCGATATCGACGTCGAGAACCTTGGCTTTCACCATGTCGCCTTTGTTGTAACGGGCGAGCGCCTCTTCGCCCTGGACGTCCCAGGCGATGTCGGAGAGGTGGACCATGCCGTCAAGTTCGGCGTTGAGGCCGATGAACAGACCGAACTCGGTGATGTTCTTGACCTCGCCTTCGATGATCGAGCCGACGCCGCTTTCGGCGACGAACGCGTCCCACGGATTGGCTTGCGCTTGCTTGATGCCGAGCGAGATGCGGCGCTTTTCGCCGTCGACGTCGAGCACTTGCACATCGACTTCCTGGCTGGTGCTCAGGATCTTCGATGGGTGCAGGTTCTTCTTGGTCCAGCTCATTTCGCTGACGTGCACCAGGCCTTCAACGCCCGGCTCGAGTTCAACGAAGGCGCCGTAGTCGGTGATGTTGGTGACGCGGCCGGTGAACTTGCCGCCAGCCGGGTATTTGGCGTCGACGCCATCCCATGGATCGCTCAGCAATTGCTTCATGCCGAGGCTGATGCGCTGGGTTTCCGGGTTGATCTTGACGATCTGGACTTTCACCGTGTCGCCCACATTGAGCACTTGGCTCGGGTGGTTGACGCGCTTCCAGCTCATGTCGGTGACGTGCAGCAGGCCGTCGATGCCGCCCAAATCAACGAACGCGCCGTAATCGGTGATGTTCTTGACGATGCCTTCGCGGACTTCGCCTTCCTTCAGCTGACCGACGATCTCGGCGCGTTCCGAAGCGCGGCTCTCTTCGAGCACGGCGCGGCGGGAGACGACTATGTTGCCGCGCTGGCGGTCCATTTTCAGGATCGCGAACGGCTGCACGATGTTCATCAGCGGTCCGACGTCGCGCACAGGGCGGATGTCGACTTGTGAACCCGGCAAGAACGCGTTGGCGCCGCCGAGGTCGACGGTGAAGCCGCCCTTCACGCGACCGACGAGCGCGCCATTGACGGCTTCTTGTGCGGCAAACGACTTTTCGAGACGCGTCCAGGCTTCTTCGCGGCGTGCCTTCTCGCGGCTGACGACAGCGTCGCCGAGCGCGTTTTCGATGCGGTCGAGATAGACTTCAACGATGTCGCCCACTTTCGGAGCGCCGGCGCCGTCATCGATCAGGAATTCGCGAACTGGAATACGGCCTTCGGTCTTCAGGCCAATGTCGACGACGACGAAATCGTTTTCGATCGCCACGACGGTCGCCGGGATAACCCGGCCTTCCACCATGCCGCGTGATCCGAGGCTTTCATCCAAAAGAGCCGCGAAATCGTCGCGCGTGGGGGTCTGGGCTTCAGTAGCCATTCTTACTTCAACTCCAACATTGATAAGGGCCGACCGGTTGGCTCCGGCGGTCTCGGCTGCACCATGCGGCCGTCCTTCGATTTGGCTTAAGCAGCGCCAAGCGACCCGGGCCCAGTTGGACCTCAGGAACGCGGCCTCTCTATAGATAGGGAGGCTCGGCCCGGCAAGAAGCTATGCCTTTTTCACCCGCTCGATGATGGCGACGGCTGCGGCGACTGCCTCATCGATTGAGAGGGCGGTGGTGTCCAGCAAGTGGGCGTCGGACGCCTGATAGAGCGGTGAATCGGCGCGTTTCATGTCGCGCTCGTCGCGTTCGGCGATTTGGGCCTTGAGATCTTCGAAGCTGATCGCCTCGCCCCGTTTCTGCAGTTCAGCCAGCCGGCGGCGGGTGCGCTCGTCCAGCGAGGCGGTCACGAAGAGCTTCACGTCGGCGTCAGGGCAAATGACGGTGGCGATGTCGCGGCCATCAAGCACGGCGCCAGCAGGATCGGCGGCGAAGGCGCGCTGGGCTCGGCGCAGCACGGCGCGTACGGCCGAGATGCTGGCGACCTTGGATGCGGCGAGCCCCACGGCGCTGGAGCGGATGCGGTGTTCATCGATCGCGGCAAGATCAAGCGCCTCGGCCGCCTCGACCGCAGCCGCCTCATCGGCCGGATCGCCGCCGGCATCGAGCACGGCTAGGCCCACGGCGCGGTAGAGCGCGCCCGTATCGAGCCGCTTCAGCCCATAATGCTTGGCGACGCCGGCCGCGACCGTGCCTTTGCCGGAAGCCGTGGGTCCATCGATGGCGATGATCATTGGCGCGGCTTAGCAGTCATGTTCCGTAGCGCAAGCTTGACACAGCGTCACGAAACGCGCGGGATTCAGTCATGAGCATTGAATCCTTCGACGTCGTGATCGTCGGCGCGGGCCTATCGGGCATTGGCGCGGGCTACCATTTGCAGCGCGACTGCCCGGGCAAGAGCTACGTCATCCTGGAAAACCGCGCCGCCATCGGCGGCACCTGGGACCTGTTCCGTTATCCCGGCATCCGCTCAGACAGCGACATGTTCACCCTGGGCTACGCGTTCAAGCCATGGACGGAAGCCAAGGCAATCGCCGACGGCCCCTCGATCCGCAACTACGTGAACGAGACGGCGCGGGAACACGGCATCGATCAGCATATTCGCTTCAAACATCGCGTCGTGAAGGCGGAATGGTCGAGCGCGGACGCGCGCTGGACTGTCACGGCGGAACACGAAGGCGGGCAGACACGCTTCACCTGCAAATTCCTGCTGATGGCTACTGGCTATTATAATTACCAGCGCGGCTATCTCCCCGAGTTCAAGGGCGCCGACCGGTTCCAGGGCGACCTCATCCACCCGCAATTCTGGCCGGAGAACTTCGATTATTCGGGCAAACGCGTCGTCGTTATCGGATCCGGGGCGACGGCGATGACGCTGGTGCCGGCGCTGACCGACAAAGCCGCGCACGTGACGATGGTGCAGCGCTCGCCAACATGGGTCGCGTCGTTGCCGGCCGAGGATCGTTTGGCGAATTTAGCGCGGCGCTATTTGCCGGCGCAGCTGGCCTATGATCTCACGCGCTTCCGCAAGATCGCCTTCCAGCAATTTCTTTTCCGTATGAGCCGCAAGCAGCCGGAAAAGGTGAAGCGGCGGCTGCTCGATCTCATCCGCGAGCAGCTTGGTCCAGACTATGATATCGAGAAAGACTTCACGCCGCGCTACAATCCTTGGACGCAGCGTCTGTGCCTCGTGCCCGATAACGATCTTTTTGTTGCGTTGCGCGAAGGCAAGGCCTCAATCGCCACCGACACGATCGATACCTTCACAGAGAAGGGGCTCAAGCTTTCCTCCGGCCGCGAGATCGAAGCCGACGTCATCGTCACGGCGACGGGGCTTAGCTTGCAAATGCTTGGCGGCGCGGAGTTGTTCGTCGACGGCGCCAAGGTCGAGACTGGACAATCATTCGCCTACAAGGGCGTGATGATTAACGACGTGCCCAACATGGTGTGGGTGATATTCGGTTATCTCAACGCGTCGTGGACATTGCGCGCCGACCTGATCAACGAATACGCCTGCCGTCTGATCAACTACATGGACGAATACGGTCTCGATCAGGCGACGCCGCGGTTGAGCGGCGAACAGGAGGCGCTGCCGTTCTCGGATTTTTCCTCCGGCTATTTCCAGCGCGCGCAGGAGATACTACCCAAGCAAGCTGGTGTCGCCCCTTGGATACAAAGCCAAAGTTATGCGCGTGATTTGCGTGATTTGCGCTATGGCGCGATCGAGGACGGCGTGTTGGAACTTAAGCGCAAGCCCGTCATATCGGCGACGCCGCAGCGCGCGCGTGAGGCAGAAGCGGTGAGCTGACGCTGGCGCGGCCGCGCCGCTTGCGTTAGAGGCGCTCAGCTAGCCAGGGGCGCGCGCTTGAAAGTTTTGAGTCTTCTCGTTCTTGCTTCGCTGATTGCGGGGCTTGTCGTCGGTGCGCTGATCCGCGGCGAAGCGCCGGGGCTGACCGCGCTCGCCAACAATCTCGAAGCCTTTGGCGGGCTCTGGCTCAACACACTGCGCATGACGGTCGTGCCGCTGGTGGTGTCGCTGCTGATCACCGGCATTGCCTCGGTGGCTGATACGGCGCGCACCGGCGGCCTGGTGCTGCGCGCGATCATCCTTTTCACATTCCTGCTCTTCTTCGCCGCTCTCTACACAACGTTCGCAACGCACGGCCTGCTGGCGCTGTGGCCGGTGCAATCCGATGCGGCGGCGGCGTTCGTCGCCGGAGTCGGCGACGAGGCCGTCACCGTAACTGAAGCACCGACCTTCGGCGCTTGGCTGCAGGGCCTTGCGCCGGACAACCCGGTTCGCGCTGCGGCGGAGGACGGCGTTCTGTCGCTCGTCGTCTTCTCGATCTTCTTTGGCTTTGCGGCGACGCAGCTTGAACCCTCGCTGCGCCAATCGATCGTGAGCTTTTTCCGCGCCGTGTCGGAAGCGATGATCGTTATCGTGCGCTGGGTGCTGCTGGCCGCGCCGATTGGCGTTTTTGCGCTGGCGCTGGGCGTTGGCTTGCGCGCCGGCTTCGGCGCAGCCGGCACGTTGGCGCAATATGTGGTGATCGTCACCGCGGTGACGGCGGGCTCGACCGTACTGGCTTGGTTGCTCGCTATTACATGGGGGCGACAACCGATTGCTCGCTTCACCGCTGCAGCAACGCCGGTTTGGGCGATCGCGGCGTCGACGCAATCCTCTCTGGCGTCATTGCCGGCAATGCTGGAGGCAGCGCTGCGCGGGCTTCGCATTTCGCCGCACATCGCTGACGTGACGCTGCCGCTCGCCGTCGCGATTTTCCGTTTCACCAGCCCGGTGGCGAATCTGGCGGTTTGCTTCTTCATCGCTGAACTTTACGGCCTAGAGCCATCGATGCTGCAGATCGCGAGCGCGATTTTCGTGGCCTACGCGGTCAGCATCGCAGCAGTTGGCTTGCCCGGGCAGATTTCGTTCATCGCCTCGATAGCGCCGATCTGTTTGGCGCTGGGCGTGCCGACGGAAGTGCTGGGCATTCTGATCGCAGTCGAGGTGATCCCGGACATTTTCCGAACGCTCGGCAATGTCACAGGCGATCTCGCCGCAACCTCCATCCTCGCGCGCAACACGCCGCGCGAGGAGGAGACGCTGAAGGATTAGCGGCGGAATTGCCGACAAGCGTCAGCGTAGTGGCCTTCGGCTTGTTCGATGCGCACGGCTGAGCTTTCGGCGCCGTAAGCATTATCCGTTTCCGACTCGGAAGCGCCAGCAATGGCGGCGTCGCCTTGCGCATTGATGCGCGTGCCGATGGTGCGCGCGGCGATGCGGACCTCGGCCGGCATCAGGGCTTGCGCGACGCCGGCGGTGACGCAATCGCAGAAGCCGGGCGATTCATATTGTTCGCAGGCGGCGCGGTAGGTGCGGCGCGCTTCGCCAATTTCTTCATCGCTGGCGAGCTGACGCGCATCGGGCGTTGGCGTAACGGGCAGGACGTTAGCGGTCGGCGGCAGTTGCGCGCTGATAGTCGAATCGTACTGGCCGTTCGGGTTGAGCGGTTTGGTTTGGGCGATGGCGCGCGAGGTCAGCGAAACTGCCGACACAAGAGCCGCCGCTGCGAATAGTTTACGCATGGGGATGTCTCCGGGGGTTGTGACGCAGAGAACGCGCGGCAGGCCGTGGAGTTGCGTTGCGCCACTGCGGAACAAGCGTCACGGCGTTGCCTCGCTCACACTTCAACGATCTCGCCGCCAAGTCCGGCCATGCACGCCGCGAAACCTGGGAACGATGTTCCAATCATCTCCGCTTCATCGACCGTGACGGGCTCCTTCGACGCCATCCCGAGCACTAGGAACGACATCGCCACCCGGTGATCGCCGTGCGTGCGAATGGTAGCCCCGCCTTTGACGCTTTTCGGCCCGCCGCCGCTCACGACCAAGCCATCCGGCAATTCTTCCGCATCGACGCCGCAGGCGCGCAGGCCCTCCACCATCAACGCAATGCGATCGCTTTCTTTCACACGCAGCTCGGCGGCGCCGACGATGCGTGTCTCGCCTTCAGCAAATGCGGCGACAGTGGCCAAGATCGGAAACTCGTCGATCATCGCTGGCGCGCGCCGTGGCGGCGGGGCAGCGCCCCGCAGCTTGCTCGCGCTCACCACCATGTCGGCGATCGGCTCCCCAATCGGGTCGCGGCGCTCCTCGTAGCTAATCTTTGCGCCCATCTCGAGCAGCGTCTCGAAGAAGCCAAGCCGGAGCGGGTTCACCAGCACGTCTTCAACGCGCACTTCTGAATTTGCCAGGATGAGCGCCGCCGCCACAGGAAACGCCGCCGAGGAGGGATCGCCCGGGACGTAGATGTTAGCGCCCTTCAGTGTGCTCCGCCGCACGCGCGGATGCATCGCGCCGTCGATCTCGACTTCGTCAATGTCGCCGCCGAACACTGCGAGCATTCGTTCCGTGTGGTCGCGCGAGCGTTCTGGCTCGACCAGAATGGTCTCGCCTTCAGCATTGAGGCCCGCCAGCAGCACCGCGGATTTCACCTGCGCTGACGAAACCGGCGATCGATACGTGATGCCCTTCAGCTTGCCGCCATGCATGATGAGCGGCATGCGCTGGTTCTGTGAATCGAAGCGCGCGCCCATTTGCGAAAGCGGAGCGATGACGCGATTCATCGGGCGCTTGCGCAGTGACTGATCGCCGTCGAAGCGTGCACTCAGTGGATAGCCGCTCGCCGCACCAAGAAGCAGGCGCGCCGCGGTTCCCGAATTACCGCAATCGATGGTTTCATTGGGTTGAGTGAGCTGCCCGGCCCCGTGCACGATCCAGCGGCCCTGATCGTCTTGTTCCACGGTCGCGCCGAAGCTGCGCACAGCCGCCGCGGTCGCCATGACGTCAGCGGCTTCCAACAGTCCGCCAATCTCGGTTCGACCCTCCGCCAAGGCGCCCAAAATGAGCGCCCGATGCGAAATCGACTTATCCCCGGGCGGGCGGGCGCGGCCCTTCAGTGGTCCAGCAAAGCGCGCCCTTAGACGCATGACGACACCTAATATGGGTTGGGAGGACAAAGCTTTTGACAGGCGCTCCCGATGGTGGCAAGCGAGCGCCCCGCGCGCGGGCTATTTATCGCGTCGCGAGCCGATAGGAGAGCCGTTTGGCCAAGACCGATTTGGGCGACAAGCAAGTCTGCCCGAACTGCGGGGCGAAGTTCTACGACCTCCGACGGCGCCCGGCGGTCTGCCCGAAAT
>QBMO01000005.1:23599-39261 GCA_003242075.1 Alphaproteobacteria bacterium
GCACCACGAGCTTTGACCCGGCGGAGGAAGGCGTTCGCGCCCGGCGCGGCCGCGCCCGCGTCGCCGCCAACGATCCGTCCTATGAGGATGATGACGAGGTCGAGGACAAGAAGAAGGCCAAGAGCGGCGACGACGAGGACGATGAGGACGAAGAAGTCGAAGAAACCGTCGCCATCGACGCCGAAGCCGATGCCGAACCGCTCGTCGTCGATGACGACGAGGAAGAAAAGCCCGCTGGCGACGAAATCCCCGAGGGCTTCTCCGAAGGCGAGGAAGATCTCGGCGAAGATGCCGCCGATGACGATACCGTGCCGCTGATCGACGACGAGGAAGAGTTCCCCGAAGACGAGATCGGCGAAATCGGCGGCGGCGACGACGACGACAGCGGCCGCTAAGCGCCGCGCTTGAATGCCGGAAGTGCGGAGCGTAGGTTCCGCGCGTTCCAAAATCGCCCGGTCCCAACCGGGCGAAGAAATGGGCCCTTAGCTCAGCTGGGAGAGCGCCTGCATGGCATGCAGGAGGTCAGCGGTTCGATCCCGCTAGGGTCCACCATCCACGCGTCCCTGGTCATAAGGGCGTTTCCTCCAATCGTCGGGCTGCGTCGTCAGACTGCTTGGAGGATCGCTATGGCTAGGTCGTCGGCTATCGCTTCACCGCGCCCGAATAGACGACCTAAGCCGTCGTTACGACTTCGATATCGCCTGAGCGTTTGATGACTTGCACGAGCACGTCGGCGCCGGAGCGCATGAGCGAGACGTCGACCCTTTCATTCGCCACCGAAAGTCCGCGCAGGACGACGTCGTCGAGGAAGGCTGGTAGCGTTGGTCGGTCGAAGCTGATGCGTTTGCCGCGTGGGTCGATCCGCAGGCCTAGGCACGATTGCAGCATCAGGATCGGCGCTGCCGTCGCCCACGCCTGCGGCGAGCAGGCGACGGGGTAGAATACGGGGCCCGCGCCGCGCTGACGGGGGAAGCCGCAAAACAGCTCGGGCAGGCGGCGGAGATCCATGTGGGTTGAAGCGTCGAACAAGCCCTCGAAGATGCGCGCCGCATGCTGGCGGAGGCCGTAGCGGTTGAAACCAGCGGCGATGAGGGCGTTGTCGTGCGGCCAGATCGAGCCGTTGTGATAACTCATCGGGTTGTAGCGCGCTTCCGACGTTGCGAGCGTGCGTATCCCAAAGCCGGAGAAGGAGGCCATGAGCGTCGCCGCCACCGTCTCCGCGCGCTCGGGCAGTGCGATGCCGGCGAACAGAGCGTGGCCGGCATTGGAGCTGCGCACGCGGCAGGGGCGTTTGTCGCCGTCTAGAGCCAGCACGTAGGTGCCGAGGGCCTCATCGTAGAATTCTTGATCGAATCGCAGTCGCAACGCCTCGGCGCGATAGTCGAAATCACGTGCGCGCTCTTCATCGTCGAGCCGCCTCGCGATCTCTGCCGCGGCGCGCCAGGCGGCATAGACATAAGCCTGCACCTCCACCAACGCGATCGGGCCAGCGGCTAGCGCGCCATCGGCGTGTGAGATCGAGTCGTGGCTATCCTTCCAGCCCTGATTGGCTAGGCCTTCATCGGTTTGGCGGTAGTACTCGACGAAGCCGTCGCGATCGCGATCGCCATACACTTCGATCCAGATGAGCGCGGCTTGGATGTTGGGCCAAAGGCGGCGCAGCGTTTCGATGTCGTCAGTGCGCTCCAGATAGGCGCCGGCGAGCATCACAAAGAGTGGCGTGGAGTCGACGCTGCCATAGTAGCGGCGGAACGGCACTTCTCCCAACTCCGCCATCTCGCCGCGGCGCAATTCGTGGAGAATCTTGCCGGGCTCGGCGTCGGCGCGTTCATCGATCTCCGTCGCTTGATTGGCGGCCAGGTGGCCGAGCACGCCGCGCGCGATCTCCGGATCGAACCACAATGTCTGCAGCGCCGTGATGATGGCGTCGCGGCCGAATGCGGTGCTGAACCACGGTATGCCGGCGTAAGGATAAAGCCCCTCCGGCGTTTGCGTGCACAGCATATAAAGGTCGGCGACGCTGCGCCGCACCGCTTCGTTGTGAATCTGATTGGACGTAGTGATCGAGGCCGCTTGCGATGACGAGGCGCGCAGCGCACGGCGCGCGCTCAGAAACGCACGAAAGAAAGCGCGCCGTGCGCCTTGCGTGGGGGGCGGGGTATCGCAGCCCACATTGAGGAAAATCGCCGCGGTCTGTCCGGGCGCCAAGTCGATGACGTATTCGGCCAAGCGCGCTGTGAGCAACGAGGGCGTGGGCTCGAACTGTAAGTGCGTTTCGCGCAGGCGCTCATCGAGACCGGTGTAGGAAAGCGTGACCGTATCGGCGCCTACTTTCTCAGGCTCGTTTCGCCCTCGTCGCTCACGTGTGGCGCCACGCACTTCGAAGATGTCGGCGAAGTCCGCTGCAAACGCGATCGCAAGACGGATGCGGAGCGCGGTCGCGGCGAAATTCTTGATGGCGATGCGTTCGAACGCCGTCGCTTCCCAGAGCACGCGCACGCGGCGGATGTGAAGCTGATCATGCTTTAGCGAGCAGTGACCGGCAGCATCATACAAATCGGGATTGGAGAGGTCGCAGATCAGCGCCGCGTTATCGTCTCGCAGGCCGGAGCTCAGCAGCATCGGCCGCGCGCCATTCAAGGAGAGTTGCAGCAGCGATAAGTGCCGCGTGTCAGCGTGGAAGAGGCCTTCGGCGCTTCCGGGGCCGGCGAGAATGTCTCCGTTGGGATCATAAACCGCGAACGTATCGCCGTGCTTGAGCGCGCGCGGCCGCTTTTCCTGAAGCGATGTCTGGGCCGGGATCATGATCGGGCCGCCGTCCGCGACGGCGTCCTCGTGCGCTTGTGCTGTGGCGGTCAATCGCGTCTCCGGACTAAATGGCGAGCTGTTCCGGCGCGCGCCCGGTAGCGGGGATGAAGCCGGGCGTGGCTGCGGCGCTGCTCAATCGCGCGTAAATCTCCACATAGTTGCGCGCCATGCGTTCCACCGTAAAGCGCTCCTCGAACCGAGCCCGTACCCGTGCTCGATCCAGATGATCGAGCTTCTTGAGGGCCTCGATCGCCTCATCGACAGTGTTGACCACAAAACCGGTCACCCCGTCATCGATAACTTCCGGCACTGAGCCTCTGCCAAACGCGATCACCGGCGTCCCACACGCCATCGCCTCAATCATGACGAGGCCAAAAGGCTCTTCCCAATCGATGGGGAAGAGAAGTGCGCGAGCAGCGCCGAGGAATGCGGATTTCTGCTGCTCGCCGATCTCGCCCACATACTCGATGTTAGGGTGCGCGTGAACGAGCGGCGCGATGCACTCATCCCAATAAGCTTGATCGACTCTGTCGATCTTGGCGGCAATCTTGAGCGGCAATCCTGCGCGCGCCGCGATCTCGATCGCGCGATCGGGCCGCTTTTCGGGCGAAATACGTCCGAGGAAGGCAAGATAATCGCCCGCCGGGGAGGCGCTAAAGTTCAGCAAGTCGCGCGGCAGGCCGTGATAGACGTTGCCCACCCAATTTACCGGCGGCATCGGCAGCCGTTGTGCGTGCGAGATCGAGACCAGCGGCAAATTCGGGAATGCCGCATAGAACGGTTGCAGGTCTGGCAGGTCGAGCCGCCCATGTAGCGTGGTCAGCGTGCGATGCGCAAAATCGCGAACGACCGGGGCATGCATGAGGTCGATGTGAAAATGCAGCACATCGAACTCGTGCGCACGTCGGGCGACCTTTTCCAACATGATCATGTGATGCGGAAGGGCGTCCACCACGTTTGGGCTGAGCCGAAGCGCGCGGGCCGAGCACGGATCCAGTTCCGCAGCGGTGATGGAATCGCCGCTGGCGAACAACGTGACATCGTGGCCCTGGTCGACCAGTTCCTCGGTGAGATAAGAGACGACGCGCTCGGTTCCACCATAAAGCAGCGGCGGGCAGCGCTCGGCCAGCGGCGCGATTTGAGCGATTTTCATGTGCGATCACGCAGCGCGATCGAGAGACATGCCGATTCCATTATAGCGCCGTGCTCACCCATATCGACCACTCCTGACGCTTGTGAACGCGGAGTGGGGGCCGAGGTTGCATGCGGTGAACAGCGCCCTGGAGAAGCGTACATCCGCTAAATCCGTAGCTGTCAGTACGCTCTACCGTCGCGCTGTTTTTCCGATCCGCCGCGCTTGCACGGTATCAAACTGCCGCTTTCGAGCCAAAAAGTTCCATTTCCACTAAACGCTAATCACGCTGCTTTACGTGGATTAAGCGAAGCGTGTCGTAAACCAAACTCGGGCTTGGAGCTGGGTTTGGTATGGGTGCGTTGGCAAGCAGCCTGCAAACGATGACGCGGCTACTGCCGCGCGGCGTCTGCGCGCGCGCGCTTGCCTACGCTGTGCTGGCCTCGCTCTTTCCGCTCTTGGCGTTGCTCTATGTGAGCGCGACCCCAGAAGGGCCGCGTCCGCTGGCGGCGCTGGCGCTCGGCGTCACGCTGCTCAGCTTTATCGGCCTGGTGCGTTCGTTGCGGCCGATTGCTGCGATCGCCAGCATGCTTGACCGTCAAGTCCGGGAACAAGACTCCGGTCGCAGCCCCACGTCCGATGATCATCGCCAAATCATCGCCAACTTCCAGATCATCACCGCCCGGTTAGAGGCGCTCGATAAACAGGCGCAGCGACATCCGATCTCCGGGTTGCCAAGGCGGGAAGTCTTCTTTGAGACGGTTTCGCAGGATCTGGCTTTCTGCGCGACGCCGGCTCTGCTGGGCCTAGTGCGTCTGGCGAACTACGATCAGATCGTTGCCTTCGATGTCGATGCCGCCGAGCGCATTCTGGCGGCGACCGCGGCGCGCTTCACGAATGCTGTCGGCGCCGGTCGCCCGCTCGCGCATGTCGATCGCGACTGCTTTGCCGTGTGGTTCGGCGCCGGGACCGATGCGAAAGCCGCGCAGGCCGAACTGGAAGCGATCGGCTACGCGCTGATGCGCGACATCCAAGATAATGAGGCGACGGTCACGCCCGACATTCAACTGGGCGCGGCGCTGTATCCGGCCGATGCCGACGAGCCTGCTAATCTCTTGAACCGCGCCTTTGTCTCGCTAGCGCGGCCGCAACGCACGGCGGAAGGCGCGATCGCTTTCTTCGCCAGGCCTTCACCGCAAGTCGCGCGGCGGCGCTTTTCGCTCGAGCAGGACTTGCGTCACGCAATCCGGCGGAATGAACTAACGCTGCAGTACCAGCCCATCGTCGATCTCGCGATGGGGCGAGTCGTCGGCGCCGAGGCGCTGCTGCGCTGGCGCAACGCCAGCAACGTGATGATCTCGCCGACCCAAATCGTACCGATCCTTGAGGACAGCGGACTGGTGCATGAGATTGGTCTTTGGACCGTCAATGCCGCCTGCCGCCAACTGCGTGAGTGGGGCGACGCCGGCCACAATGATCTCAAGGTCGCGGTGAACATTTCAGCGCACCAGCTTCGCGATAGCTCGCTGGTCAGCGCGCTGAAGCGGATGGTGGCCTCGCATGGCCTGAAGCCCTCGCAACTCGAACTCGAATTGACTGAAACCGCCGCTATGGAAGACGCGGCGCGCACCCACGCCATGTTCGAACAATTGCGCGCAGCCGGCTTCAGCTTGGCGATCGACGATTTTGGCAGCGGTTATTCGAGCTTGGCCTATCTGCGCCGCTTGCCGTTCCAGAAGCTGAAGATCGATCGTGAGTTCGTTTCTTATGTCGATCAGCGCGCTGATAGCCGCACCATCTGCAAAGCGCTCATTGATCTGACGGCGGGGCTCGAACTCGCCGTGCTCGCCGAAGGGGTTGAGCGCTTCGAAGAGGTGGAGACCTTGCATGCGCTCGGTTGCTCGACCTTCCAGGGCTACTTTTTCTCGCGCCCGCTTGTCGCGGGCGACTTTCTGAAAACCATTTCCGACCCGGAGTGGACGGCGCGTCTAGGTTCGCCCGTGCGCCGTCAACAAGAAGAACTAAGGAGACGTCTCTCGTGATCCGGCCATTCCGCGTTATGGCGGCCGCGCTTGCGGCCATGCTCGCCAGCGCATGCTCGCACATGCCTGACATCGGCAATGTGTTGCCAAACTCTACGTCTGTGACCCCCGATCTCGCGCCGCGCGAGCGTGTGCGTGTCGCCATCGAGTTGCTCGGCGAGGGCGACGCGCGCCGCGCCGAGGCCGAACTGGAAGCGGCGCTGGAGGAGCAGCCCAATCTGCGCTCCGCTTCGCGCTTGCTGGAGCAGATCAACGGCGATCCGGCTGAAGTGTTGGGCGGAGGAACCGCACGCGCTTACACCGTCCGCCAAGGCGAGACGATGTCGGAGATCGCTCAGCGCTTTCTTGGTGACTCGCTGCTCTTTTACGCGCTGGCACGCTACAACGATCTCGATGCGCCGAACCAAGTCTCGGCCGGGCAGACGTTGATGATCCCGCGGCGCCAGGGCGTCTCCGTCGCGTCCGCGCCATCGGGAGGCGCCGAGTCCCCGGCAACGCCCAGACCCACCCAACCGCTGGCGTCCACGCCCAGCGCCAACGCCAGCCGCGCCAATGAACTGCGCCTCCAAGGTTTGCAGCAGCTGAACGGCGGTAACGTAGATCGCGCAGTGGCGTTGCTGCGCCAAGCCCGCGCCCTCGACGCCAGCAATCCGGCCATTCAGCGCGATCTTGATCGGGCGGTGCGCCTGCAAGCTTCGCTGGGCGGAGCCAACTAGATGAAGCTCGTCGGCAGATACCAGATCCAGGCGCGGATCGGGCAGGGCGCGATGGCCAATGTCTATCGCGCCTACGATCCCGGCATCAATCGCGTGCTCGCGATCAAGGTGCTGAAGCGCGAGTATTGCCGCAACGCACAGTTTGCATCGCGCTTTCTGCGGGAGGCGCGCGCCGCCGGCGCGCTGTCGCATCCCAACATTGTCACCATCTATGACGTCGGCGAGATCGAGGGCTTCCCGTACATCGCCATGGAATTGCTCGACGGCGCTCCGCTCGATCAGATCGCGGAGCAAAAGGGTCAGTTTCCCATCGGCGAGGTGATCGATATCGGTTGCCAGCTGGCGGAAGCGCTGCGTTACGCGCACGCACAAGGCATCGTTCACCGCGATATCAAGCCGTCCAACATCATGCTCGGCAAGGATGGCCGCACGCTGAAAATTCTCGACTTCGGCATTGCGCGCATTGAGCAGTGCACTGAAACGCAAGCCGCCGAAATGGTGCGCACGCAAATCGGCCAGGTTGTCGGCACACCGCGCTATATGAGCCCCGAACAGGCGCTCGGGCGCGAACTCGACGGGCGATCCGATTTGTTTTCGGTCGGCGCGCTGCTCTATGAATTGATCACTGGCGGTCCGGCGTTTAACGGTGCAAGCGCAGCGACCCTGGCGCTGCAGATCACGCAACAGGACCCCGCGCCGATCCAGGTCTCGCCGGAATGCCCGGCCGGTCTCCGTTTCATCATCGAAAAGCTTCTGTCGAAGCGTCCCGAGAAGCGCTTCGCCAGTGGCGCGGCGCTGTTGGAAGCGCTGCAGCGGGAGAAGGCGGCATTCGAGAACACGCAGGCTGACGGCGGCAAGCGCCGTTTGCCGCTGCCGGCGCGTGCAGCGCTGCTCACCACCGCAATCACCGCCGCCGTGCTGGCGCTCGGCATCGGCTTCGTTCTGGATCGCCAATACGCAGCAATGGAGCAGGTGGCGCTCACTTCGGGCGCTTCGATCGCCTCATTCGTCGCCAGCAACGCGGCGTTGACGGCGGCGGAGAATGTCGGACTGCCGCCTGAACAGCGTGATTGGTTGCCGACGCGGGCCTTCGTCATGGCCGCCGCCGAAGATCCGAACGTCACGCAAATGCTGATCGTGGACCATGAAGGCGTCATCCAGGCTGCCAGCACGCCGGATCTCGTCGGCGCGCGCTATTTGGAGCCAACCGGCCGGCGCATCGAAAGCGGGTCGACCGAAGTCACCGTAACGACGATGCGCACCTCGGACGGCGCGCAAAGCTTCCGCTTCACCCGCCCCATCGAATATGCCGGCCATCACGTCGGCGCAGTGGAAGTCAGCGTTCTGCGCACCGCGCTCGACCAGGCCGCTCTCATCTCGCGCATCATGATGATTGGGCTTGGCCTGCTCACGCTTGTCCTGGTCGCTGGCCTCACCATCGCCGCAACCAAATGGATATTGGGGCCGGTGCGTCAGCTTCGGCTCGCGCTCCGCGATGCGGCAGGCGGCGATCTTGATTTCCGCATCTCACATCAACGGCGCGACGAGTTCGGCGATCTCTTCGAGGCATTTAATGCGCTGATGGTCGCCATGCACAAGCGGCTGGAAGCGGGCGGCTTCGTGCAGCCGGCGAACTTGAACGCAACCACCATTCTCGCGCCAGCCAATGAGAGTGCGGCGCCGCGAGACGAGCAACGGGGACAAGAATGGTCACTCTGAGACTGTTTCACGCGGCCGACCCGTTCCGTCCGATCGAGACGCGGGCGCTTGCTGCCGGCGTTGTGGAGATCGGCCGCGATCCTGGCGTCGACTGGTTGATCGAGGACGTTGCTTGCGAACTTTCGCGCCGTCATTGCGCGCTACGCGTCAGCGATGCCGGCGTTCACGTGCGGGACTTGAGCGCCAATGGCGTTTTCGTCGGCGAAGAGAGACGGCGTTTGCCGCGCGACGTCGAGACATTGCTGGCCGCTGAGGACGCTCTCCATCTCGGCCAGTTCATGATCACAGTCGACTTTGCGATGACGCCTGCGAACGATCGTGCCGAGCCGCAAGGCGGCTCCATCGACGCGCCGTTCCATTCGCCGATGTTACGCGAACCTGTACTTTCCGCGGCGGACTTCGTGGTCAGCGATAATTGGGAGCGGCCGTCCTCGGCTACGCCGGCGCGCGCGGCTCTACCGGACGCGGCGCTGTTGGAAGCCTTCTGCGAAGGCGCCGGACTCGATCCTTCAGTGTTTGCAGGCGAGGACCCGGCTGACGTGATGCGTCGCGCTGG
The DNA here is from genome assembly GCA_003242075.1 of Alphaproteobacteria bacterium. Taxonomy (GTDB): domain Bacteria; phylum Pseudomonadota; class Alphaproteobacteria; order Caulobacterales; family Aquidulcibacteraceae; genus Vitreimonas. Next base: position 32,573 of record QBMO01000005.1, read on the forward strand.
GCAAGTTTATCGCCAAGCCGTGCTGGGGCTTGCCGATCTCATGGGCGAGCGCACCTCGCTCAAATCCGAATTCGAAATGAACCGCACGCGCGTGTCGGCGACGGAAAACAATCCATTCAAATGGGCCGACCCGCACAGAGTCGCGGTCGATCTGCTGCGTTCGGGCAATGCGCCGTTCTTGTCAGGCGGCGCGGCAGTAAACGCCTCGTTCCAGGACTTGAAGAAGCATCTCTTATGCCTGATGGCCGGCTCACGTGCCGCGGTCGCCGCTGCCTTCGAGGGATTAAGCCCCTCTGGCGTTGAGGAAGAAGCGAAAGGCCATACCGTTCTGCTGAAAGGCGAGGCGTGCTGGCGCGCATTCCAGAAGCGCCACGCCAGTCTGGTGGCTGACGCCCGCGAGAACGCCCAAAGCGTCATCAATCGCGCGTTCAAGACCGGCTATGAGCGCCACGTCCGCAAGCTTGATGGATTGAGCACCCTATCGTGAGCGCATCTCTTCTTGCCGCTGATCGGCCCGGCTCTGTCGAGCACCTTGCCGGCCTGAAATTTCTGTCTGTCGCGCGAAGCCATGTTGGCCACGTGCGCACGCTGAACGAAGATGCCTGTCTCAATCGCCCCGACGCCGGTCTGTGGGCGGTTGCAGACGGCATGGGCGGGCACGAACGCGGCGATGTCGCCAGCACGCGAATTGTCGATGCGCTCGCGACCGTCAAGTCCTTCGGCTCTGCCTACGCGTTTCGCGACAGCGTCAACCGCACCATGGGCGAGGTGAGTGCTGCGCTGTTCGCTGAATCCGAAAACGGGACCATGGGCTCAACCGTTGTTGCGCTTCTGGCGCACCGCGGCCACTTCGCTTGCCTCTGGGCCGGCGACAGCCGCGCTTATCTCTACAGAAATGGCGTGCTCCGGCGCCTCACGCGCGATCACAGCATGGTGCAAGAGATGGTAGATGCCGGCGCTCTTTCGCCGGCCGAAGCCGCTGTGCATCCGAAGGCCAACATCATTACGCGCGCCGTCGGCGTTCAGCCGACGATCAGTCTCGATGCTGAATGCGGCGCCATCCTGCCGGGAGATCGCTTTCTTCTGTGCTCTGATGGCTTGTCCGGCTCGGTTGGCGATCGAAGCATCAGCGAAATCGTCCGCCGCGCGCCCTTAGAGTGGGCGGCGCAAAGTCTCGTCGATCAAGCCCTCGCTGCTGGCGGCCGCGACAATATCTCGGTCGTACTGATTGCCGCGGAAGCGTCGGGCTAAACGACTATCCGAGCCCTGCACGTTTTGTCGGCTCTTACTCAATTCGCTCAGAGTAAGCGGCTCTCCGAGCGTCAACGGAACCGAAGTGGCCTCCGGGCATTGGCGTGCGCACCATTTGGCGCGAGGCGCGCCGTCAGGGGACCGCCATGCCGACTCAAAAGACCTTTGGAACCGACCGCGGCGCGGGCGACGAACTCCATCAGAACGCCCCGGCTAAGGCCGATGCCGACGCCCGCTTGACCACCAATCAGGGCATTCCGGTTAGCGATAACCAGAACCAACTCAAATCCGGTGACCGCGGCCCGGTGTTGTTGGAAGACTTCGTGCTTCGCGAAAAAATCTTTCACTTCGACCACGAGCGCATTCCCGAGCGCATCGTCCACGCGCGCGGCTCGGCGGCGCACGGTTTCTTCGAATTGTACGAGTCCCTGGCCGACATCACCAAGGCCGATCTGTTTCAACGCGCCGGCGAGAAGACGCCGCTGTTCACCCGATTCTCGACTGTCGCGGGTGGCGCCGGTTCAATCGATACGCCGCGCGACGTACGCGGCTTTGCCGTGAAGTTCTACACGCAAGAGGGCAATTGGGATCTCGTCGGCAACAACATCCCCGTCTTCTTCATTCAAGACGCGATCAAGTTTCCCGATCTCGTTCACGCCGTGAAAATGGAGGCCGATCGCGGGTATCCGCAAGCCGCAAGCGCGCACGACACGTTCTGGGATTTCATCTCGCTGATGCCGGAATCCACTCACATGATCATGTGGGCGATGTCCGACCGCACCATCCCCCGCTCGTTCGCGACGATGGAAGGGTTCGGCGTTCACACCTTCCGCATGGTCAATGCAAAGGGCAAATCGAGCTTCGTCAAATTCCATTGGAAGCCCAAGCTCGGCTTGCAATCGACCATTTGGGATGAAGCGGTGAAGATCGCCGGCGCCGATCAAGACTATCAGCGCCGCGATTTGTTCGAGCGGATCGAGCGGGGCGACTTCCCAGAATGGGAGTTGGGCCTGCAAGTGTTTGACGAAGACTTCGCGGAGTCCTTTGAGTTCGACGTTCTCGATCCGACCAAGATCATTCCTGAAGAGGTGGTGCCTCTGCGCATGGTTGGGCGGATGGTGCTTGATCGCTGGCCGGATAACTTCTTCGCGGAAACCGAGCAGGCCGCCTATTGCCCCGGGAACATCGTCCCGGGCATCGACTTCACAAATGACCCGCTGCTGCAAGGCAGACTGTTTTCCTATCTCGACACTCAAAAGAGCCGTCTGGGCACGTCGAACTTCCATCAGCTCCCGATCAATGCGCCGAAGTGTCCGGTGATGAACTTTCAGCGCGACGGCATGATGCAGATGGGCCTACCCAAAGGGCGCTCCAATTATGAGCCGAACAGTTTGAATGAAGCCGGCGAAGTCGCGGGCCCGAGAGAATCGACCGCGCGCGGATTTCGAACCTTTGAGACGCAGGACATAGCCAACCAATCTGGCGACAAACTGCGCTCGCGGGCCGAAAGCTTCGCCGATCACTACAGCCAAGCGCGGCTCTTCTTCCGATCGCTCCACGAAGCCGAACAAGCGCACTTGGCGTCAGCGCTCGTTTTCGAGCTGTCTAAAGTGAGCTTGGTTCATGTGCGCAAGCGCGTGCTCGCAAATCTGGTGAACGTTGATCCGGATTTGGCCGCGCGCGTCGCCGATGGTTTGGCGATGGCCGTGCCGGCCGCATCGGCTGCGGCAGTGCAGCCGCAGGACCTTGATCTGTCGCCGGCGCTACGGATCATTCATGGGCCTCGCCAACACGACTCGCTCGAAGGCCGCTGCGTCGGCATTTTAATCGCGGACGGAACGGATGGCGTCGACCTCGATGCCGTCGTCGATGCCGTCACCGCCGCCAAGGCCAAGCCATTCGTGATCGCGCCCAAGGTGGGCGGCGCCAAGCTCAAGGGTGGCAAGATGCGGGTAGCTGACGGCCAGTTGGCGGGCTCGCCCTCGGTGCTTTTCGATGCCGTTGCGATCGTGCTGTCGGCTGACTCTGCTGATCTGATGACGAAAGAAGCGGCAGCAGTTCAGTTCGTCATGGACGCGTTCGGGCATCTCAAAGCGATCGGCGCAAGCGAAGGCGCGCAGGCGTTGCTCGACAAGGCCGGCGTCGAGCCTGATGAGGGGATAACGGGTTTGGACGATGCGTTCATCGAGGCGGCGAGCCAGCGGTTCTTTGAGCGCGAGCCGAACCTCCGGACGCTGGCTTAGGCATGAACCTCACCGAACGACTTGATCTACGCGGCGGACGCAATTGTTGGCGCGAAGCGCCGAGCGAAGACAAGCCGGAGGAGCTGCCGCAGTCGTGCGATGTCGTCGTCATCGGCGCCGGTGTTATGGGTGCGTTGGTCGCTCAACGCCTCGCGGCGGACGGGTTGGACGTCACGCTGTTGGATCGGCGCGCGCCGTCGACTGGCGCAACTGCGGCTTCGACTGCGCTCGTCATGTGGGACGCCGACGTTCCTTTGACGCATCTGGCGCGCGCGATTGGTGCGGAAGAGGCGGCGCGGCGTTGGCGGCGCGTGTTCAGTGCTGTTGAGACGCTCGATGAACGCATAGCGTCGCTCGGCTTGAACTGCAGCTGGAAGTCGCGACCGGAACTCTATTTGGCCGGCGACGTGCTCGATGCGGAGGCACTCGAGCACGAAGTCGCAGCGCGCGCCGCGGCGGGATTGCCCTCAGCGCTCATGAAAGGCGCCGCACTGGGTGAGCGCTTCGACATCGCGCCTCGCGATGGGCTGCTGTCCACCGGCAGCTTTGAGGTCGATCCGGTCGCACTAACGTTAGGCATGATCAAAGCGGCGCGCGGTGCCGGCGCCAAACTGTGTTTTCCGCACGAGGTTGAACGGCTTGGGCTGGAGTCGGACGGTGTTCGTGTTCACTGCGCAAACGGCGCCGATATTGTCGCCAAACACGTGGTGCTCGCGACCGGATACGAGGCGGCGCGGTTGTTTCTGCCCGAGGCTTTCTCGCTGTCCTCAAGTTACGCCATTGCCAGCAAGCCCGGTGAAGCGCCGGCATGGCGCGAAAACGCGCTGATCTGGGAGGCGTCGGACCCATACCTCTATGCGCGCGCCACCAGCGACGGCCGCATTATCGTGGGCGGCGAGGACGAGGAGTTCGTCGATGCGAAAAAGCGCGATGCGCTAATCCCGGAGAAGCACGCGGCGCTCGCGGCGAAGGCGGCCGTTATGCTGCAGCGCGACGATATGCAATTTGATTGCGCATGGGCGGCCACGTTCGGCGGTTCACCGGATGGCCTGCCGGCGATTGGCCGGGCCCAGACTATGGATCGCGTTTTGTTGGCGTATGGCTACGGCGGCAACGGCGTGACCTTCGCCTCTTTAGGCTCGGAGATGGTCAGAGCTCTGATACGTGGCGATGATGATCCCGCGCAAACTTACTTCGATCCGTATCGCACGTTCGGACACCAGGACGAACTCTAAACCTCGTCCGTCACCACTTTAAAGCCCGTTAGATTGGCCGTGCCGTAGGTCGTGGCGATTGCGGTATCAGTGGCGTCGCGCCCGCGGGCGATGAGGATGCGGCCGATGCGCGGCGTGTTGTGGCGTGCGTCGAACGTGTGCCACTCGCCATCGAGATAGGCCTCGAACCAGGCGCTGAAATCCATCGGCGCATCGACGGGCGGAATGCCGATGTCTCCCAGATAGCCGGTGCAATAGCGCGCTGGCACGCTCATGCAGCGGCACAGAGTGACCGCCAGATGAGCGAAGTCGCGGCAGACGCCCAAGCCTTCTTCGTGCGCTTCCCAGGCAGTGCGTGTGGCGCGTGCGTGCGGATAGCCGAACTTGATGCGCTCGTGCGTGTAGTCGACGATGCGTTGAACCCGCGCCCATCCGGGCGTCGTGCTGCCGAACATCGACCACGCGAATTCACTCATGCGATCGGTCTCGCAATAGCGGCTGCCCAACAGATAGAGCATCACGTCATCGGGCAGTTCCTCGACGGTGGTGAGTTTGGCGTCCGGGAGCACCCGGTCGGGCAGGCCAGTGTCCTTGATAAGAAAATTGCTGGAAAAAGTGGTCGAACCCGCCGGCAGCAGCACGCGGGTGCAGATGTTTCCGAAGGAGTCCCGATATTGCTCCATGGCCACGCCGCGATTGTTGCTGAGCGTGTCGGGCGTGAGCAGATCGTCCCGGCGGCTTGGATGCACGTTTAGCGTAAGGACAGCCGATGCCGGCGCGGGGCATTCGTAGGTGATGTCAAAGCCGGCTCGAATGCGCATTGTGCCTCCAGAACATGGACACTGGGCAACGCGCGAAGCCAACGCCAGTTGCTTTTGTACCTACGGTTTATTCTGAGCGCTGCGGCGGCTCCGCCGACGCCATCGCCGGTCATGGCGCCTCACAAACTGGCGCCGAAGCGCTGTTGGGTTGATGCCGCCGCAGCTCCATTCCCGCAGCGTATGAAAATTCACCACGTTTTGCCGGTTTGGCACGCCGTCGCGGCGTGTTGGATTGCTCCTTGCACGGCGCGTCGATACTGAGAAGGCTCGGCGAAAGGTTGAGAAGCGATGTCAGGGCTTGGAGCAGTGCGCACGCGCGACGCTGGGCTTCCGCTCGCCGTCGATCTCGACGGCACGCTGATCCGAGGCGATCTCTTTGTCGAGGCGATGTTGCGCTACGTGGCGGCGTCGCCGCTCCGGGTGTTTACCTTGCTGGGTTGGCTGATGCGCGGGCGCGCTTACGCCAAGGCGCAACTGGCGCAAGCCGCGCCATGCGATCCGGGTCTGTTGCCATACGAGCCGGCATTCCTGGAATGGCTCGCTGCTGAACGCGCCGCAGGGCGCACGATCGTGCTTGCCACCGCCTCGAACGAGCGCGACGCCGAACGTGTCGCGCAGCACGTTGGCCTGTTCGACCGCGTCTTCGCCTCGGATGAAACCATCAATCTCAAGTCCCGCCGTAAAGCCGAAGCGCTGCACGCGGCGTTCCCGGATGGCTTCGTTTACGCCGGCAACGAAAGCGCTGATCTGAAAGTCTGGCGGGCCGCCAAGGCGGCCGTGGTCGTCAACGCTAGCGCTGGCCTTGCGCGCCGCGCTGGGCGTGAGTTCGAGGTCGAGCACACGGTGCCGCCGCAGGGCGGCATGGTGAAGGCGCTGATCAAGGCGATCCGCCCGCAGCAATGGGCCAAGAACGTTCTCGTCTTCGTCCCGATGCTGGTGGGGCAAGGTTGGTTCGACCAGAGCGCTTGGATCAACGCGCTTATCGCCTTCTTCGCCATGAGCTTTGCGGCGTCGAGCATTTATTTGATCAATGACGCAAGCGACATCGACGCCGACCGCCGTCACCATCGCAAACGCACACGGCCATTCGCGAGCGGTGCTCTCTCGCCGATGGTAGGCTTGCCGATCTCTGCGCTGCTGGCGGCTGGCGGCTTAGTGCT